>NZ_WIPE01000041.1:0-20376 GCF_009760835.1 Bacillus sp. EE-W1 | reverse complement strand
TGGAACGTCTGGGAATGATTTTCCTGCTGCTGCTACTGGAGAAACAACACCTGCTACCATTGCTGCTGTCATTGTACCTGCGATTACTTTTTTGTAAGAGTTAGTCTTTGCCATTTTATAAATTTCCTCCTTCAGGAATATGCTACTAGTTTCATATCATATTAAATTTGAAAACTAGCTAGTTAGAAAAACCATAAAACAATAAAAGCACAAACAAAAATACTATAATGAAAAGTAGTTCATATAATAAAATGATACAAACCGTTAAATGTAAATATAAGGTTTAAATACCATTTTTTGAAACAAGTTCATCATACTATACAAAACTATTCGTTATCAAGAACTTTATCAAAAGAAGATTCGACACATTCTGATAATTCAGTCTTTTCATTGTATTATTAGTATATTAATAATACTCAAATATAGAAATGAACAAACTGTTTTCCTATAAACCACTCTCACTGCGCTTCGTATATTTTTCATATCGAATACACAATTGGAATTATAGCACATATTTCCACTTCATCACTTAAATGTTTTTTACAATAAATACAATTTTCAGACTGCATTCGACTAAAATTATTGAATTTCGACATTTTATTCTTCTTTTCGAATGTTTTTTTAACAAAAAAAGGTGTGAATTTACAAATAATTTACATATTAATGAGATATTCTTCTATTTTTGAAAACGCTTTCGATTTATTTCTCAATAAAACGAACTACTAATTTGCAAAATATAATCTATTTTTTAGAGATCGTTTTATATAGAAATTAACCATAAAAAAAGAGCCCACATATTGTGGACTCTTTTCATTGAAATAAATTTCAATTAGCGAGTTGCTGTTACTGATTTGAAAGCAGCAAGTGCATTTCCTGCTTTGTCAGTAGTCTTAAACTCATATTTAGCATTATTTTCTAGTTCTTTAGCTTTTACTGTAACTGTACCAGTTGCTAAGTTAACATCTGTTGGAGCTGTTACTTTAAGAACTACGTCTTTAGAAGCTTCAGCTGTTACATCAGCTTTTGTCGTAGTTAATACTACACCGTTTAGGTCAATTACAAAGTCATTTGCATCAACGTTTACAGCTTCAGAGAATGTTAAAGTGATTTCTTTAGCATCAACTTTTGTAATTTTAGCTGATTTGAATTCAGGAGCTTTTGTATCTACAACATTTACTAATAAGTTTGTTGTACCCATTTTTACTCCATCTTTGTTTGCAACGTTAGCTACTGTGAATTTCACTGTTTCTGATTTTTCGAAAGTAAATGTTTCTGGTAATTCAATTGTTACTGATTTTCCATCAGCATTAACAACGATTAAAGTACCTTCTGGTAATTTAGCACCAGCTAAAGTGTAGTTGTTTGCATTAGAAGCTGAATCAGTGCCTTGGCCACCTTTTACTTCTTTATCAAATGTTACTGTAAACTTAGTTTTGCTATCTGCAACACGCTCAACTTTAGTTGCTTTTGGTGCTACTTCATCTTTTTTACCTTCTTCTTTTTTCTCTACAACTTTTACTTCTTTAGTAAATGCTGCAGATTCATTACCAGCTGTATCTTTTACAAATCCTTTTGTAGCAGCAACTTTATAGTTACCCTTTTCTGGGAATGTTAAAGTGATAGCTTTTTTATTATCCTCAACTGGAGCAACAGCTACTTCTTTAGTTACATCTTTACTTGTATCTAAGTTAATTACACGAAGTTTTCCTTCTTGCGCAGTTACATCTTTATCGAAAGTAAGTGTTGCTGCTTTATTTTCATTAGCTTCAACTTTTACGAAGTTAGGAGCTACAACATCTTTTGTAATTTTTACTTCTTTAGTTACTTTAGTACCTACATTGTTAGCTGCATCTTTGTAGCCAACAAATTCAACTGTAATGTTTGCAGCTGTTTCTTTCTCTGTAAGAGCTCCTGGTACTGTAACAATTGCTTTTGTAGTATCTTGATCAAGAGCGATTGTAGTACCTTCTACTACTTTATTACCTTTTTTAACTACTACTTTACCTTCTGCAGAAAGTTCTTCTGAGAATGTAACTTCTAATGTAGCTACGCCTTCAGCAAGTTCTTTCACTTTAACTTCTTTAACTTCTGGAGCTGTAACATCTTTTTCTACTTTATAAGTAGCTTTACCTTCGTACATTTCCATTGTGTTACCAACTAAATCTTTAGCACCAGTTACGATTACGTTAAATGCTTCACCGTTTTTAACTACAGATGCAACATCAGCTTTTGTTAATGTAACTGTATTGTCTACAGGAGAAGCTGTGAATTTCGTACCGTTAATAACAACAGTTACTTCATCTGCACTTAACTTTTCACTGAATACTACTTTAACATTTCCGTCTGGAGTAGATACTGTAGATACAGTTGGAGCTACTTCATCGTTAAAGAAAATTACTTCTAATGCTTTTGGAATGTCTTTTCCATCTACAGATTTAACATCTTTAACATGTGCAACATAAGCTTGTTTATTTACAAGTGCATTTTTTAGTGTAATAGTTGCTGATTTTTTATCTTTGCTTAACTCAACTTTTTCAATATCAAGTTCTTTTGAACCTTCTACAACTGCAAAGTTTGCAGCAGTTACATCTTTAACTTCAGTACCGAATTTAACTTCGATCTCTTTAGCGTTGATTGCTTTAATAGACTCAACTTTAGCTTCTGCTTTTTGTCCGAACTGCATGTCAGTCTTAGCAATGAATTTAGCAGCTTCTGCACGAGTTACAGATTTATCTGGCTCCCAACCATTACCAGTACCATTAGTGATACCTAAAGCAACTAAAATGTTAGCAGCTTTTTTACCCCAGTGCTTTTCTAAATCAGAGAATTTAGTTTCTAATTCTCCGCTTACTTTGCTGTCTAATTTGTATGCTTTTACGATCATTGTTGCCATAGAAGCACGATTAATTTGGTTGTTTGGATTAAACTTACCAGTTTCATCCCCTTGAATCACACCAGCTTTTTCAACAGCTGCGATATATTTAGCAGCCCATGAATCTTGAGCATCTTTGAAAGATGGTTTTGCACCCTCTTTAACTTCTAAACCTAATGTAATTGCCATAATTTTCGCAGCAGAAGCACGATCAATTTCTTCAGCTGGAGCGTATGTACCATCTGGCTTACCTTCGATTGCACCTTTATCTACTAAGTAATTGATAGAATCTAATCCCCAATGACCAGCTGGAACGTCTGGGAATGATTTTCCTGCTGCTGCTACTGGAGAAACAACACCTGCTACCATTGCTGCTGTCATTGTACCTGCGATTACTTTTTTGTAAGAGTTAGTCTTTGCCATTTTATATATTTCCTCCTTAGGAATGTAATACTAGTTCCATAAGTTTTTAAATAGATATTCTATTTATTTTTGAAACTAGTAGATATAAATGTGGTTAACGTATTCTTTGTACAGAATAATAGAATATCCTGTATTACGGAATCGTAAAGAAATCATACACCCTTTTCATCCAATTTAAAATCTCAAATTCGACAAAAAAGTGAATTTTCGAAATTCTGAACGATCATTTTTTCGACTTTTATTTTAAAACATCCAGATTATAAAATCAGAATATTTTAAATGAACGGAAAAACGCGTCAGAATTACATTTTCAACCATCTTCTTATAACCATTTACAACTATAACAGAAAAACGTTTCCAATTTCAATATTTAACTATGAAGATATTACGACATTAATCGACAGCTTATTTTTATATACTTCGACATTTTTATTACATTCTCATTCTTTAAAATTAACAAACCTATTTTCTTATAATTTACCAAATAAAACGCATAATCCTAACATTCTCTATATAAGAATGTTAGGATTATCAAACATACATCTTATCTCTCAAACTTCTTTTTTATGAGCATACATTTAAAAGTATTTATACAATTCGACATTTTTCTACAAATATTTATTTTCTTTCGACATTTTATATTTTTCAACTAATAAAAAAAGAGGATGTCCTCTTAAATTAAGATTACATTCCCCTTTTTTCGAACTCTTTTGAATTCAAGTCACTTATGATGTAGCGAGACGCTGTTGAAATTTGTTCTCTCAATTCTTCTACTCTTTGTTCCAATGTTTCTTGTACATATTCTTTTTGTTCCAGTTGTTTCGTTGCCACGTTATACAAAGTTTCAGCCGTCCAGTCACCATCTACGTTTCCGATAATCGGCTGATTTACTTGTTGTAAAAATGAATCGATCTTTGGATCATATGAAATACCGACCATAGGAATATTAGCAACCGCTGATAATATAAGCGCATGAAGTCTCATACCTATTAGAAGCGAACATTCCGACAAAATTGAAATTTTCTCATGAATATCCAGCTTATACGGAAGCATATGAGCTTCTTCTCCCATTAAGTTAATAATATCGCGTGATGCATTTTGATCAAATGGTCCGTGCATTGGTACGAATAAAATATGGTATCCTTCACGCTTAAATTTTTTCAGCGTATCTGCTAGCTTCTTCATATAATCTTCTTTCGCGTCCCAATACCTCACACTAACTGCAATTACTTTCCCTTGAATCGAATGTTTTTGCAGCCAATCCGACTTCATTCCTTCTGGTTGACATGCCAATACTGGATCTGGAACTAGTTCGATCTCTTTCTTAATACCCATTTCTTTTAAATACAAAAATGAATCTTCATCACGAACTGATATATATGCCGCTTTTGATACTTGCCATTTCACTAATAAACGATTTTGTCTTTTCGTAATTGGACCAATTCCTTGCGCGTAAATATAATACGGCTTCTTCAAAAAACGAGCAATCCGCATAATACCTGTATAGTACAAAATGCTTTTAATACTCGTTTTATCTTGAAGGAGACTTCCCCCTCCGCTAATTAAACCGTTACTTCTCTTTATTTCCTTATAAATTGCTCTTATATCCCAGCGATTTACTGCCTCTACACCGTACATTTTTCTTGTATAGTCGGGGTCATTCGAAAGTACAACAAGCTCAAGAGTAGGATTCTCTTCATGTAGCGCTTTAATAATTGATTGCAAAATTGCTTCGTCCCCAACATTATAAAAACCATAATATCCTGATAAAACTAACCGCACTCTTAATCTCCTCCAACATTTCGCAATCAACTTTTTGTCATTCAACAAATTGCTATCAACTCTTTAATAAGAAAAGTTGGATAACTTCAAATTGATTTCTTTCACAAACATATACATAGCCATACTCATTTATAGACAAATTTACTTACTTAAAAATGGAATTTGCTTTTTGGATATCCAGTTCAACTTTAATGCGCATATGCCATATATGAACAAGGCCACACAAAATGCTAAACCACTATACATCATTGCAATAAATCTAGAATCTACCACATTTATTACAGTAGATGTGAAATATAATCCTATACCTACTATACTAGATACTCCGATTACAGCAAAAAATCTCCCCATGCGAATTGAATAAGCCAATTCTTTTCGAATGTATATATAATTTACGATACAAATTATGATATATATGATCAGTGTACTATAAGCCGCACCAGTTATGCCAAATTGACTTACGAGTACTATATTTAATATGACTTTTACAAAACTCGCTCCAACAACTATCCACGCCGCTTGCTTAGAACGGTTAATTCCTTGCAAAATCCCTATTGATAATACCATAAGTGATGTGAAATACGAACTACCAATTAAAATAGCTAACATGCCGCTCCCTTTAGCATCTGTAAACAACCCAACATTTAACGGGACTGTAAGTGCCATGAGCCAGATTGTTATCGGCGTTGTTAAAACATGAGCAAGCTCATTTGTTCGTTCAATTGTGTGTTTTGCTAACGCTATATCTTTCTTTGTTAATGCAGCAGTTAACAACGGGATTAACGGAAATACCATCGCGCTTGCAAACACGACAATTAATTGTGTAAACGCAAAGCCACGACTATATATACCAAATTGTTCTTGAATCGTTGTAGTGGATTCATGCAACATATGTGGAATCGTTACAGAATCAACTAAATTTAACAACGGCATCGATAATGCTCCAATCGCAATTGGAATCGAAACCTGAAGTATCTTTTTTGCATTTTCTTTAAAGTCTTGCAGTGAATATGTATTACTTTTATAACGATATATACTTTTTACATACTTCAATCTCAAATAGATAAGTGACGTAATTACCCCAAGGCAAGAACCAATCATTGCGCCGCCTGTTACAACATCACTATCTTTATTCCAAGATACGAATAAGAATGCAATTGCTAACATAAAGAAAACACGAATGAACTGCTCAATCACTTGTGACACCCCGGTAGGAATCATATCTCCAAAACCTTGGAAATACCCTCGATATACCGCCATATATGGTGCGATTAATAAAGCAAACGAAGTGACAATTAATGGGAGTCTCGTATCTTGTCCACCAAGCATATTTGCAAACATACTTGATCCAATCATAATAACCGAAAATCCAAGCACCCCAAATATTACTCCAATAATAGATGCTGACGTAAATAGTTTGGCAATCCCGCCCTGGTCATTCTTCTCATGAAGTTCAGCGATTAACTGTGATATAGCTAGCGGTACTCCCGCTACTGATAAAGTTAAAGCTATCATATATACAGGAAAAACAAGGCGGAAAATCCCAAGCACTTCATCTCCTGCTATATTTTGTAATGGGATTTGAAAAAAACTTCCCAACACTTTCGATAGAAACGTTGTAATCGTTAAAATCGCAGCGCCTTTCACAAACTTATTATTCATCTTCTAGCTCTTTTCTTTCAATATATAATTTAAATACTTATTACATCATAAAACGAGATAGCTATATTCTTCTCTTTTTTGAAAATTTTCACTTTATCTCATTTAGCTATCATACCAAATTTCTTATACATTGAATACTCTCTTTCTTTATGCCCTTCAAATATAGCATGTGCAATAACACCTTATTTATATCCAGTTTTTTCTTCAATTTACTACTTCTACTTATTCCAGATAAACATGTGCTATAATGTAGCTATTGTCAGTAAGAGGAGTGTTTACAACATGCTGAATTCGGTAAAAAAGCTGTTAGGAGATTCTCAAAAGAGAAAACTAAAAAAATATGAACAACTTGTTCAAGACATTAATAATCTAGAAGCAAAACTATCTGATTTATCTGATGAAGAATTACGTCATAATACTATTATATTTAAAAACATGCTACATGATGGAAAAACAGTGGATGATATAAAAGTAGAGGCGTTCGCTGTTGTACGTGAAGCAGCAAAGCGTGTACTTGGATTACGACACTACGATGTGCAGTTAATTGGTGGCCTTGTACTATTAGAAGGTAATATTGCAGAGATGCCAACTGGCGAAGGAAAAACATTAGTTTCTTCTCTTCCAACATACGTACGTGCTCTTGAAGGAAAAGGCGTTCACGTTATTACTGTAAATGACTATTTAGCAAAACGAGATAAAGAATTAATTGGCCAAGTTCATGAATTTCTAGGTTTAACGGTTGGATTGAATATTCCTCAAATCGATCCTACCGAAAAGAAACTTGCTTACGAAGCTGATATTACATATGGTATTGGAACAGAATTTGGCTTTGACTATCTACGTGATAATATGGCCTCTTCAAAAAATGAACAGGTACAACGTCCCTATCATTTTGCTATTATCGATGAGATTGATAGCGTTTTAATTGATGAAGCGAAGACGCCTCTTATTATCGCGGGTAAGAAATCAAGCAGCACTGATTTACACTATTTATGTGCAAAAGTTATTAAATCATTCCAGGATACTCTTCATTACACGTACGATGCAGAATCGAAATCTGCTAGTTTTACAGAAGACGGTATTACAAAAATAGAAGATTTATTTGATATCGATAACCTATATGATTTAGAACATCAAACTTTATATCATTATATGATCCAAGCATTACGAGCTCATGTCGCTTTCCAATGTGATGTTGACTATATTGTACATGATGAAAAAATTCTACTTGTAGATATTTTCACGGGCCGCGTTATGGATGGTCGCTCTTTAAGTGACGGTTTACACCAAGCTCTTGAAGCGAAAGAAGGTTTAGAAATCACTGAAGAAAACCAAACGCAAGCATCCATTACAATTCAAAACTTCTTCCGTATGTATCCAGCATTATCTGGTATGACAGGTACAGCAAAAACGGAAGAAAAAGAATTTAACCGTGTATATAACATGGAAGTTATGCCAATTCCGACAAACCGTCCTATCATTCGTGAAGACAAAAATGACGTCGTGTACGTAACAGCCGATGCTAAATATAAAGCTGTACGTGAAGATGTTCTAAAGCACAATAAACAAGGACGCCCGATTTTAATTGGGACAATGTCTATTTTACAATCTGAAACCGTTGCGCGTTACTTAGATGAAGTGCATATTACATATCAATTATTGAATGCGAAAAGCGCAGAACAAGAGGCCGATTTAATTGCAACAGCTGGACAAAAAGGACAAGTTACAATTGCGACGAATATGGCCGGACGAGGTACTGATATTATACTAGGTGAGGGTGTTCACGAACTTGGTGGATTACATGTAATCGGGACAGAACGCCATGAATCAAGACGCGTTGACAATCAGTTAAAAGGTCGTGCTGGTCGTCAAGGAGATCCAGGTAGTTCTCAGTTCTTCCTTTCTTTAGAAGATGAAATGTTAAAACGTTTCGCACATGAAGAAATGGAGAAATTAAATAAATCACTGAAGTCAGATGAAACAGGACTTATTCTAACTTCTAAAGTTCATGACTTCGTGAACCGTACACAATTAATTTGTGAAGGTAGCCATTTCTCAATGCGTGAGTACAATTTAAAGTTAGATGATGTAATAAATGACCAACGTAACGTTATTTATAAATTACGTAATAACTTGTTACAAGAAGATATAAATATGATTGAAATTATTATTCCAATGATTGATCATGCTGTAGAAGCCATTTCTAAGCAATATCTTTTGGAAGGTATGCTTCCAGAAGAATGGGATTTCGCTAGTTTAACAGCAAATATAAATGAAATTTTACCAGTAGAAAACATGCCATCACTATCAGCGAATAATGTACATTCACCGGAAGATTTACAATCCGTTTTGAAAGAAACATTATCTCTTTATAAAGAGCGCGTAAATGAGCTAAATAGCCATACTGATTTACAGCAGTCGCTACGATATGTTTCCCTTCATTTCCTAGATCAGAACTGGGTAAATCACTTAGATGCAATGACTCACTTAAAAGAAGGCATCGGGCTAAGACAATATCAACAAGAAGACCCTACTCGTCTTTATCAAAAAGAAGGCTTAGATATCTTTTTATACACATATGGTAATTTCGAAAAAGAAATGTGCCGCTATGTTGCAAGACATTTAGGTGTTCCTGAAAACGTACAATAACGAGGTGAAAGATTATGTTATCATTCCTAAAAAGAGCTAAGAAAAGCGGAAAAGATACGACTGTCTCTAGTAATCAATTATTCGGACAAGAAGAAACAAATACTGAAAATAAAACAGTAAAACCAACGCTTTACTTCCACCCTAGCTGGGGTGCAGTAGCACAAGAACAAAAATACATTTATCAATTTTTACATAAAGAACTAACACGTTTACAAGAATATCAAATTTCTTTATCTGGAATTGAGATTGAAAAACGTGATAATGGTTATGACGTAGCTGTATTTATTCGTAGCACTGTTCCGAAACCAATTTCTTTCGAAGAGGTTACATTAATCCTTCTAAATAAAGAGAAGAAACTATGTGCCCGCAAAACATTTAACCTTTCTGCATTAGGAGATATTCCTGCAAATGTAAATATGCCATTCATCTTTACATTTGAGCAAGAAACAATTACAGGTGCCGAATTATCGCAAACAGATTGGGAATTAGCGTTTGAACTTGAAAGTAAGCATGTATTAGATTTAGACCCATCTTGGGAAGCTCAGTTACCTGAAGCAAGCAAAGAAGCTTTACGTAATTTCGTAGACAATTTAACACCTCCAAATGATGGTGAAATTAACTTCCTAGGTCTGCAAGCTGCAAGAAAAGAAAACGGTGATTTACATACAACGCTTCTTATTCGTAACGGTTGCAAAGACGACATTCAACTAGAGCAACTTCCTCTTCACATTGAAGATGCAGCAGGTGCAGTTGTTGTTAAAGGTGCTTTCACATTACCGAACCTTGAAATTAAAACGAACACTACAAAACCGTGGTCATTTGTCTTCCCTGCTTCATCTATATTAAAAGAAGATATGGATCTATCTTCTTGGAAAGCATTTGTACCACAAGACTAATAATAAAGAGAGGCTGCTTCCAAAGCTACCTCTCTTCTTCTTTTTCGTACAAAAAAGCCTGTTCAAAAAGATGGTCATCACACCTCCTTGGACAAGCTTATTCTTTATGTAAAATTTACTTCGTTACTAATAAACGTTCAATATGATATTCAGCTTCTAATTTGCACATGTCATCTGCATGGTTCACTTTATTTCTCTTTAATTGCTCCACTTGCTCTTCGGTCGGTTTTTCATTAATAAACTCGTTAATTTTTTCATTCACTTTCATCGCTAATGCTTGATGGAAATCTGGATGTCCTTTCAACTCTTCGTCTACTTTATTAATCCAAGTTGATTTTGTGTATAAATACTGTTTCCACTGTTCAACAAATTGCTGCATATCAAATTTTTCTTCATGCCATTCAATTTCTTTCATATACTTCTCAAAAGAAACAACAATTGATCGCGTAATCCCGATCTTCACTCCATGTGGTAACTGTTTGTACATCAAATATTCCCTCCAGCTTACAGCTCTTCCTTCTGAATATAAAGGAATCTCAAAATTCATATACCTTCTTATAATAGCACATACCTAATCTAGAATGTTACTATACTGCTAAGATTAATAAATGTCAATAACATAAAAACATCACGATATAAAGATATTAAACACAATAAAAAACACCCTCATACGAGGGCATTTCCTTACATAGCACCAGCTTCTACAAACTGTAATTTATCTTTCTGCTCATTACTCGCCAGCGTTACTAACGTTTTTTCAATATGAGTAGGCACTTGTTCTAGCGTCACACTCACTCCTGACTTATCCGACTGCTCAATGAAATTAAATAACGCCATTGCGCCTGATACATCCATATAGCGCACATCTTTCATACGTAAAACAACCGGAGACTTTACGTCTTGTAAAGCATAAAAAATACGATCCACTGTTAAAAATGAAAGTGGGCCTTTAATTTTATATGTCGCGTCTTTTTCTTTTACAATAGAAGCTTTACGTTCTTTACATTTCACCATGTATATAATGAACGAAAGAATAATACCGAACGCAACAGCAATCATTAAATCGAACTTCACTGTGACAATCATCGTTACGAGCATAACAATGACATCACCTTTTGGTGCTACATGCATTTTCTTCATGCTTTCCCAATCAAACATTCCAATACCAGTTAAAATTAAAATACCTGATAATACAGCAAGCGGAATGTATTGTACGACCGATCCAAGTCCCATAATGAAAATAAATAATATAACACTATGCATACTTGCTGAAAGCGCCGTTTTACCACCGCTTCTTATATTAACGATAGACCGTACAGTCGCCCCTGCCCCTGCTAATCCGCCAAACAACCCGCTCATCATATTACCGATACCTTGTCCGACCAGTTCTTTATTACTTTTATGACGTGTACCTGTCACATTATCCATTACGACCGATGTTAACAACGAGTCAATCGATCCTAATAAAGCAATACTAAGCGCTGGTAAAATAAGTTCTGCAATCCCTGTTCCACTTAAAGATGGAATATGAAGCGTCGGCATCGCTTCTGGAATCGTCCCAATTTTTTCAATCACCTTATTTAATGACAAGTTTCCGATAATCGGTAACTTCACTGTAAGCCCTTCTAACGCAGAAGAAAATAAAGGAAGTAAAGCAGTTACACCGACTAATGCAACTAAACTAGACGGAATAGCCTTAATCCATTTTCCAGAAACAATCATTACAATAATCGTTAATACTACGAGTAGAAAACTATTTTGCACATGCTTTATTTCACCTAAAATAATAATTAATGCGATTCCGTTCATAAATCCTGAAACGACAGGATACGGAATGTATCGAACGTAAGATCCAAGCTTACATACACCGAATAAAATTTGAAACAGTCCCGCCATCATAAAGGCTATAAAACTCGCCTCTAATCCGTGCGTCGCAATAACTCCTGTTGCAATAACCGTAATCGGTCCAGTTGGCCCCGTTACCTGCCCAGGTGTACCACCAAATAACGCCGCAAATAAACCTGCAAAAATCGCACCATACAATCCGACTAGTGCTCCCTCAGATGTTCCCGTTGCAGCAATACCAAATGCAATGGCAAGTGGCAACGCAACAATCGCAACAGTAAAACCTGCTAAACATTCCTTTGCTATTTTTTGAAACATATAAATAACCACCTTCACATTAAGTCCACGTTCCATTGTACACCTAAAAGAATACATTCGTTAGTCCACTTTTTACAGTATCGTGACGTAAACGCATTCAATTGTAAGCTCACGCCGCATCTTTGGAAACCATTGTAACTGTGCTATAATAGATAAATTAAATCTTTTATTATATATTTGGAGGCACTATGCTAACTTTTGAAGAAAAATTATCGATTATTGAATCTTTCCCTGAATTAGAAAGAAAGAACGTATCATTAAAACGCGTGAACTTTCACTTTGAAGAAAGTCGTTTAGATAAAAAGAACGTTGTATATCATTTACATCCAAACGGAAACGGCTTTGTATATGCAAATGGTATTAAAGGTTATAAAACGGATGATAAAGGTATGATTAACATCCGCGAATTTTCAGCAGATGAATTACGCTCAGTAATTGAGCAATCAATTGAACTATTATCTCAAGAAGAAATCGTAGTTCCTGCAGAACCTGCGAAAGAAGAAGAATGGCATAACGAAGACGGCCATATCCTTACTCTTATCTCAGAGGATGATATGTGGAACGTGTACGCTGGTGTAAACTTAGACGGTACATTCAACTCTTATCCAGAAGCTGCGGAATACCTTGATGAAGAAGGATTTTCACGTAAGTAATACGATTTAAGGAGGCCGTCCCATTTTTTAGGGATGGTCTCTCTTATTAAGTAAGTAGGCTTTTTGGATCGTCCCCCTAAATTTATAGCATCAAAACTTCTTATTCTCACTATCCCCTATCAAAATTTGAATTTGACAACTATACGTCTCCGCATTAAAAATATCACTAACTAACTCCACTTCAATAAAACTCTCTACTTCTATACTATTTTCTTTCATATATTTAATCATAGTATTTCTACGTTCCTCTTCATTCTCTTTACTATACGCTAACGTTATATATTTCCCGCCCGGTAATACTTTTATATTTTGCATCTCTTCCATATGTACATCATCTCGTACTTTATTAAAAACATACTTCGGTTCTACATCCCAATCTTCATTTACGTTGTAGAGAATCCCCATCTCCATTTCCATTTTCTCTTCATAATCTTGCACGATTTTCTCTAAATCGGAATAATACAGCAACTCCTGTAAACTCCCTACTTCTTTACAAGGCGCAACAACGACATAACGTTGTTCAAAAAATTCAATAGAGATTTCATCATTCTTTAATATTTCCTGTGAACTCACTACTTTCGCATGTAAGTCATCAATCGTTTCCATTACCTCTTTCATTTTCTTTATATGCTCTTCTGCTTCTTCTCTCTTCAATTGTAAAAATCGTAGCAATTTATCCGTATTACATTCCTTAAAAATCTCTTGCAGCTCTACTATGCTCGTATTCAACTCTCGACAGCTTTTTATAATATCAATGTGAATAAATTGATCTATAGAATAATATCTATACCCCGTTGATTCATCAACATGTTTTGGAATAAGAATCCCCATCTTATGATAGTATCTTAGCGCTTTTATCGTAATATCCTTTATTTTTGCAACTTCTCCAATAGAAAACATTTTTTTCATTTGCATCTCTTCCCTTGTATTTTTTCGCATACAACCATTGACTCTCCCCTTAGAGGAGCCCTTACTATTTATAATAAGTCATTTACATTAATAAAGGGAGTATACAATTATGAACACAGTACAATATAGAAGTCTTGTTAAGGAAGACTATGAGCCTATAAAACATTTAATCGGTGAAGCATTTGGATTTAATGAATTCATTACAGATAAAAAATTTTTAAACTCAGTATTAAACTTTTATCTACACAGTTGTATTTTAGGAAGTTCCTTCAGTAAAGTAGCCGAAAAAGATAATAAAGTGATTGGTGTCATTTTAGGCGATTCTGAAAAAGATAAAAACCGTTTAAAGAGCTTCCATAACACTGTTAGCTTTGCCTTTAACACGCTAAAGCTATTCATAACGAATAAAGAGAATAGAGAATTTCTAAAAGCATTTATACA
Organism: Bacillus sp. EE-W1; assembly: GCF_009760835.1. NCBI lineage: Bacteria > Bacillati > Bacillota > Bacilli > Caryophanales > Bacillaceae > Bacillus > Bacillus sp. EE-W1. The sequence goes on along the minus strand of NZ_WIPE01000041.1, from coordinate 5,926 downwards.
AGTACAAAAAACATATAAAGAACTCATTCAAGGAAAAGAAGATCAATTTCAAGGCTGTATACAATTATTCATCGTATCCGAAGAATCTAGAGGTCTTGGAGTTGGGAAGTCTTTACTAAACGATTTGTTACAATATATGAAAAAAGAAGACGTAACATCTTTATATTTATATACAGATAACGAATGCAACTATGAATTTTATGATAGACAAAACTTCCACCGCATACAAGAAAAAGCAGTTAATTTTGGACCAAAGGAAGAAGATTTCAACGTATTTTTGTACCGCTATAACTTTAACTAATTAATATGTATACTTGATGCTTACAAAAATAATAAAAAGCGGAGATACATACTCTCCGCTTTTTTACATATACACTATTTCCTTATTAAGAAAGATAATCTTATTTGTATAAATCGGTTTCTATTGTTTTGCGCCTTTCAACGACTCTCTCAGGACAAATTTTTGTAATTTTCCACTCGCATTACGAGGAAGTTCATCCACAAATAAATAGTGACGTGGACGTTTATAATCTGCTAATTCATCACTTTCTTTACAATATATTTCTAATTCTTCTTCTGTAATCGTTTCATCTTTCTTTACAACGACGGCCACAACACGTTCTCCCCATAATTCATCTGGCTCACCAAGCACCGCAACATCTAATATACCAGGATGACTATGTAGAAAATCTTCAATTTCACGTGGATAAATATTAACGCCTCCGCTAATTACCATATCATCCACACGATCTGCGACGAATAAATAGCCATCTTTATCGAAGTAACCTAAATCACCAGAGTGATACCATCCTTTATACATCGATTTTGCATTTGCTTCTTCTCGGTTATGATAACCAGCCATCATAGTTGGGCCGCGTAAAATAATCTCCCCTACTTCATAAGGAGGTAATACATCATCTGGTTCTGCTGGTGCATCATCATTTGGTTTTACAATGCGGATTTCATGACTAAAGCACGGTGTTCCTGCTGAACCTGCTTTCGTAATTTGATCTTCTTCTACAAGAAACGCAACAACTGGCCCCATTTCTGTCATTCCGTATATTTGTACGAGATCAATATAAAGACGTTCTTTACATTCCTTCACTAATGCTGGAGCCATTGCCGCTCCTCCATATATACCAATCTTCATCGATGTTAAATCGTACTGCGTTAAATCTTTTTGCAGTAACATATTCCACATCGTCGGTGCTGCAAAAAATGTCGTAATCTTCTCTTCTTGAATCGTATGTAATACTCTATCCGTATCAAAGTGATGTAAAATAACATTCTTTCCACCAACTTGAATACGCGGAATGATTCCAGCATTTAACTCGCCGCAATGATATAAAGGCGCCACTACAAGCCCAGCACTATCTCTATTATATTTTAAGAAATACGTACAAATCATACTATGCTCAGCCATTTCACGATGACGATGTAGCACGCCTTTCGGATGACCTGTCGTACCGCTCGTATATAGCATAGAACAATAATCCATTTCATCAATTTCGATATCTACTTTGTCAGAAGATGCTGCGTTCACTTTTTCATGGTAAGAACTAGCATAGGAAGGTGTATCGTCTTCTACGTACCAAAAAGACGAATTTGGAAAATCTCGTTCAATGATAGCAACAGTTGATTCAACTGCTTTTTCAAAGACTACTACTTTCGAGGTTGCATCTTGGAGGATATACGATAATTCTTTTGCTTTTAGGCGGAAATTAATCGGGTTAAAGATCGCTCCAATTTTCGCACAAGCTAAGTAAACGTTTACAAATTCACGGCAATTATATAAGTAAACAGATACAGTATCTCCCTTTCTTACCCCTTCTTTCAATAGAGCTTGCGCCGTTTTATTTATTTGCTCATCCCACTGTTTATATGTCCAGCGAATATTTTTTTCCGGCTCTACTAACGCCTCTTTATTCGGATACTTACCAACCGCTAAATCAAATATTCTCCCTATCGTCATGTACATGCCAACAATTTCCCCCTTTTCTCTTTCATAAATCTATCATTTCGTCCATAAGTAGACATTGTCCTCTAATGATTTGACTAATTTTTCTGATTATTATCGACATAGTTTTACAAACAGTGTGGTCTCTTGATAAATGAAATTATAGCAATTTACTCACAACAATATAAAAAAGAGGCTGTTCCAAATCGGAACAACCTCTTTCTTCTTATACGAATAGCTCTTCTAAAATTTTCAGTTTGTCTTCTGTATATTTTACGAAGCCATCGTTATATGATTTTGGATCTTTCGGATTTGCGAAGTGCGTAATTGCGCCTGTCTTCGGATGAACAAATTTACTTGATGCACCACAGCCAAGTCCGATAATCGATTGAACTTCTTCCATAATAACAATGTTATAAATACTTTCTTGCGTCGGCATTGCATAACCAACGTTCTCTAAGTTACCTAAAATATTCTTTTGACGATATAGGTAATATGGTACGTAATTATGCTTTTGCGTCCACTCTTCTGCTTCGTGCATCATCGCTGTAATTTCTTCGCGACCAGCTACTTTATATTTACGTTTGTTTTGCGTCATTTCAGAAGCACGTTTGAATGATAACGTATGAACTGTTAACGATTCTGGCATTAACTTTTCTGTTTCATCTAACGTATGCTTGAAAATATCTAGCCCTTCACCAGGAAGACCAATAATTAAGTCCATATTAATATTGTTCATTCCCATTTCACGAGCTAAGTGATACTTCTCAATTGTTTCTTCTACAGTATGATGACGCCCAATTGCTTTTAATGTCTCTTGATGGTATGACTGCGGATTAATACTAATACGGTCAATGTTCCATTTATTTAACACTTCTAGTTTTGCTGGCGTAATTGTATCTGGGCGACCTGCCTCAACTGTTACTTCACGCACATTTTTCACATTTGGGAACGCTTCATACATTTCTTCATACAGCATATCCATCTCTTCTGCTGTAATACTTGTCGGTGTACCCCCGCCGTAATAAATCGTCGTAACTGTTACACCTTTTTCTTTTAAAAACTTACCAATTTCCCGAACTTCATAATGTAAACCACCTAAGAATGAATCAACAGAGCCTTGGCGTCCGTTAATTGCATACGCCGGGAATGTACAATATGCACATTTTGTTGGGCAGAATGGAATACCGATATAAATACTTACTTCCTCTTTCAAACGGTATAAATCCGGAACTACCGCTAATTGGCAATCCACAATACGCTGAAGAAGTTCAATTTTCTCTTCATGAATTAAATAGCTTTCACGAAGTTCTTGGTGTGCTTCTTCTTTTGACATACCACTTTGAAGCATTTTATGAAGAAGTTTTGTCGGACGAACTCCTGTTAAAATGCCCCAGCTTTGTTCAAGACCAGTTAACTGCTGAAGAACAGAAAGATATACATAAGAAACAACGTGCTTCACTTGCTTCATACGCTCTTTTTCATCTGTGAAAGCAGATAAATCTTTTGCGAAAGTTTCTTCATACACATTTCCAGTAGCCACATCTGTTAAACGAGCAGATGCTTTCACATTCTCTTCAATGTGTATATCAACGATAAGATTTGCTTCCTCTTGTTCAAATCCAATCGTACTATCTTCAAAAAATAAGCCGCCAATATTTTGCAGCGGACGTAAAAAACGATCATCTTGTAACGTTTTAATTGAAATTAACAACATTATCACCTTTTCATTTGCAAACTCTCTTTAGTTTACTTGAAGGGCGTTTGTAGGTCAATACAGAAGGTTTTACCTTATTCATATATCCTATTTAAAACAAACTGAATATTAGTTTTTCACGAACTTTTCTTAGTTGTATAGACATTGTAATATACTCTTGTTACAATCTAGAACGTATTAGTACTTGCTACTAATTTAAATATATCCAAAGGAGGACTGTTAACACGACATATATACTATAACGTGTTAAAAAACAACTATGAAAAAAAGGTTTTACAACATTTTGGCACTAACTTTGGCATTACAAACATTTGTAGCACCTACCCATTCATTCGCAGAAAATATAGAGAAAACTGCGGAATTGTCTATTGATGAACAAGCGTTAAAAAGCATTGAAGAACATGCAAAACAGCATAGACATGACGAAGAAAACGACCTTGAAATCTCGGGTGAATATCTTCTCCACTTATCAACAAAACTTCCACTATACGATGCAAACGACTTAAAAACCAAAACAAATATTGAAATTGCTGAACCAGTAGTAAAGGCAACGAAGAAAAAAGGTAATACATATTACGTACAAACTACATCCGGTTCTGGTTGGGTTAATAAGGAAAATAATAGTTTAGAAGTACAAGAGATTCATAAACTTTCAAATCAAAAACTAATTGTGAAAGACGAAACATCAATATATTCATTCCCTTTCCAATCGTTTAAAGAAGAAACGACATTACAGCCACAAACAGTAGCTCCTACTGAACAAGCTGGAAATTGGTTTAAAATTCAACTGAACGGAACTGAGAAATGGATTTATGCTCCTTCAGCTACATTCGAAGGTACAAAAGCATCATTATTTGAAAAAACAGGTTCTATCGAAAAGAGAAGCGCAACTTTCTTCAAAACACCATCTAATTTGCCTACAAATAACGTTTATGGTGTTACATTTAAAGAAATGATCGTTCCAAAAGGGAATGAAAACATTCGTCCTGGCTACGCAATGGAACCGAAATACATTACAATTCATGAAACTGCTAATACAAGTAAAGGTGCTAACGCGTTAAATCATGCGAAGTACTTAGATAGCCAAGCCCGCGGAAATACTGATCGTTCAGCATCTTGGCATTTTACAGTGGATGACAAAGAAATTTATCAACATCTTCCATTAAATGAAGTTGGTTGGCATGCTGGAAATAAGACAGGAAACTATGAATCTATCGGAATTGAAATTGCTGTGAATAGTGATGGGAATTATACGAAGGCGGTAGAAAATGCCCGAAAATTAGCTGCTTATTTAATGAACGAATTAAACATATCTCTAGATCACGTGCAAAAGCATCAATTTTGGAGCGGAAAAAACTGCCCTGCATTTATGATTCAACGCGGACAATGGGATGCTTTCTTAAAAGGCACGAACGCTTACTATAATGAACATCGTAAAGAGGTTATGCCACCGCCAGAAGTCCCTCATGAAAAAGATGACATTACAGGTGGTTGGTATGAACAAGACATTCGTCAATTAGCAGCTAGGAAAATCATGTTCGGTGATGGAAATGGTTCTTACTGGCCAAACCGCCTCGTAACACGAGCGGAGTTTGCAAATTTAATGTCGCGAGCTTTAAAATTACCGGCTGGAAACGCTAAATTTACAGACTTAAACGAAGCACATCCATCTTTAGTAGACGGAATTAATCGTGCAGCTAGCGCAGGTATCATTAATGGTCGTGGGAATAATAAATTTGATCCGACTGCTACAATAACACGTGATGAAGCTGTTATTATGATTGACCGTGCATTAGAATATAACTGGATTTATAGAAAAGAAGTGAAATTACCATTCACTGACCAAAATTTAGCATACGATAAGAAAGCATTACAAAATGTTTACGCATACGGCATCGTAAAAGGGAACGAGCGCAATGAATTCGTACCAAAAGGCACAGCAACACGTGCTGAATCAGCCGCATTTTTAAATCGAATGCTTAAGGTTATTGAAGCTTAAACAAAAAACTAAAAGGCATAAGAGATAACATTTCTCTTATGCCTTTTATAAAACTATTAACTATTTTTAATCATAAATCTAAGACGTATCCCTAATAAAACAAGAGCAAAACCAACGAATGGAAGATAATTCATATCATGTCCTGTGGCTGGAAGGCGTTGTGCATGAGACGCACCTTGTCCTTTTTCTGGTGAGGTAGGTTGTTCTTTATCTACGTTTACCATTCCTTCACCCGGTTTCTCTGTCTCTTCAC
>NZ_WIPE01000084.1:0-1421 GCF_009760835.1 Bacillus sp. EE-W1 | reverse complement strand
GTCGGTTTCTGTCGGTAAGTCGATATATTTAAAAAATTGCTGATATAATTGGAGTTGTGGCGATATGTTTGGAAAATCGCCGATATAAATTTCATTTACTATCTACTATCGTATTGCTTAAAATAAGGTTTCTACGTATTGGATATCTATTTTTTTACAAAAAATGCCCTTTTTTTCATAAAAAATACGAAAATACGAGAAAAGAAGCGAATTTTTTTGAAACTTTTGCGGGAAAATATTGTATGAGCCTGCGTTTTTATCGTATCATTAGTAAAAGGAAGAACTCGGGACGATTGGTGGCATCTGCAAATAGAGTTGATGTCTTTTTTTCATTCAAGTAACCGATACATAAAAATAGATAACAAAAATAGAAGGAGTGTGCGATGAGATGAACGTAACAATTTATGATGTAGCGCGTGAAGCAAACGTTTCAATGGCTACCGTATCTCGTGTAGTGAACGGTAATCCAAATGTAAAGCCTACAACAAGAAAGAAAGTATTAGAAGCAATTGATCGTTTAGGGTACCGCCCAAATGCGGTAGCACGTGGACTAGCAAGTAAGAAGACAACTACAGTAGGTGTTATTATTCCTGATATCTCAAATACGTTTTATGCAGAACTTGCTCGTGGAATTGAAGATATCGCAACAATGTACAAATATAACATCATTTTAAGTAACTCTGACCAAAACAAAGAGAAAGAGTTCCATTTATTAAATACGATGCTTGGAAAACAAGTGGACGGAATTGTTTTCATGGGTGAAGATATTACAGACATTCACATTGAAGAATTCAAAAAGTCTCCAGTACCAATCGTATTAGCAGCGTCATTTGATGAGCAAAATGAAACGCCATCAGTAAATATTGATTATACGCAAGCAGCTTACGACGCAATGAAGCACTTTATTGAGCAAGGGCATACGCGTATCGGTTTCGTCTCTGGTCCTTTCATTAATAAAGCGGGAAGCGCGAAGAAGTTACAAGGTTATAAAAAAGCTTTAGAAGAAGCAGGTATTTCATATGATGAAAATCTTATAATCGATGGAGATTACACATATGATTCAGGTATCGAAGCATTCGAAAAGCTTTGGAGCAGTGATGAAAAGCCAACAGCAATCTTCGTATCTTCTGACGAAATGGCACTAGGTGTAATCCATGCAGCACAAGACGCTGGATTAAACGTACCAACTGATGTAGAAGTACTTGGTTTCGATAATACACGCCTTGCATTAATGGTTCGTCCGCAACTTTCAACAGTTGTACAACCAATGTATGATATCGGTGCAGTAGCAATGCGTCTATTAACAAAGTATATGAACAAAGAAAAAGTGGAAGATCACACTGTTATCTTACCTCACCGTATCCAATTTAGAGATTCAACGAAATAAGTATAAAAAAGCTCACAGCAATTGCTGTGAGCTT
>NZ_WIPE01000064.1:267981-295189 GCF_009760835.1 Bacillus sp. EE-W1 | reverse complement strand
ACCCCCACTGATTAAAGTTTCACTTTATATGAAAGATTAGAGCTCTCCTTTTTGTAGGAGAGCTCTAATCTTTTTTTTAAAACTATATCATATATATAGGCAGACCATCACCTGAAATTTGTTCCGATTCAATTTAGAATATGACAAAAGAGAACTTGCGTTAGAAAACAAGCTCTCTTTAAAAGAAATAACGCAATTGAGATACTTATATAGTAACAATTGTTTTCTTCTAATTCTATATGTCTTATGTTGAGAAATAAATTATAAGTGGCTTGATAAAGCTAAAACGAATTATTGACATAATATTTTGACGATAATATAATAAATCTCGAATTCAAGATAACTTGTAAAGGATTGGTAATTAGGAACGTGATTAACGATGAGAGCTTATCTTTAAAGTTATTTGTTATATTATCAAGGGCAGTACAGTCAATCACTAAGCGTATTGAAGAGGATATAAAAAGTTATAGACTTAATCCAACTGAATTTGCAGTGCTTGAGCTACTATACAGTAAAGGCGATCAGCCTATAAAAAATTGGAGACAAAATATTATTTGCAAGTAGTAGTAGTAGTATCACGTATACGTCAATTACTTCAGAAGGTATTGAATTGATGGATACTATTTTTCCTCAGCATAAAGAGGGGATTCGGCAAATATTTGATAGTTTGGACTATATGGAGAAGAAATGATAATTAAAGAGTTGAAAAAGTTAGGATGTTACACACGGAAATTGTAAGTTTTTAGAGGTTATTTCTGTTTAGTAATATCCTAATTAAATATAAATTAAATAAATAGGAGGAAAAATTAATAAATAGTAGTAAATTTGTTGTAATACAAAATAAGAAAATTATGTAATTGTAATTGTAATTAGTGTAGTAGGTAATAAAGCTGTTATGTTAACGTATACATATTGTCCTTTTCATTATAAATCTTTCATAAAGCGGAGAGTGGGTATCAAGAATGGAATTACGTCATTTAGAGTATTTTATTCAAGTTTGTAATAATAATAGTTTTACTAAAGCTGCGGAAGTTCTAGGTATTTCACAGCCGACTTTAAGTCAGCAAATACGTGTGTTAGAAGGTGAACTTGATACACCCTTGTTTCATCGAGTTGGAAGAGGTATCAAAATGACAGAAGCGGGTAAGCTGCTATTTGATAAAGGAAAATTTATCATGCAACAATTTGATGACGTTTATAATGAAATTTTTGAATTAAAGGGTGTAAAAAGAGGTGTGATTACTATAGGAGGTTTATTAGAGGACCTCACTTATTTAACACCTTATATTATGAAGTTTCAACAACATTATCCCAACATTATAGTAAAAATTATAGAATCCGAAGTTGCTGTAAATCAAATCGTTGACCAAAATATTGATTTAGGAATCACACGTAGTGCTCAAATTCCAGACACATTAACAAGCACCCTTTTGTATAGCGAAGAGCTCGTCCTTGTAATTCCAAAAAAACATCCTTTGAATGAAAAATCATTTGTTTCTTTTCGAGAATTAGCAGGGCTGAGTAGAATAATGGTTTCATGTAGTTGTCGTGAATCTATTAAGATATATTGTGAGAGTTTAGGGTTATCTTTATCTGAAGCAAATATAGAAACAAAATCTTCTATTTCTCTATTGAGCCTTGTATATAATGGACATGGCGTTGCCATAATACCTCTTTCACTAGTTGACTTTGTTAATAATGATAATTTGAGTATAGTTCGTATTATTGATCCGACACCAAGTCAAGATATTAATCTTATTCACTTTGATGATAAATTTTTAAGTTTTGCAGCACGTATCTTTATGCAAAAGTTAAATGATCCTGAAAAAGTATTAGTATTATAGAAATAATAATGATTATAGTGTGAGAGTTAAAAATGATACATAATCCTTGGGATAAGACCTAAATTACAGTCAAAGGGCATTGGCTTTATATGTGTGGTGTGATCGATTCAAATGGGAATATCATTGACTTTTACTTAAGGAAAAAAGGGCAGACTTTGCAAGGAGAGAAGGCTGTCAAAAATAAGTCAAGTTAATCCATCAACTCTTCGGTCTTATCGTATAGTACTAGATTCCAATAGGGATATACAATGCTATTTCGAATTTGCATATCCTTATTGTAGAAAGAAAACCACCGGCATTACCGGTGGTTTTGACTTAGAAAGCAAAGCAAGTACAACCAATACCCCATTTAGTTCCATCTTTTCCTATTACGGTATGAGTGTGTTGATGGAGAGGGTTACTGCAACTATGTAACTTGTGATCATGGGCATCGTGAGAAAGTATAGTGTGGGCTAGGTTAGCGCCACCATAACCATAAACTCCCGTCGGTGACCAATCAGGTGATGCTGGCGGTAATTCAGGTGATAAATTTTTAAATTCATCATTTCCATAAACAACCTGTCCACCCATAATGGTGAGTAATGATTCAAGGTTCTTAATTTCTTCTTCTGGCACAGTAAAGTAGTCAGCAGACAATACAGCAAGATCAGCAAACTGACCTACTGCAAGGGTTCCTTTTTTACCTTCATCACCAGAGAACCACGCACTTCCTTTTGAATATAATTCCAGTGCTACTTTTCTATCAAGTTTATTTTTTTCATCGTATATTGAAAGTCCACCAATGGTTTTTCCGGCAACCATCCAATAAAGAGCAACCCAAGGGTTATAGCTGGAAACCCTAGTTGCATCACTACCGGCGCCAACAGGTATACCTAGGTCTAACATACGATAAATCGGAGGGGTACGCTTTGCAGCTTCCTTTCCGTATAAATCAACAAAGTATTCACCTTGAAAAGCCATGCGGTCTTGGATGGCAATACCACCATTTAAAGCCTTAACACGTTCCATACTACGTTCTGAGATTGTTTCTGCATGGTCAAACCACCATCGTAGACCATTAAAAGGAATTTCTTTGTTGACTTCCTCAAATACATTTAAGAATCTTGTGATTGACTCGTCATAAGTTGCATGTAAACGGAAGGGCCAACGGTTTTCCACCAATAGAGAAATTACTTTCTTTAAGTCAGCTTCCATCATCGTAGCTAGTTCAGGCCGTGGCATTTGAAACTTTTCAAAATCGGCTGCCGAGAATACTAACATTTCTCCGGCACCATTCATTTTATACTTATCAGTTCCTTGACCTGGAGAAACAATTTTTGCCCATGAAGCAAAATCTTCATATTCATGATTAGGATTTTGCGTAAATAGATTATAAGCAATGCGTAAAGTTAATTGTTCTTTCTCGGCTAAATGTTCAACAACTCTGTAGTCGTCAGGATAATTTTGGAAACCGCCACCTGCGTCAATAGCACTTGTAATACCTAATCTATTTAATTCGCGCATAAAATGGCGAGTTGAATTAATCTGGTCGTCAAAATTAAGTATTGGAGCCTTACCCAGACTTGAATAAAGAATAGAAGCGTTAGGATTCGCAATTAAAAGGCCCGTTGGATTACCTCGTTTATCCCGCTCAATTAAGCAGCCTGGAGGGTCTGGGGTATCTTTTGTGTATCCCAGTGCACGCAGCCCTGCACGATTTACAAGTGCTCTATCGTAAAGATGTAGTACAAAGACAGGTGTGTCTTCAGAAACAGCATTAATCTCTGCCAAAGTTGGCAACCGTCTCTCTTTAAATTGAAATTCAGACCAACCTCCAACTACTCTTACCCATTGAGGAGCAGGTGTACGCCTTGCCTGTTCTTTGAGCATTTCGAGAGCAATGGCAAGCGAAGGCACACCTTCCCATCGTAATTCCATATTATAATGAAGACCGCCACGAATAACGTGTATATGAGAGTCATTCAGGCCTGGGATAGCTCTCTTTCTTTTAAGGTCTATTTTTTTTGTTTTTTCTGTGGCACTATGAAGAATCTCATCTCCACCTACTGCAGTTATTAAACCATCAGTTATGGCGATAGCAGATACCTCAGGTTGAGAGGAATCAAGGGTAGTAATTTTTCCGTTATATAAGATCATATCCGGTACATTCATATTCACACCTCGTCTACTTCCTATTATTTTGTAACCATGGATGAAATAATTTACCGAAAATCGGCATAACTACCCATGATAGCAAGGACACTATACATATAGAAACAAAAAAAGCGGACATAATAGGATTCATATGTTTTATAATAGGTCCTATCAATTTAGGAACTAACATGCTAAGAGGCCATACACCCAGAAGGGTAACGATAGACATTTTCCATTTTGGCGGTGGAAGTGGCGTTTTCGGAGTAACAAACCAATAGGCCAAACTGCTTTCAGTTTTGTAACTCGGATTAGTAACTTGAAATTGTTCTGCCGTTTTTAACAAATCTCGGCGAACATCTGATTCTTGCCAAGCACGTAGATGCTCATACGTATCAAAGCGAAAAATAACCGTATACTCTCTGGATGCATTATTAGGGACTATTAGATTTACACCTAAATGCCCTGGGAATTTAGTAGCGGCAGCTTCGATTTCATGTCTCCATGTTTCAAACTGTTTTTCTTTGCCTTGTTGAATTTTCCATGTAACAATCGTTGTTACTGGATCAGCAGCATCCATCGTGTTCTCTGTATAAGTCTCTTCGACAGCTACTCCTTTTTGTTTCATATTTTCCTGCTTGGAAGTGCACCATGCACCATAGTATATGCGTATTCTACGCCTTGACCATAAGCACCAGTGTGTTCTTTTACAATCTCCATTACCGCATCATAAGTGTCTTTGTGTGCCCAGTCACGTTGATATTCAAGTAAAACTTGAATTGCTGTCACTGGAATGGCACCAGCTTGTTCTACACGACGCATAGCAGCGTTATGTGCTGTCAAACTAGTACCACCTGAAGCATCATCAACTGCATACACCTCATAGCCAGCTTTAATTGCTTCAAGCACAGGGAATGCAAGGCAAACTTCAGTCCAAAGTGCTGCAAATATTAATTTCTTTCTACCTGTTGCTTTAACTGCTTCAACAAATTTTGGATCTTCCCAAGAGTTCATTGAACTGCGTTCTATAATTTCATGGTTTGGGAATATGTCAAGAATTTGTGGCCAAAAATAACCAGAAAAGCTGCGTGTCTCAACTGTAGTAAGAATAGTAGGTACGTTAAAAGTTTTTGCTGATTTAGCAAGCAACATAACGTTATTAATCAATGTTTGTCTATCAATACTTGCAACTCCAAAAGTCATTTGAGGTTGAAAATCAATCAAAATTAAGGCACTGTTCTCCGGATTTAATAATTCTAAATTACTCATAATAAAACGCTCCTTTTTTAATTGTTTAAAATTATTTATTGAAAGGAATGTATCTTCTGTCAATTAAAGCCCTGCTATACTTTTTAATGTAAAATTTAGTGCCGATTTAATCAGCACTAAATCTATACTATCTACTCTAAAAAAAGTAATTTAAAGCTATTTCTTTGGAATATATTTATGCATTTTGTTTACTAAGATCGCGCTGAGCTCCCATATAGCTTCCAATTATATTTTGATAACCTGGAAGATTACTAGCAAGTAAATTGCCAAAACCTTCAACATCGTTGCGCCAATCCCGTTGTAATTCGCAAGCTACGCTAAACCAGTTCATAAGTTGTACACCATTATGTGCCATACGCGTATTGGCAGCATCTGCAACTTGTTTACTGAAAGTTCCTGAAGCATCAGTGACAGCAAATACTTCATATCCAGCTTTTATAGCGGAAAGTGCTGGGAAAGCAACACAAACGTCTGTTACTACGCCCGCGATGATGAGTTGCTTTTTTCCAGTTTCTTCGATTGCTTTTACAAAATCATCATTATCCCATGCGTTAATTTGTCCAGGTCGAGCTATTTTTTGTGCGTGAGGAAAGAGATCAACCAATTCTTGCATTAAAGGTCCATTAGGTCCGTTTTCAAAGCTTGTTGTTAAAATAACTGGTAAATCAAAAAACTTAGCAGTGTGAGCAAGAGCTAAAACATTGTTTTTGAATTCATCAACACCATAGTCACGTACTAGTCCGGACATAAGACCAGTTTGATGATCTACTAAAAGCACGACAGCATCATCTTTGTTAATACGAGAATAGAAATCAGTCATTATGTATTCCTCCTAAAAATTAAGTAATCGAAGAAAGTTTAAATAGTCAAATATTATCATGATTTTCTTCGTTTGTTACGATTAGTTTGTAACTAAGCTGAACGATAATATTAGTTATAACAGCATTCACAGAATATGAAGCGCTATACAAATTTATAGTATTTGAAAACCGATTCATTAATCAATTCTAAATTATCTATAATTCGGATAGATGGTAACTATAGTTATTTTCACCATAAAATTGATTGGTTTTACCTATACATTCTATAGATAGAACGATATTGATAGTTACCTATTTTTGTTATTAGAATTGAATAGGAGGAATGTTCAGCAAATACTTCGTGATGAAAAAGGTATGAGATGGGGACTTGTTCCATAAATAGAAAATGAAATCATTGGAACGATAGAGTTTCATGCTTAGCGTTCACCATACAAATGTGCATAAATAGGTTATGATATTCATCCGGATTATTGAAGAAAAAGATATATATTAAAATATTTTTTGGAGGTAGAAGAATGGCAAAGATTACTGTAGGAACCGAAAATCAAGCACCAATTGAGATATATTATGAGGATCATGGCATAGGAAAACCAGTTGTACTAATTCATGGTTGGCCGTTAAGTGGTCGATCTTGGGAATACCAAGTTCCCGTTCTTGTTGAGGCTGGATACAGAGTTATAACATATGATCGTCGAGGCTTTGGAAAATCATCTCAGCCGTGGGAAGGGTATGAGTATGATACCTTTACTTCTGATTTACATCAACTATTAGAACATTTAGAGCTTCAAAATGTCACACTTGTTGGTTTTTCTATGGGTGGAGGCGAGGTAGCTCGGTACATTAGTACGTATGGAACAGATCGTATTGAAAAGGCTGTTTTTGCTGGAGCAGTTCCTCCATATTTATACAAATCAGAGGATCATCCTGAGGGGGCATTAGATGATGCTACAATTGAAGCATTCAAAAGTGGTGTGATAAATGACCGTCTTGCATTTCTTGATGAATTTACTAAGGGATTTTTCGCGGCTGGTAATCGAACAGATTTAGTTAGTGAGCCATTCCGTTTATATAATTGGGATATTGCAGCCAGTGCATCACCTAAAGGAACGCTTGATTGTATTACCGCCTTTAGTAAGACAGATTTTAGAAAAGACTTGGAGCAGTTTAATATACCTACCCTTGTTATTCATGGTGATTCAGATGCAACTGTACCATTTGAATATAGTGGGAAGTTAACACATGAAGCAATTCCTAATTCTAAAGTAGCGTTAATAAAGGGTGGTCCACATGGGCTAAATGCAACGCATGCCAAAGAATTTAATGAAGCACTCCTATCATTTTTAAAGGGCTGATTACAACTATATAATTGTTAATTGATAAATTATAAACAAGTAAAAATAAAGCTTTATAAAAGATGCTCTTGGATAAATCCAGGAGCATCTTTTTAAATTAGGAGTAGTGCACCACGGTAATCTTCCATTATGGAATTTCTATTCATTTTTAAATATTGATATTGAGATATTATCTTGAAAAATACTCATTAATTTCGAATTGAATAATCTTCTTAACAGCTAAAATGTATTGGTTAGAGTTTTTTTAGACCTCTTAGATGGATTGCTATATTACTATCAAGATAATATTTTGAATAATCCTCAAAACAAAGAAATGTTTTGTCAGAAAACAATAAAATCTTATTAATTTTTATAATTAGTTGAATTTTTATAGAAATAATTCTCTTAATATATTAAAATAACATCGTATTATGTCAGATTTTAATTAGGGGAGAGAAATTTTATGTTGAAAAAAATCATTCCAGTTGCTTTAGCGTTAAGTACAGTTACTTTTACTAGTGTATTTGCTGCGCCTTCAGCACAAGCAAGTACAGAACCAAACCGCTACATAGATGTACAAATGCTCGGTATTAACGATTTTCATGGGCAGGTAGACACTGTAAAAAAAATTAACAATAAAGATGCAGGGGGAATTGAGTACTTAGGGGCTTATTTACGTGATCGTGAAAAACAAAATCCGAATACATTAAAGGTACATGCGGGCGATGTTGTTGGAGCAAGTACTCCTGTTTCAGCATTATTACAAGACGAACCTACGATTGAATTTCTAAATGATTTGAAATTCGATGTTGGGACTATAGGAAATCATGAATTTGATGAAGGTGTTGCGGAAATGAACCGCCTTATTTATGGTGGATACCATGAGAAAACAGGGAATTTTAAAGGAGCAAAATTCCCATATGTTGCCGCAAATTTCTATAATAAATCCACTGGTCGTTTATTTTTACCACCATTCACTATAAAAAAGGTACAAGGAGTTCCTGTTGGATTTATCGGAGTCGTAACAACGGATGTTCCTAACCTTGTTATGCCTACTATGCTAAAGAATGTAGAAATTACAGATGAAGTTGAAGCTATTAACAAATCCGTAAAGCAATTAAAAAAACTAGGCGTTAAATCTATCGTTGTTCTTGCGCATAACGGAGGTACAACAGATGGGAACGGCGTAACAAATGGTGATATTGTCCGATTAGCAAATGAGACTGATCCAGAAGTCGATGTTATTTTTGGTGGGCATAGCCACACTTATGTAAATGGAACTGTTAATAATAAACTTGTCGTACAAGCAAATTCTTATGGTATGGCTTTTGCTGATGTTGATGTAAAGATTGATCGTAAGACACAAGATATTGTTGAGAAAAAAGCAGAAATTGTTACAACTTACCATGAAGGCATGGAGCCTGATAAAAAAATAAAGAAGAAGATGGAGAAATATCAAGCAAAAATCGCACCTCTTGTTAATGAAGTTGTAGGTAAGTCTATTGCTCCACTAGATCGCAAACTCAATACGGCTGGTGAATCTACTCTCGGAAATTTAGTTGCTGATGCCCAGCGTACAACAATGCAATCCCAAATTGCACTTATGAATCCTGGTGGTATTCGTAATGACTTAGATGCTGGTGATATTACATGGGGAGAGATATATGGTATTCAACCATTCGGAAATCAATTAATAAAAGTAAATTTAACAGGCCAAGACATTCGTGATATTTTAAATCAACAATGGCAAAAAGACATAACAAGAATGCTTCAAATTTCAGGGATCCAATACACTTGGGATGCGAACAAGCCTAATGGAGAAAAAGTAACAAGTATTCGCCTAACAAATGGAGAAGAAATTATTCCTTCTCAAACTTACAGCGTCGTTGCGAACGCATTTCTAGCTTCAGGTGGAGATGGATTTGTATCCTTTAAAAACGGTAAAGATGCTGAAACAGGACCAACTGATTTTGAAGCATTAGTAGATTATATAAAAAAATCAAAAGAACCAATTCAATCTGTTATTGATGGAAGAATTCAAAAAATAAATTAGATTTTTATTAGTCTCAAAAACAAATAGATTACCTGTACGCTAACTTTTTCGTGTGCAGGTAATCTATTTTTTATGGGCTTGAAATAAAGTCTTACTGTGGCCAATGGGTATACCGTCTAGATGCAGAGTGCAGAAAACAATGGAGTAGACAAAAAATAACCCCTAAGTTAACTCTATGATGAAGAGACTACAAATAATTAAAATTTGGAACTTCATATTAGCCCAATATTAACTACACTATAATGGATTGAAGCTCATGTAGTTTTATATTCGTATGAGTGAATTAAGGGTTTCTTAAGAACCTATTAAGAAATAAGTGAGTTTGAGGAATTAGAATAAATGTATCTTAACAGTAATAAGAGAGGTAATGGTATTAAACTGTAGTCCTTATAGTATGGCAAAAATTAATAAATTAGTATTTCAGGAGGTTTTTATGAAAAAGAAAATAATTATTGCACTTAGTGCTTCTGCTATAATACTGACTAATTTTGTAGGAAGTACTTATGCAGATTCGAAAATAGAAGTTTCTGTTACAGCTCCCTACAATACAAATCAAATAGCGAAATGGTTAGAAGCACATGCAAAGCCTTTAAAAACAACTAATCCAACTGCATCTCTTAATGATTTGAAACCACTTAAGAATATGGTAGGTTCAGCTTCAATTGTAGGTTTAGGTGAAGCTACGCATGGGGCTCATGAAGTTTTTACGATGAAAAACCGTATTGTTAATTACTTAGTATCTGAAAAGGGCTTTACCAACTTAGTTTTAGAAGAGGGATGGGACAGAGCTTTGGAACTTGATCGATATGTTCTTACTGGTAAGGGAAACCCAATCCAACATCTATCACCTACATTTAAAACGAAAGAAATGTTGGATTTACTTGATTGGATTCGGCAATATAATACTAATCCAAAACATAAATCTAAAGTGCGCGTCATCGGGATGGATATTCAATCAGTAAATGAGAATGTTTATAATAATATAATAGAATGTATAAAGAGAAACAATTCAGATCTTGTGCCTAGAATAGAAGCGAAGATAAAAGGTCTTATTCCTGTAACAAAGGATATGAATACTTTTGAGAGCCTTTCGAAAGAAGAAAAAGAAAAGTATATTTCAGATGCTAAACAAATCAGTGCTTTATTAGAACAAAATAAAAGTTATCTAAATGGAAAATCCAAAGAGTTCGCATGGATAAAACAAAATGCCCGTATTATTGAACAGTTTACTACAATGTTAGCGTCACCTCCTGATCAACCATCGGACTTTTATTTGAAACATGATATCGCAATGTATGAAAATGCAAAGTGGACTGAAGAACATTTAGGAAAAACCATTGTTTGGGGACATAATGGGCACGTTTCGAAAACAAATATGATTCCTTTTATATACCCTAAAGTAGCTGGGCAGCATTTAGCAGAATACTATGGGAAACGATATATATCTATTGGAACATCAGTTTATGAAGGACAATATAATGTTTATAATAGTGACGGTGAATTTGGCCCATATGGAACATTAAAATCAGATAATCCAAACAGTTATAACTACATATTTGGGCAAGTTAAAAAAAATCAATTTTTTATTGATTTACGTAAGGTGAACGGAGTGACAAAAACTTGGTTAAACGAACAACATCCAATTTTCGCTGGAATAACTACCGAAGGGCCTGATATACCAAAAACTGTTGATATATCATTAGGTAAAGCGTTTGATATACTTGTTCAAATTCAAAAAGTGAGTCCATCTCAAGTGCATCAATAAAAGTAGAATCATATGTCTTAATGACAACGTGATAAGTGGTTCATATAGCACTATGAAATTTTGTTATATAGCAAGAAAAATAATCACATTAGAAAAAAATCAGCAATGTAACCTGTTAAGAGTAAAATGAACCTTCAATATTTAAAGTGTAAAAAAACACCGGAGCGACAAAAATCGGTGTTTTTTGCGCTTTCGGGCACAGATGCTACTTCAATCCTGTCATTATAGAAACGATTTTGAATGTAAGGAATTTGTAAGGGATAGGTAAGGAAAAAGAGATTTTCATTGTGTAGGATACAAATATAAGGAGGCGTGAAGGGGGGATAAGTACGGCCTACATATAAAACAATCAGTAACAAGAGTGTTTTGTGAAAATAATGAGTACAATGATTGCAAATGCATTGTTGCTTTTTCATCATTGGGAGAATGGAGAGCTGTGTGGTTCGTATATGACACAGCTATCAACTATCTATACAATTTTAATAGAAGAGAGGAATGCTTTATGAAAACACGCAGTAAAATTACATGTGCAAGTCTAGCACTTTTAATAGCTGGAAGTTCTCTGTTATACATACCACCAGCCTCAATTGTAAAAGCAGAACCCACGCAAAATGTATCTAGTTCGTTACAAACAAGTGCTCAAAGCGATTGTACTTCCGTTAAGAAAGCAATGCGGGATACACTGCAACTTGGATACCCGGGAATACTCGCTCAAATTTCTAAGGGGGGTAAAACTTGGAGTTATACTGCTGGGGTAGCGGATCTGAGAACTAAGAAACCAATGAAAGCAGATTTTCGCTTTCGTATTGGCAGTGTGACGAAAACGTTCATTGCAACAGTTCTACTTCAATTATCTGGAGAGAACCGTTTAAATTTAGACGACCCTATTGAAAAATGGTTGCCTGGTGTCATTCAAGGAAACGGATATGATGGTAACCAGATTACGATCCGGCAACTATTGAATCATACAAGTGGTATTGCTGACTATATAAATTCAAAAGATTTTGATATTACGGATATAAAAAAATCGTATACGGCTGAAGAATTTGTAAAGATGGGGATTTCTCTTCCACCAGACTTTGCTCCAGGGAAGGGGTGGTCTTATTCAAACACAGGATACGTAATACTGGGGATCCTTATTGAAAAAGTAACAGGAAACAGCTATGCAGAAGAGGTAGAAAATCGGATTATTGAACCGCTTGATTTGTCAAATACATTCCTACCTGGCAATTCAAGCGTGATTCCAGGCACCAAGCATGCCCGTGGCTATTTCCAACTAGACGGAGCAAGTGAGCTAAAAGACGTTACTTATATTAACCCAGGTAGCTCGGATGGAGATATGATTTCTACTGCTGACGACTTAAACAAATTCTTCTCTTACTTACTCAGTGGCAAATTACTGAAGGAACAGCAACTAAAACAAATGCTTACTACAGTTCCTACAGAAAGAGAGGGAACTAGATATGGCCTTGGAATCCTTGAAATTAAGCTTCCGAACGGTGTTTCGGTATGGGGACACAGGGGTGCCGTTCCAGGGTTTTCCACTTTTGCTGGTGGAACACTAGGAGGCAAACGTACATTTGCTATCAATTCGAATAGTTTAAACATTAATAATCCGGAATTTTTTAAAAACATTTTACTTGCTGAATTTAGCAAGTAGGCAAAAAGGAAAAACGGATAAATTTTGTCATTTGTAATTTCAATCGGAATAGATTACCGATTGAAATGAGTATAGAGGGGATTAAGTATCTAGAAACAATCAAACCAATCATGAGAGATGGCTAAGTAAAAGGATTGTTTTATACATTGGCCGATTAAAAGAGCAACAGATATAATGAGTGATTATTATGTATATACTATTGTATTTGTATGGATATTGTCACTAATTGTAAATTTGTATAAGGTGCGACGTCTAATTTAAGACTTCGCACTTTTGCCGTTTAACAGCTTTTATTATGAAGCTATTAAAAATAGAAAAAAGGAGAATGTAACTAGTTATGCGGATGAATCTTGGTACATGCGCTATGTAGGAGGTTTTGCTGAAAAAATATACAAGAAAAAATCAAAATTAGAAGAATATATGTATGAGAGACAAGGAAGCTGAAGTAAATTAAAAATCTTTGCTTTTTTTGTTTTGGAAATAGTATTTTATCATCTTCACACATATAAGAAACAAAGGAATTTATATAAATTATGTTTTGATAATACAGATTTAATTGGTTTGTTTTAGTAGTTTTTATGCTCATGAGTTACTTAAAATTCTAGCTTTTCTCTCCATGATTGATAGTGTATAGATAAAAAGCTTATTTTTTATATACACATGTTACCAAGAATACATTTAGGGAAATTTTTTATAGCTAAATACAGTGTAATGCCAAATGGTGAAAATAATATTGGCATTTGAATATTGAGGGGAATTCCTTGGGTGTTTTTTAAAGAACGGTTATTTTAACCAAAATTTTCATGGAAATACCTTTTAAAAGAACGTGAGTTCGTATATAATAAGAACAAGCGTTCTTTTTGTTAGGAGTGATAACCTTGTATGAGTATTCTCTTTTACCGAATCGTATTATTTTATGTGTAGATCTTCGTAGCTTTTATGCAAGCGTATCCTGCATTAAAAAAGGACTTGATCCACGATATACAAAATTGGCTGTCGTAGGAGATGTAAATCGTAGTGGATCAATCGTATTAGCGGCAACACCGCCATTAAAAGCGTTAGGAATTAAGAAAATGGCACGGTTGTACGAAATACCGAAGCGGCCAGATATTATTATTGTGAATCCGATTATGCATACATATATGAAGTGTTCAACTTACATAACCGGTTTAGCTTTACAGTATGTTGCGCCGGAAGATTTCCATCAATATAGTATCGATGAATTTTTTATGGACATGACCGCAAGTATTCATTTGTTTGCGAGTAATCCGTGCGAGTTCGCATTAAAGTTTAAGCGAGAAATATATGAACGTACACGGATTGAAAGTACGATTGGTATTGGACCCAATTTATTATTGAGTAAAGTAGCACTGGATGTGGAAGCGAAAAAGAATAACGATGGAATAGCGCAGTGGACGTATGACGATATACCCGAGAAGTTATGGAGTATTAGACCACTCAGTAAATTTTGGGGTATATCGTATAAAACGGAAATGAAATTAAATCGAAAAGGTATACATACGATTGGGGAATTAGCGCAGTACCCGTTGAAGTATTTAAAACAATCGTTTGGTTTAATAGGGGAAGAATTACACTTGCATAGTAACGGGATTGATTTCAGCAGAATAGCAGAGAAATATGTTCCAGCGACAACATCTATAGCGAAAAGCCAAATATTATTTCGTGATTATTCAATAGAAGAGTTCACCGTTATTTTATTAGAGCATGCAGAAGAAGTTTGTTACAGATTGAGAAGCGAAAAGAAATACGCGCAAACGATTCATTTTTCAGTCGGATATAGTAGGGAATACGGGGGAGGAATAAAAAAAGCACATACGTTAAATAGAGCAACAAATCTAACGATGGACATTTACAACGTTTGTACATATTTTTTATACGAGCGGCATACAGGAGAGCCGATTCGATCGATAAGTCTTTCTTTAACAAATTTAATACATGAAGGAGAAGAGCAAATTTCGCTTTTCGATAACATTATTCAAAGAGAAAAAGAAATGAGATTAACGAAAGTTATGGACGAAATTCGAACACGATTTGGTAAGAACAGTATATTACGTGGAATTTCCTACACAAGCGTCGCAACAGCAAGATACAGAAACACATTATCAGGAGGGCACAAATCGTGAAGAATGCTAATATGCCAAAAGGAAGAGGCATGGTAAAATGGCAACCGTTTGCTAGTATGCCAGAGCAGTTCATCTGTATTAAAGACATGATACAGGAGCAAACAAAAATCCCGCGTCCAATTTTAACGCAAGATGCAAAAGAAAGGATTGAAAATAAGCTGTTAATTTCATATTTAGGTGAAGAAGAGGTTTTACTTACATATTATAAAGATGGCTATCTATATAAAAATTACATAACAGTAGCTGATATAAATCCATTAAATAAGACGATTACTTGTACCGATGCTTTTCATAATCAAAGAATGTTTAAGTTTGGTGATGTAATGGAAGTGGAGTAAAGTGTGACTGGAATCCATAGAAAGGTTTATGGCCAACCATGAATAAATAGTTGGCCATAATGATCTTAAAGATCCATATCTTTTAATCCGGGACTATGCTCATTTGGCATTTCAGGAAGTTCTGGTACAGGAAAACCTTTTGGTGGGTCAGTTACTGTTAATGTTCCTTTGTTTCTACTTGGAGATTCACCTTGGAATATTTCTCCCATTCTTGTTGGATCTAAGCTGAAATTAAATTGTGCATTATGGAATCCCATGTCTACATACTTTCTACACTCTGGATATTTATTGATATCATAGTTCGGCACAGGGAAGAGTTTTCCCCATTCAACCCCTAATGTCTCTAAAGCTTTTGCAAAAGCATTTTGATGTGCATTATCACGTACAATTAAAAATGCAAGAGTTTCTCTAAATGTTTGATTAGAACTCATTTCATAAATTCTAGTTTTTTGAAGTACACCTGTAGATTCAAGTACTACATTATCTAGTAAATCGCTAATTAAGTTTCCATGACTATATACCCAAGATCCATTCCAAGGATTGCCAGCTGCATCAACAGGCAATGAACTTTGAGCACCTACAATAAAATGGTGAGGGTTTGCATGTTTAACCGCTTCATCAAGCGGTGCTTTGTCAATACCAGCATTTCCTGGCGTAGGCTCACCAGATCCAGTTAATAGCTGATTAATTGTATGTTGTACAAGTTCTACATGGCTTATTTCCTCTAAAAAAACACCTCGAAGTAAATCACGATATTGCTTCTCTTTACCTCTAAAATTTGAGCTTTGGAAGAAATATTGCATCATTGTACGCATTTCACCATAATGCCCACCTAATATTTCTTGTAAAACTTTTGCAGCAGCTGGGTCTGGTTTATCTGGCTTAATCATATTAATTATTTCCTCTTTATAATAAAACATGAAGGACACCTCTTTTTAAGTTGGTTAACATTTTTATCGTGTCCGCTAATTGGTTACTTAATACTTTAATTCATTTTTTTACCGATAAATCGTTACCGTAAAATGCAAAGTCTTTTTGAAATAACTATTTTCGATATGAGATGAGAGTGGGGGAATAGCTACTTAGCATGTAATCTTATCTTTTCATGAAGAATAATAAATTGTATCTTCAAGGTTTTAAAATGACTTTTATACAATCATCTTCACGATTATTGAAAATTTGATAACCGTAGCTCGCTTCTTCAAGGGGGATTTTGTGTGTAATAATCTCTTTTGGATCGAATTCTTTGTTTATTATTTTTTCAAACAGTTCCGGCATAAAATGAATAACAGGTGCTTGTCCCATTTTAAGATTAATATTTCTAACCCAAAATGCCCCGAGTGGAAAAGCATTATAATTGCCGCCATAAACACCCGTCATTTGAACTGTTCCGTATTTTCTTACGGCTTTCGTAGCAATTTGAATAGGCCCGAGAGTTCCACCTTGTAATTTCAATTTTTGTTCCAGGAATTCTAGTGGCGATTTCTTGCCATCCATGCCCACGCAATCAATGACTACATCGGCACCGCCATGTGTGATTTCCTTTAAATGTTCTCCCATATCAGGAAATTTTGTAAACTCAAATACCTCAACATTGTTAATCTTTTTTGCATAATGTATCCGATAATCTAAGTAATCGACTGCGATTACGCGCTTAGCTCCTTGCATCCAAGCGAATTTTTGTGTCATTAATCCAATAGGGCCACAACCTAGGACGATAACAGTATCACCTGGCTTAACACCTGCGTTTATTACACTCCAATAGGCTGTTGGCAAAACATCGGATAAAAACAGTAGAGATTCATCTTCAAGCTCGCATGATTCTGGTATAACAAATGGAGTGAAATTTCCAAAAGGAACTTTTAAATATTCTGCTTGTCCGC
Organism: Bacillus sp. EE-W1; assembly: GCF_009760835.1. NCBI lineage: Bacteria > Bacillati > Bacillota > Bacilli > Caryophanales > Bacillaceae > Bacillus > Bacillus sp. EE-W1. The sequence goes on along the minus strand of NZ_WIPE01000064.1, from coordinate 277,951 downwards.
CTGGATGGTTACCAAATTTCTCTGTATAACCAAAGTATCCACCAGAATCATAATGAGGATTGGAGTTATCACATTGGCTTTCCATTTCATGTTGGCAATAAAAACAATGTCCACAAGCAACGTTAAAGGGGATAACAACACGATCGCCTTTTTTTACTTTCGTAACATCTGGACCAACTTCTTCAACAATTCCCATTGGCTCATGGCCAATAATGTACCCTTCAGGTAACGGCATGTTACCTTGATATAAATGTAAATCAGAACCGCAGATAGCGGTTGAAGTAATTTTTACAATAATATCATCTTTTTTCTCTAACTTTGCATCATCAACTTGTTTAACTTGTACTTGGTTTGGTCCTTGATAGGTTACAGCTTTCATCACATATCTCCTTAGGAATCATTTTTCATAATTTATATGTATCTCTTGGCAAAACAGAAATCTTTAGTAAAGAGAAATCTATACATAGTTTTGTTATGAAAGTACGTTATAGCAACTCTTCTTTCTTATATCTTTTTCCCTATTTTAAGAAGAAACTCAATATTTATTCATAATCTAATTCCCACAAAAAGGATAATTATTATTTCATAATTTGTAGCATATTAAAAAAATCGGAGGTGAAACGATATGACGAACAATAATAGTGGAAGTCGTAATGAATTGTTAGTTCGAGGTGCTGAACAGGCTCTTGATCAAATGAAATATGAAATTGCACAAGAGTTTGGTGTACAACTTGGTGCAGATACAACAGCTCGTTCAAACGGATCTGTTGGTGGTGAAATTACAAAACGTTTAGTAGCAATGGCTGAACAACAACTTGGTGGTAGAGCTAACCGCTAAGTAAATTGAAATACAATGTAGCAGATATGTAAATCAATTTCTTTTGTATATGTATAAAAATAAAAACCCTTATAGTAAATGGATCCTCACTCAAAGATTATTGATAATCTTCTTTCATAATCTTTGAGTATTTTATTTGTAAACTACTTTCCTAAACAATAAACACGCGGTGTTGGAAAGGTGTTTTCCATGCATAGTAGAAAATCTTTTGCAGGAAAAAGCATACTTGAAAATTTGATTTCAATATTGAAATCAATATTTATTATGATATTTTCGAAAGCGAGGAATTTAAAAATGGGTATATTAAGTGGAAATCCTCAAAATGAACCGTTACATTACGGAGAAGTATTTGATATTTGGAGTTATCTTCTCGCTGCACAAGGTGCAATTGCAAGCCATCAAGTATTTATGAATCACACAGGTGACGAAGATTTGAAGAAGTTTTTAGAAAGCTTAATTGAAAATGATATAAACTCGGAAATAGAAGAGTTAAAAACTCTTTTAAAGGTTAATGGCGTAGCTTTACCTCCTGCTCCTCCAGAACGACCAGTTGCATCTATCGAAGATATTCCTCCAGGAGCGCGTATTAATGATGCTGAAATAGCAGCAGCTGTTGCTACAGGATTAGCAGCTGGACTTGTGACATGTAGTCAAGTGATGGGAAAATGTCTTCGAGAAGATGTAGGGATGCTATTCGGACAATTTCATATGAAAAAAGCGCAAGCAGGTGTAACTTTGCTGCGTCTAAGTAAGAAAAAAGGGTGGGTAGTTCCACCTCCGTTACATGTAAGAAATTCAGATCAAGCTTAATAAACAAAAATAAAAAAGTGGCGTTGGCCACTTTTTTATTTTTTAGATGTATCCTTAACTTTGGATTTATTTATTGTGGAAGGATCTATATATTCATCTGACATTTCCATAGCATATTTATCATGATGAATATGAGTGTGATTTCTTAATTCATCGTCGTTACGCAGTACTAACCTCTTCATATAAATGTGGAAGAAAACCTCTATTCCGCCAATAATTAATGTGGTTATAAATGAAGAAAGTCCAATATTACGAGTAGCATCTAAATTCGTAAATAAGGATGTTAAAAGCCAAATTCCGAAGAAGGTTAAGCCGAAATCTGCCATTGTAGCAATCATATTTCCGTATTTAGGTAAAATGAAGAGATCGCCGATTAAATAGCTCCTGTTAGGAAAAGAGAAATGAGTAATACTCTAGGAATCGAAATGCCTTGAAAGATACCGAGTACCATTAGTAATACTGCAGTTATCGCTGTGTATTTAATTAATAAAGCAACAATATGTTTCATCATTTTCCTCCATTGTTTAAACGTATATGGAATAAAATATTTCATAAAAAACGGGTTATGCTATATAGCGTAACCCGTTTAATCACCCTTTAATGGTAAGAAGTACAACCTGGGTAAGAAGCAGGCTTATACTACGTATAGTATTTGCGGAGTATCAAGTTTTATTCACAAGGTGTAGTTCCATTCTTATAATAGAGATGTTGCCTAAGTACAGTGTTTTTATATTAAACTTAATAATTTTTTCTGTTTTGATTTTGTTTCTTAAATATAAGAAGAAAAAGTATTTTTATGTTTAATGTATCTTTTTGTCTACATATTGTCCATAATTGGGTACAGCGATTTTATCAAATTCTTGAACGAGTGTTTTGAGGCTTGTTGTTAGCAATTCACCGGACATTGGTATCCCATGTCCAGTAATAGCAACCAGAGGCTTTACTTCTTCTAATTTAATGACTGATTCTTTAGCGGCTTTCCAGTCTGTTGTTAAATAACGAGGGGGGCCGCTTATTTCCTGTTCCTGAGTAAATACTTTATATAGATATTCCTGTTTCACTGTAACAAAAGCATCCCCAGCAATTAAAGTTCGGTCTTTTTCTCGGAATAATGAAATATGCCCAGGAGTATGCCCTGGTGTATGAATCCATCTAAACTCTGGCATATGGGGAACAGTTCCATCGGTAGGTAGTACTTTTACGCTATTTCCTAAATCAATCGGTTCATTAGGAAACAGGGGAGACATTTTGGCTACCATACCACCTTCAACTGTTGGATCTGGTTCAGGATAGCTTTGTTGTCCAGTCAAGAACGGTATCTCCAGTTGATGGGCATAGACTGGAACATCCCAATACTTAATGAGTTCAATTATTCCTCCAACATGATCAAAATGCCCATGAGTTAAAATAATTGCTTTTGGGCGGCTATTTGTACCAAATCGCTTCTCAGTAACGGAGATAATTTCATTTGCACATTTAGGCATTCCAGCATCAACTAAAACAAAATCATTGGTATGCGGATTTCCAACAAAACATATGTTGACGATTTGAATCGTGTAACAAAATAAATCAGGCAATACTTCAAGGCCATGACCACTTTCAATTGAAGTTGCTGGAATAAACTTGTAATCACTTCCATAATTCATTTCCTTGTTCACCTTTTATCCCCCTTAATATGTTTCAATACGACATTATAGTTCCCTAATTTCTCGAATCCATTTTGGGACATTTGAAAAAAGAATTAGTGGGGGATTACAAAAAAATTAAGTCCTAGAATTAAGGTGGAGACATATGAATTTATATAATAGTTTCTACAATTTTTTTTGAGGAGGGTGATGAGTTAATAAAATATTCATCTTAATATTTTAATGTGTATTTATATAAAAAATACATAACAGCAGCTGATATAAATCCATTAAATAAGACGCTTACTTGTACCGATGCTTTTCATAATCAAAGGATGTTTAAGTTTGGTGATGTAGTTGAAGTGAATTAGAGGGGAGAATATCTCTTCCTAACTTAATTATATCATGTAAATCAAGTTCGAAATAGACTGTTTATTCGTATTTACTACTGCTACAATCAAGAACACATGCATAGTAAGGAGAGATGGTAAATGAGTTCTTTCGTTCTCGATTTTCAGGAAATAGAAAACACGCAGCTTGCACTCGTTGGTGGAAAAGGATTGAATTTAGGGGAGTTATCAAGCGCTCAAGGGATACAAGTGCCAGAAGGATTTTGTGTTACAACGGTAGGATATGAAAAGGCCATCGAGCAAAATGAGGAGCTTCAAACTTTGTTGCAGCAACTAACAAAGTTGAAAAAGGAAGAGCGAGCCCAAATTGGTGAAATGAGTAAGAAGATTAGAGAAGTCATTATGGCAGTAAAAATCCCTTCTGAAGTAGTGGAAGCGGTAGCTCATTATCTCTCACGTTTTGGAAATGAACATGCGTATGCCGTGCGTTCTAGTGCTACGGCTGAAGATTTACCGTATGCCTCATTTGCTGGTCAACAAGATACGTATTTAAATATTATCGGTAAAGAAGCGATTTTGCAGCATGTAAGAAAGTGCTGGGCTTCTTTATTTACAGAGCGAGCAGTTATGTACCGCATGCAAAATGATTTTGAACATAATCAAGTTTCTATATGTGTTGTCGTTCAAAAAATGGTTTTCCCTGAGGCTTCGGGAATTTTATTTACTGCTGATCCGGTTACTTCTAACCGAAAGGTAGTATCAATTGATGCCAGTTTTGGACTTGGTGAGGCATTAGTATCAGGACTGGTCTCTGCCGATAATTATAAAGTAAAAGAAGACGAAATTACCGGCAAGATGATAGCAACTAAAAAATTAGCCATTTATGCTTTAAAAGAGGGCGGAACGGAGACGAAACAGATTGATCCGGCTCAGCAAAAAATTCAAACATTGTCTGAACAACAAATTTTACAACTAGCACAGATTGGAAGACAGATTGAAGCTTATTTTGGTTGTCCGCAAGATATTGAATGGTGTTTAGTGGATGATACATTTTATATTGTCCAAAGTCGCCCAATCACGACTTTATATCCAATACCAGAAGTAAATGATGGGGAAAATCATGTGTATGTATCGGTTGGTCACCAGCAAATGATGACCGATCCCTTGAAGCCATTAGGAATGTCTTTATTCCAGTTAACATCTTTTGGACAGAGGTTTCAAGCTGGAGGAAGGTTGTTTGTTGATGTTGCACAAAGATTGGCTTCGCCTACTAGTAGAGAACTTTTATTAAATATGATAGGGAATTCGGAACCGCTTATTAAAGATGCATTAACGACTGTAGTCGAGCGAGATGATTTTATTACATTGTTACGAGATGATGAAAAAGAAAAGAGTGTGGGTAAAAGTGGACCACCTGCAAGTTCGCAACCACAAGTCGAAAACAATCCAGCAATCGTTACGGATTTAATAAAGAGGAATCAAGCATCAATCGAAGAGTTAAAACGAAACATGCAAACGAAATCAGGGGTGGATGTACTTGATTTTATTTTGGAAGATATTCAGCAATTAAAGAAAATATTATTTCATCCGCAAAGTATGGCTGTCATTATGGCAGGTATGGATGCTTCAACATGGATCAATGAAAAAATGGAACAATGGCTAGGCGAAAAGAATGCAGCAGACACACTTTCTCAATCGGTACAAAATAATATTACGTCTGAAATGGGGCTAGCATTACTCGATGTTGCGGATGTGATTCGGCCATATCCAGAAGTTATTGCGTATTTACAACATGTAGAAAATGATAACTTTTTAGATGAATTAGTTCAATTTAAAGGCGGAGAAAAAACTCGAGATGCCATTCTAACTTTTCTAAATAAATACGGAATGAGATGCAGCGGAGAAATCGACATTACGAAAACGCGCTGGAGTGAAAAGCCAACAATCATTATCCCAATAATTTTAAATAATATAAGAGACTTTGAAGCTGGCGCTAGTAAACGGAAGTTTGAAGAAGGGTTGCAAGAAGCTTTGAAAAAAGAAAAAGAGTTAGTAGATCGATTGCAATACTTGCCGGATGGTACACAAAAAGTAGAAGAGACGAAGCAAATGATTCGTAACACCCGTAATTGTATCGGTTATCGTGAATATCCAAAGTATGGCATGATTAATCGTTATTTCATATATAAACAGGCATTATTAAAAGAAGCCGAGCAACTTGTACAGAGCGGTGTCATTCATGAAATCGATGATGTATACTATCTAACCTTTGAAGAACTGCACGAAGTTGTTCGCACGAATAAACTAGATTACGCGCTTATTCATAAACAAAAAAATGAGTACAAATTATATGAAAAACTAACGCCTCCCCGCGTTATGACGTCTGATGGAGAAATCATTACAGGTAAATATAAACGAGAAAACCTCCCAGCTGACGCGATTGTAGGTTTGCCTGTTTCTTCAGGAGTGATTGAGGGAAGAGCTCGCGTTATTTTAAACATGGAAGATGCGAATTTAGAAGAGGGGGATATATTAGTTACTGCTTTTACTGACCCGGGCTGGACACCGTTATTTGTGTCTATAAAAGGGTTAGTCACCGAAGTTGGCGGACTTATGACTCACGGGGCAGTGATTGCACGTGAATATGGATTACCAGCAGTTGTCGGGGTAGAGAATGCTACGAAACGAATAAAAGATGGGCAACGAATTCGGGTACATGGGACTGAAGGGTATATTGAAGTGTTGTAATGAAATAAAAGATCATCCGCTATTATAGTGGATGATCTTTTATTATATAGCTGACTTATTTTTTTAAGCCAGCTGCATAAAAAGGCCCATGAACTGCGATTGTTGATAAAATGCGAGCAATTTCCTCAGGTGTTTCTTTTTGCCCGGTAGTTAACCATTGCTGAATAACACCTATATGAGCAGATGCCATATAAGAAGCTAAGTATTGGCTTGGGACAAGTAAATTCTCCTTATTAATGAGAGCGCCATTCGTATCTTCAAATATTGTTTTCCACATAAAGTCTTTCAGTTTTGTTTGGAAAGATAAATCTCCTTTTGGACTTAATACAGCTTTCATAAAATCACTATTTTCATTTAGAAATTCAAGAATAGAAGTGATAAGTATAAACGGCATTGTTGGGGAAGGATTTGACCCAAAATCAGCAATCACTTCAGGTAATCTCTGTTTGGCAATGCTAGAAAATTTATACATAATTTCTTCTTGGCATTTCGTCATTAAATCAAATTTATCTTGATAATGCGCATAGAAAGTACCGCGATTAATGTTTGCTTTCGTTGTAATATCTTTCACTGTAATGGCGTCAAAACCTTTTTCTTCTATTAATTCGACCAATGCGTTTCGTATGGCAGTTTTCGTACGAATAACACGTAAATCTAAATTACTATCGCGCAAAGCATGTTCCTCCTTAATTTTTCTCAACACTTTTCAAGAATGTGTCTTATAACCGACACATTCACGATTTTTGATTATTGTATAAGGTTCAACTCGAACATATAATTCAAATATAAATAAACAACACGTTGTTGGTTATTATAAATCAAATGTAAGGAGGAGAAAAGAAATGTTTAAAAATAAACTTTTATATGTATCACCGGTTATTGCACTACTTGTTGTTTTTATTTTTTTATTAACTTTATTTCCAACCGTTCAACCTCAGCCGAAAAACTTGCCAATCGCAATTGTAAATGAGGATCAAGGAGTAGAAATTCCGAATCAACCGAAGATGAATATGGGGCAAACGATTGTTGATAATATGAAAAAGACAACAAAATCAGAGGAAGAACCTGCGGTGAAGTGGGTAGAAGTGAAAAATAAAGAAGCAGTTCAAAAAGGCTTAAATAATCAAGAATATTACGCAGCATTAGTTATTCCGAAAGACTTTAGCACAAAACAAGCATCATTACGAACACCACAGCCATCTTCGTCAGAGGTAGAAATATTCATAAATCAAGGAATGAATACAGCAGCTTCAACTATGGCGGGGCAAATGTTAAATGTGATCGTTGATAATATGAACAATACTGTTCGTACACAATTATTAGAAGGATTGAAAGCAAAAGGAGCTATATTAACAGCGGACCAAGTTTCAAATGTAATAACACCTATTGCAAAGAAAGTGACAAATGTGAATGAAATCGGCAAAAATAGTGCGAACGGTAACTCGCCAATGTCTTTATTCCAGCCGTTATGGATTGCAAGTTTAGCGAGCGCAGCAATTATCTTTATTGCGATAAGTAAAATGCCAGTAGGTACAAGAAAAGAAAACTTCGTATTAAAACTAAAACAAATAATAACAGGGGCTGTCGCGGCACTTGTTATTGGATTTGGCCTCACATGGATCGCGGATGGTATGTTAGGTTTAAATATTTCGAATTTCACGGATACGGCACTGTTTTTATCAATTACGTCCTTTAGCTTCTTTTTAATGATATCCGCAGTACTTTCACTAGTTGGACTAAAAGGAATTGGTGTATTCGCACTCTTACTTTTCTTTGGGGCACCGTTATTATCGTTAGCACCTGAAATGTTGTCGCCATTTTATCAAGACTGGGTGTACGCATGGTTGCCAATGCGATTTATGATTGAAGGACTTAGAGAAATATTCTTCTTTGGAAAAGGGTTAAGCTGGAGTACACCCCTTACTGTGCTCGTTTGGATTGGCGTAGTAAGTATGGTTATTATTTTAGCGACTCTGCTTTCAAACGTAGTGTAGTAAAGGGACAAAAAACTGAAGTGAATGCATAAAAATAAGTAAAGGAAAAACCGTTTCACTAGTAGTGGAACGGTTTTTATGTTGAAATACAAGTAAGGGTATAAAATATATCGATATAATGAAAGGGAGTTAGTTGTTTTTTAAGCTAACTGTTCATTATCTAGGCTTGGGATGAAGAAATCCTACTGAAAAATTTGTTGTACTATATAATTATTATTCCTAATATACTTTGTTTTGTTAGTTTTTCTACATTTTCTACCATAAAACGTGAAATCGTAGAGGGTGTTGCAAAGTTAACAAAACATAAACATGCAAAAATAAATGCATAAAGAAATATAGTACTCAAGATTATCTTTAAAAAGTAAGGATTTCATAATAAAGCTCTTTTAAGAGGGGATAAATTAAAATTGAACGTATGAAAAAGGAATGAGAGGAAGAGTAAAATGAAGCAGATTTCAATATTAATAGCGGATGATGAGGTGGAAATTGCTGAATTAATTGGGATACATTTAGAAAAAGAAGGTTATCATGTTGTGAAAGCTACTGATGGAGAAGAAGTAGTTCTTATCATTCAATCGCAACCAATTGATTTAGTTATTTTAGATATTATGATGCCGAAAATGGATGGTTATGAAGTAGCAAGACAAATTCGGATGAAACATAATATGCCAATCATTTTCCTAAGCGCGAAAACATCTGATTTTGATAAGGTGACAGGTCTTGTACTAGGTGCGGATGATTATATGACAAAGCCTTTTGCACCAATTGAATTAGTTGCACGTGTAAATGCACAATTACGTCGATTTCTTACGTTAAATCAACCGAAAGTAGAGGAGAATAAATCCGTTTTAGAAATAAGCGGAGTGGCTATTAATCTTGATCAACGAAAGGTAACTGTATATGGCGAACAAATTGAATTAACTCCAAAAGAGTTTGATATTTTATATTTATTAGTGAGTCATCCGAAGAAAGTGTACAGTGTGGAACACATTTTTCAACAAGTGTGGGCGGATGATTATTTCGATGGTGGAAGTACAGTTGCGGTACATATTCGTACTTTACGAAAAAAAATTGGGGAGGATACAAGAAAGGATAAGTTAATAAAAACGGTATGGGGGGTAGGTTATACGTTCAATGGCTAACATGATGAGAAGTTTTCGTTTTAAAATGATTGCTTTGTTTGCGCTAAGCATGGTGTTAGCAGCTGGCGGAACATATATAATTTATAAAGCATTACAGTTTTATTATAGAACGATGGTACGTTACGAAGATTATTTAGCTCAATTTAGACCAATTGTAGATATTAAATTCTTTTTAATGTGTTTTATCCCACTATCTGTTGTATTCTTTTTCTTTTTAACAAAACCATACTTAAAATATTTTAATGAAATTTCTAACGGTATTCACCATCTTTCTAACGGTGATTTTACAAAGAAAGTTCATATTACTTCAAATGATGAATTTGGCGAGATTGCGCGTGAAATGAATATAGCGAGTGAAAAATTAAAAGAGGCTGTTGAGAGAGGTGATTTTGCAGAAAGTAGTAAAGATCAGCTCGTCGTTAACTTAGCTCATGATTTAAGAACGCCTTTAACATCTGTTTTA
>NZ_WIPE01000064.1:220811-267971 GCF_009760835.1 Bacillus sp. EE-W1 | reverse complement strand
GTTTATCGAAGGAGCAAATTAAACATTTTTCTATGATTGCATTTGCGAAATCACAGCGACTTGAAAGCTTAATTGATGAGTTATTTGAAATTACGCGAATGAACTATGGCGTGCTAAATTTAGATAAAAAAACAATTAATATAAGTGAATTGCTTATACAATTAGATGAGGAACTATATCCATTATTGGAGAAACATCATTTAGAAGCTAGGTTGAATGTTAATCCTCATTTATATATTTACGGTGACGGGAATTTGTTAGCTCGAGTATTTGAAAATCTTGTAACAAATGCGGTTAGATACGGAGATAATGGCCAATTTGTTGATATGAATGGATATATTGAAAATGGAGAGATTATCGTACAAATTATTAATTATGGAGATAGCATTCCAGAAGAAGATTTACCCTATCTTTTTGACATGCTTTATACAGGTGATAAAGCAAGAACAGGGCAACAAGGTGGTACAGGCCTTGGGTTATTTATTGCAAAAAATATTGTTGAACAGCATAATGGAACGATTTCAGCAGAAAGTAATGTAATTAGAACAATATTTGAAGTAAGATTGCCAAAAGAAGAGAGTTCAAGAATTTAATGAAAATTTAATGTTTACCCCACTTTTTATTTAACTAGTTTTTTCTATCCTATACGTATGTTAGGTCAAGGAGGAACTGGTAATGAAAAAGTGGGGCTTTTTATATTGTACATAGTATGTACGAGGCTTTATATGTCATTTTCAAAAACGTTCAAAAATTATTCAAGAAAAGGACGTACAGTTTCTAAAAGTAAAACACATGAAAAAGTGAGGATATTATGATATGAAGAAAGCAAAAAAACTAGTCATCGTTGGTGTGGTCACAATTGGTTTAGGAGTAGGGTCGTATATGACATTTGCAGGAGAATCTGAACCAGTTGAAACTTATAAAACATATGAAGTGACAGAAAAACAAATAGAGAATGAGCAAAAATTAGGCGGAGAGGTTATCCCAAATGGTATAGAAACAATTTCATTCGATCCAACAAAAGGTACGTATGAAATAGCTGTTAAAAAAGGTGATGAAATAAAAAAAGGGCAACTTCTTTTTAAATATAATGACCCAATTACTAAACAAGGTGTAACAGAAGCGGAAATGCAAAAGAAAATTGCGCAAAAAGAAGTAACATTGCATCAGAAACAAATGGATGCAGCGAAGCAGAAATTAAAAAAAGATAAAAACGCTGGTCTTCCTGAGGAAACGTTAAAAGCATCAGAAATCGAAGTACAACAATTAGAATCACAAATTGAAATGAAAAGGTTTGAAGTAGAAAAAGCTGATGAAATGATTAAAGCAGCAAAAGAGAAAGTAAACACACTTTCAGTAACGAGCCCGGTTGATGGTGTAATTGATGACATCGTCAAAAATAATGATGCTGGAATGAGTGGGATTACGCTTCGTCACGCTGGTCCATTTAAAGTAAAAGGTCAACTGTCTGAATATGAGCTTGCGAGTGTGAAAGTTGGACAAGAAGTAATAGTTTCATCAAAAACTGTATCTGGTAAGACGTGGTCAGGAAAAGTTACAGAAATCGGATCTACACCAGTAAAGAATATGGATGAAAACAAAAGAGTTTCTAGCTATCCATTCACTGTTACATTAAACGAGAGTGAAGGATTACAAAACGGTTTCCACGTAAACGTGACAAATAAAACAGGCGAAGCAACAGGTACAATCGTTCCGAAAAGCAGTATGGTGAAAAAAGGTGACAAAGATGTTGTATTCGTTGTCAAAGATGGAAAAGCGAAAGAACAAGTAGTTACGGTTGAATTTGAAACGGATCATGAAGCAAAAGTTTCTGGAGTGAAAAAAGGTGTACAAATTATCTCTGAACCTACGAAAAATGTAAAAGATGGTATGGAGGTTAACACAAAATGATTCATTTAAAAGGCATCACGAAATCTTTTCAAAACGGTACAGAGTCCGTCCAAATATTACATGGAATCGATGTAATACTGAATCAGGGGGAATTCACTTCCATTATGGGACCATCAGGTTCTGGTAAGTCAACCTTAATGAACATTATCGGTTGTTTAGATAAACCAACTGCAGGTACGTATGAGCTAGCTGGTCAAAACATTTCAACTATGTCTGAAACAGAACTTGCACACGTACGTAATAAAGAAATCGGCTTTGTATTCCAAAATTTCATGTTACTACCAAGGCTTACAGCCCTTCAAAATGTAGAATTACCTCTTATTTATGCAGGAGTTGATAAAAAAGAAAGACGCGAGCTTTCGTTAGCTGCTTTAACGAAAGTTGGGTTAGCTGAACGTGCTACGCATCTTCCAAGTGAGTTATCAGGTGGTCAAAAACAGCGTGTTGCTGTAGCGCGTGCAATTGTAAATAATCCGAAATTTATTTTAGCCGATGAACCAACTGGTGCACTTGATACGAAAACGAGTGAACAAATTATGGAGCTCTTTTACGAATTAAATAAACAAGGTTCAACGATTATTATGATTACTCACGATCGTGAAATCGGAGAAGCAGCAGCACGTCAAATTGTAATTCGTGACGGCAATATCGTACAAGATTGGAGAGAATAAATTTGAATACGAATGAAAATATACGCATGGCCATATCTTCTATTTTTGCGCATAAAATGCGATCTATATTAACAATGCTAGGCATTATTATTGGAATAAGTGCAATTATAACAATTATTTCAATGGGAGATGGACAGACTGCAAAGATGCAAAAGGAACTTGCAGAGAATCAGCATATGGATGAACTTAAAATAGAATATTTCAACCCTGATTCTCCGACAGAAAAAGCAAAAATTACACCACATATGGTAAAGCAATTGCAAGTGATACGAGGTGTAAAAGATGTGTATCCCAATGTGCATATGGACGTAAAAGTATATACAGGATCAAAAAATGTTTCCTTTAGTTTAAATGGGGGAACAGGAAACTTTATGCAGGACTCTAAAATGAAAATGGTGCATGGGCGAGAGTTAACACCGGATGAACTGAAAAAGCCAATTCCTGTTGTAATTGTAGCTGAAGATTTATTTAAAACACTATTTGAAACTTGGAAAGATGATTTGTATATAGATATAAAAGGAAAACCATATAAGGTTGTCGGGGTGTACAAATATGAAGACGGTTTTCAACGTCAATTTAAATTGTATGAAGGGTATACATCTATCGATAATGCAGCTTTAATTGCAGGGATTGAGGAATACGATACAGTGAAAATTAAGTTATCTTCCCCAAGTGAGCGAGAGGCTGTAGAAAAACAAGCTATATCTGTATTGAATGAATTGAAATCCCCAGAATTTGAGCATTCTTTTACAGTGGAGGATACGAAAGCATATGGTCAAAAAATAGAAGAGTCAACACGAACGATGAAAATAGTATTTGCTAGTATTGCTGGGATTTCCTTACTTGTAGGTGGTATTGGTGTGATGAATATTATGTTAGTATCCGTGACAGAGCGTACACGTGAAATAGGTATTCGAAAAGCACTCGGTGCAACGAGAGGAAAAATATTAACACAATTTCTCATCGAAGCATGTATTTTAACGTCATTAGGCGGGGCGATTGGTTTTGGATTAGGTATGTTTTTTGCTTGGATCGCATCATCAATAGGTGAATGGCCACTAGTTATTTCTGTAAGTCTTGGATTACTCTCAGTTGGAATATCGATGTCAATTGGTATTGTCTTTGGTATACTGCCAGCTAATAAAGCAGCTAAATTAGATCCGATTGAGTGTTTGCGATATGAATAAGTGAAAAGGGTAGTTTGTTAGTAAAGTGTTTTCAAAGAAGAGTAAATACTCCTGCGAGTATTCACTCTTTTTCCAACAAGTCATTGATGTAATGTCTTCTATTTCTGGAGGTTCAGATAAATGAATTTATTTGATATAGTTCAACGTAACATACGGCGTAATTTTAAAGAGTATATACTTTATTTTGTATCGTTAGCTTCCAGTATGCTTATCTATTTTATATTTGCATCACTTCGATATAGTACTCAAATAAAAAAAGAAATGGTTAATAATGTGATGATTAATAGTGTTCTTCAATCTTCAAAAGTGATTCTCATTATTTTTATAGCCATATTTATTATTTATTCTACTAATTTTTTTATAAGGAAACGTAAAAAAGAGGTAGGATTATATTCTTTACTAGGAATAACTAAAAAACAAATTGGTACGATGTTATTTTGTGAGACTATGATAATGGGAGGCGTTGCGTTAGTAGTTGGCATACTGATTGGTAGTGTGAGCTTTAAATTATTTTTAGAGTTGCTAATGAGTTTAATGAAATTACATGTACCTATTCATTTTGAGTTATCTATAAAAGCAATAATAGACACGTTCATCGTCTTTTTATCTATTTTATTATATACAGCATGGAAAAATTCTCGCATCATTTATAAATTTCCATTGATTGAAATGTTTCAAGCTAATCATCAAGGAGAACGTATGCCAAAAGGTTCTGTACTTAGGGCGTATATAGGTCTTATTTTAATGGGAGTAGGATATATATTAGCAGGCTTCTTCCGTGAAGTAGTAAATATAGTGCGGAATCCTATAGATCCAATGAACCCACTTATAAATCCTATAATGATTCCAGTTTTTATTTTGTTTGTAGTTGTTTTTGGGACATATTTTCTATTCACTTCTTATACAGTTATTGTTTTAAAGAAAATTAAAAGTAAAAGAGAAATATTTTATAGCGGAATAAATATAATAAACATTTCGCAATTACTGTACCGAGTAAAAGGAAACGCTAAGTTACTTGCAACAATTGCTATATTAAGCGCCACAGCTTTAACTGCAATTAGTACAGTCGCAGCAGGGTATTATGTAGGGCAATCTGAAACAAAGGGAGATTTTATGCAACTGTATGGAGTTGCGTTATTTATTGGAAGTTTTTTAGGGGTAATATTTGTTTTGGCGACAGGTTCAATTATATATTATAAACAATTATCTGAAGCGTATGCTAATCAGAGATATTATGAAACTCTTCGGAAAATAGGTGTTACGAAAAAAGAGGTAAGAAAGTCAATTTCGAAACAAGTTAGCTTTAGTTTTATTTCACCTCTAATAGTCGGACTTGTTCATAGCTTATTTGCGATACCGATAATAAACAACATGCCTATAAATAATATCATTATTCCTATATTAATTAGTAGTGGTGCATATTGTATAATTTACTTTGGGTATTATGTGTTAACTGTTTATTCCTATTTTAAAGTTGTGTATAAATGAAATGTGTAAAAGATAAAAACGGTTCACTAATAGTGAACCGTTTTTTTGTGAATTTATTATTAATCTATAGGGAAATCAAGCAGTGATAGATAGATTTTTTTAATCGAAGAGTTGGGATTTGCGTTTTCCTTTTATATACATGCTCCTGCTATTTCAAATTGCATAAAATGTTATGTGAAATAATGGAGGGGATACGATGTATAATTCGAATGATTATGATTGGTATAGGCAAAATGATAAGTTGATTCGTGATATTGAGAAAGCAATTAATGGAGAGTTTAGTGCTATAAATTGCTATGCGAAATTAGCCAACATGGCTCCAAATGCGGCGGAACGAAATCAAATTCTTGAAATTCGTAACGATGAAATAAAGCATTTCCATCATTTTGTACAAATCTATACAAATTTAACTGGTCAGCAGCCGAAACCACAAATTACAGAAGAATGTCCAAATACGTACTTACAAGGATTAGAATTCGCAATACAAGATGAACAGAAGACAGTAGATTTTTATTTGGAAATTTCAGATGAAACATCAGATGCACATCTAAAAGAGTTATTGCGCAGAATAGCTGCCGATGAACAAAATCATGCAGTGTGGTTTTTATATTATTTTGTGAAGACGAAGTGAGCATTAAGAATAAATGGCTGATGTGATGAATATATTAGAATTTATTTTAAAGCGCAGTGCAACAATTGAATGGAAAGCTTAAATATAAGCAGAAAAAAACCGTTTCATAAGTAGTGGGACGGTTTTTTCGCGGTGAAATACAAGTTGCATAGGTATCGACAAAATATAGTAGTTGAATTTGGTATATAATGTATGAAATGAAAACGAAAATAAATAAGCTAGGAGCAAATAAATGAAAAGAGGAATTACAGTAGATATTCCAAATGAATATGATAATTTACTTTGGAAAGTGTTAAAGCCAATTGATATTTCTTCATATGATTGGTGGGTAGGGAGTGAGGAGTCATACTTAATAGCACGTGGTGGATTGGATGAGGCATTATTTCCAGAAGAACCAAGTATAGTGGAAGGATCAGATTTGAAAATATTATTTAAAGACAATATATATTATGTTATTTTTGCAGATTTAAAAGCGTATTCAAAAGGAGAGGAAGTAGTAGATATTGAAACATATGAAGAATTTAAAGAGAGTAAGTGTGAATTAGTTTTACTAGTTGCGGATTGTACATACGTCACAATTTACGCTAAAGATCAAAAAGCGATTGAATTGATGTATGAAAACGCACGAAATCAAGGTTTTTATGTTGAATACGTGACAGACGAAAATGACGGTAGAACGCGTTTGTCAGTATAGTAGTAATTTGAAAGGAGAACGGCAATATGGAGCGAAACACAGTTAAAGAATATACAATTCGAACTGCTATTGAAGAGGAAAGCGATAGCATTATTGCTCTGTTAAAAGAAGTAGCAGAGTGGCTACAACATAAAGAAGTGGATCAGTGGCAGTATCTGTTAGGTGGAGAGGCTACGGCTGAAATACTAGAAGGGATAAGAGAGAAATATACATATGTGGTTATGAAAGAAGATGAAATAATCGGTACAGTTACAGTATCTCCTAAACAAAATGAATGGGACGAGCGTATTTTTGGTAAAGAGAATGTTTCC
This sequence comes from Bacillus sp. EE-W1, assembly GCF_009760835.1. Classification (NCBI taxonomy): domain Bacteria; kingdom Bacillati; phylum Bacillota; class Bacilli; order Caryophanales; family Bacillaceae; genus Bacillus; species Bacillus sp. EE-W1. The sequence goes on along the minus strand of NZ_WIPE01000064.1, from coordinate 261,078 downwards.
GATTCTTTATATATTCATAGATTTGCAGTGAAACGAAAATATAAGGGAAATGGAATCGGAGAGTGGATTTTACAATGGATAGACGAGAATGTGCACTGTGACAAAGAGTTTTTGAAGCTAGATTGTGTGGGACATAATCGTACGTTGAATGATTTTTATAAGAGAAATGGTTTTGAATATGTTGGGAGTACAGAAGGACTTAGTAAGTTTCAAAAGAGGAGGGGATAAGTGGATGAATCAAATTCCTACTGATTTAGTTAAAAGGTTGATAGGAGAACAGTTTCCTAAATTGGCACATTTAGAAGTGAGACCTGTAAAGTTTAGTGGGCATGATAATAGAACGTTTCACTTAGGGGATGAGATGAGTGTAAGGTTGCCAAGTGATGCGGCATATGCACCACAAGTAGAGAAAGAAAATAAGTGGTTACCGATATTAAGTAAGGAGCTTTCTTTACCGATTTCTACACCAGTTGCGAAAGGTAATCCGTCTGAATCGTATCCATGGCCTTGGTCTATTAATAAATGGATAGAGGGCGAAACAGTTACGAAACAAAATGTTCGTGACTTAAATGAATTTGCGGCGGACTTAGGTGCATTTTTAGTAGAATTGCAATCCATTGATGCGAGTAATGGACCGATAGCTGGAGCACATAATTTTTACCGAGGCGGGCTTATATCTGTATATGATGAAGAAGCGAGAGGTGCTATCGAGAATAATAAGGACGTTTTTGATGAAACTGTATTAAAGCACCTTTGGGATGTAGCACTTCAGTCAACGTGGAAGCGTAAACCAGTTTGGGTTCATGGAGATGTTGCACCAGGAAATTTACTCGTTAAGGACGGAAAGCTTTGCGCCGTAATTGATTTTGGGATTTTAGGAGTAGGAGATCCTTCTTGTGATGCAGCGATGGCATGGACATTTTTTGATAAGGGTAGTAGAACCGTATTTAAAGAAGTATTGCAAATAGATGAAGAAACGTGGAATAGAGCAAGAGGATGGGCACTTTGGAAAGCGTTAATTACATATGATGCGAATAAGATTAGCAATAAAATAGTGGCAGAAGAATCGTATCGTGTTATTCAAGTGATTGTGGACGATTATGAGAGGTAGTAGAAAAAGCCTATTTTTTTAATAGGCTTTTTCATATGAATAAATATTAGAAACTGAAAGAAGGAATGTAACGTTATTATACAGAATATTTAGATAATGGGAGGTGTCGAATTTTGAGTGAAATTGAATTAAAAAGGAATGTAATTAAGACAGGGAGTGAGAAGAGGATCATTCTTCGGTTTATACTCGCTAGTCTAGTTGGGGTGTTTATGTTTTTCGTACCAGTTACGATAAATGGTGCTTCGTCCATTATGATTGATCATATCGTATCCTGGATCAGGACTTCGGTTCCGAGCGTCGTACCTTATTACGCACTACTCGTTATGATAATGGGTGCAATTTATCCGTTTTATACAAAAAAATGGAATGCATCTATCGTAGACATTTGTTTTTCTATTTTAAAAGTAGTTGGTGTTGTCTTTGGTGTATTATATTGCTTGAAAGTAGGACCAGCTTGGTTCTTTGCACCAGATGTAGGGCCGTTTTTGTATGAAAAACTAGTAATATCGGTAAGTTTACTCGTGCCAATTGGTTCGGCTTTTTTAGCGTTGTTAGTCGGGTACGGATTACTAGAATTTATCGGTACGTTTTGTCGTCCAATTATGAGACCGTTATGGAAAACACCTGGACGATCAGCAATTGATGCGGTTGCGTCCTTTGTGGGGAGTTATTCGTTGGCTTTATTAATTACGAATCGCGTGTATAAAGAAGGGAAGTATACGACAAAAGAAGCAGCTATTATCGCTACAGGTTTTTCTACAGTATCCGCAACATTTATGATCATCATCGCAAAAACATTAGACATTATGCATTTATGGAATGTTTATTTTTGGAGTACTCTTGTTGTAACATTCATCGTAACTGCTATCACCGTAAGAATCCCGCCTCTTAGTAGAAAACCAGATACATATGTAACAGAAGAAGGGTTCCCAGAGCCCGTTTATAAAGAGAAAATGCTAGAACGCGCTTGGGAAGATGCGCTAGAAGTATCGAAATCTGCACCGAGTATTATGAAAAATATCGCAGTAAATTTAAAAGATGGATTTATTATGACGATGGGGATTTTACCATCTATTATGTCAGTCGGATTAATTGGTATCGTCTTAGCGAAATTCACGCCAATATTTGATTGGATCAGCTATATTTTCTATCCGTTTACATGGCTATTACAATTACCAGAAGCAGAACTAGCTGCTAAAGCGGCATCCGTTGGTATTGCGGAAATGTTTTTACCTTCTCTTTTAGTTGTAAGTGCACCACTTGTGACAAAGTTTGTCATTGCGGTTGTTTCGGTATCATCTATATTGTTCTTCTCAGCTTCCATTCCTTGTATTTTATCGACAGACATTCCGTTAAAAGTATCGGAACTTATTATTCTCTACGTACAAAGAACGATATTAACATTACTTATTATTACGCCGATTGCTTATTTGTTACTTTAAAGTTTTAAAAAGATAAATCTCTAACAAAAGAAGTCTTCTGTAAAAGGAAGGCTTCTTTTGTTTAAAATCGGGGTATTCCCACATCACTATCATGCTAAGAAAATCAAATATCCTAAAACGTGAAAATATACTATTTTCTGTTTTTGTGATGTTTTTATTTATTTTTTGAATATGACGTCATGCTTCTTAAGAAGATTCCTAGTCCTGCAAAAAAGAAACCTAAGCATAATAAGCTGCCTGGTGTTCCCCAAGTAATTTGATCTAGCATTTTTATCCCCTCCCGTTTATCATTATATAGCATTTATTGGGAATTGTCGAAATTTTCCTTTTTAAAGGTTAGTGATGAGCTTTCCCGCCTTATACGAGAAGAATATATTTGAAAAGGAATTGTTTTAAATACATTCTATTATTCTTATAAAACGTTTTATTTTCATATGATATAGTAACAACAAAGGGGGCTTTCAAATGGAAATAATTCACGAAAGAGCAAAGTTACGGATAATAGATAGTGATGATGTCGAAACTTTGTTTTCGATTGTAGAAGGAAATCGGGATATTTGGGCGTATTTAATTTCTAAAATGGATAGTGTTCAAGATATGCAGCAATACGTGCAAAAAGCGATACAGGGTTATGGGAAGGGTACTCAAATACCTTTCGGTGTAGTGGATCAACAGACGAATACGATTGTAGGAAGTACACGTTTATATAATATTTCAGTAGAAGATAAAACAGTAGAGTTAGGGCAGACTTGGTATCATCCAAGTGTGCAACGTACGAGTATAAATACAGAGTGTAAGTATATGCTTCTTCACTATGCTTTTGAAAAATTGCATATGCTGAGAGTACAAATTAAGACGGATGCAAGAAATGAAAAAGCACAACGAGCAATTGAACGTTTAGGAGCAGTTAAAGAAGGTGTGCTTAGAAATGAAAGAAAATTACCAAGTGGTCATGTGAGAGATGCAGTTGTGTATAGTATTATTGCAAGCGAATGGCCAATAGTGAAAGCTCGTTTATTGGAAAAATTAGAATTGTATAAAGAAAAGTTATAATTCGTGTTTTGAAAGGTATATTGTTCGTAATACATGAAAAATATACCTTTTTTCTTACAAAATGCTACTTTATTTTAATTACTTTTGTTTCATCGTTCCCTTCTGAGAAAAAATTCGTTACAATGTAGTTGTATGGTAATAAACTTATGAATTTAAAACATGTAATGAAAACCGCAAATAAAAATGAATTGATAATCCTCAATTTTAAATGAAAACCCTTTTATATATAAATAACAAGTAAAGTTCCTTCTTTTAAATAAACTCAAACAAAACGATTTGATATAAATGTTTTTTATAGAAGTATGGATGATGTACGGAGGCAATTACAAATGAAAGAAAATAAGAAAAGTAAGAAAAGACGAATCTTTCAAGTATTTTTACTAATGATTTGTTCTGCTATTTTATATGTAAGTTATGCAGCTTACGATATTTGGAGCTATCGTTTTAAAACAGATGATAGTATGAAAACGGATGCTGGTATCGTACTAGGAGCGGCTTCTTGGAATGGAAAACCATCCCCTGTATTTAAAGAAAGAATTAATCATGCGATTTCTTTATATAAGAACGGAAACATTAAAAAGATTATTTTTACGGGTGGTACAAAGTTCGAGGCAGAACTTGAGGAAGCGCGTACTGCAAGAGTATATGCAATGAAACAAGGTGTAAAAGAGGAAGATATTTTAATTGAAACAAAATCCCTTTTCACAGAAGAAAACTTAAAGAATGCGAAGGAAGTGGGAATAGAGAACGGAATACGCACATACACGATTGTAAGTGATCCACTTCATATGAAACGCGCAATGAGAATCGCAAAACATATTAATATTGAAGCGTATGCTTCACCAACGCCGACATCAGCATATAAAACGTTAGACACAGAAATACCATTCTTCTTTAAAGAATTATTCTCGTACATTGGATATGTAACCTCTTTGCCGTTAAAGGCATTGAAGGGAGACTAATATAAGAAAAGAGCCTATTTTAAATGGGAACTTTTCTTATTGGTCAAAAACATTGTATTTTTATCGGAATAGTGAAACAATAGAGAGGTAGCTTCATATAATCATAATGAAAAAGTGAGCGGTTGATGAATCGAACATAAAGGAGATTATAGTATGGCACTCTCATTTGTTGAAACAGAAGAACAATCTTTCATTATTGAACAAATAAATAAATTGATTCCGAAGTTCATGGAAAGAGAGCATCAACTAAGTGAATTAGGATCATTTCCGTATGAAAATATAAGTGATTTGAAAGATATCGGATATACGAAATTAACGTTACCGAAGGAATTTGGTGGTAGTGCGATTTCTTTATATGACTTTGTTTTATTTCAAGAGAAAATCGCGGAAGGCTGCGGAGCTACTGCGTTATCGATTGGCTGGCATATTGGCATTGTGAAAGAGCTAGCGGAAAATCACTCTTGGAATGATGAGATGTTCAAATGGTTTTGCGAAGAAGTACGTAACGGTGCACTCTTTAATCGGGCAGCAACAGAACCAAAAACAGGGAGTCCGACGCGTGGTGGTAAGCCAGAAACAATAGCGGTTCAACAAGGCGAGAAGTGGATTATAAATGGAAGAAAAACTTTTACAACGATGGCGCCAATACTTGATTATTTTATTATTTCAGCGAGTATTGAAGGTCGAGAAGAAGTTGGAGAGTTTGTCATTCCGAGAAATATGCTCGGTGTATCCATTGAAGAAACGTGGGATAGCGTTGCGATGCGAGGGACTGCTAGTCATGACCTTGTCTTACAAAATGTAGAGATAGAAAATCGCTTTTTTACAGATGTAAAGGGCGGGAAAGTGAAACAAAAGGGTATTGGCTGGTTGCTACATATACCAGCATGTTATTTAGGAATTGCACAATCAGCAAGAAATTATGCAGTTCAGTTTGCGGGATCATACAAGCCAAATAGTTTAAATCATTCTATTAGTTTATTGCCGAATGTTAGAAGATTAGTTGGAGAATTAGAACTTGAGCTTATGCAAGCTCGCGTCTTTTTATATCAAATTGCGAAAAAGTACGATGAGGCAGAGGATAAACTATCATTGCAAGCCGAACTAGCAGCAGTGAAATATGCTGTAACAAATGCGGCAATATCTATTGTAGATAAAGCAATGCGCATCGTAGGAGCAAAAAGTTTATCAGAAAAAAATCCGCTTCATCGTTACTATTTAAACGTCAGAGCAGGATTGCACAATCCGCCGATGGATGATGCAACACTATCTATGCTGGCGGATGCGGCGTTTCGGTCGTAGTAATTTTAAACTTGTATTTTATTGTTTATGAGTAATATAGTTGTTTTGAAAGCACGTGTTTGATTAGTAATCGAACACGTGCTTTTTATGTGTACGACATACCAAATTGAGATGTAGATTTTTAGTATAAATGGTTATCATGATTTTGTAAGTGTTCCTTGATGGAAAAACATTTGCCATTTTCCATCTATCAGTTTCCAAATGGAACTTCGCAAAGTATTCTGCATTCTAGTTTCATCTCTTACAAGATATGTCGCCAACACAGTATCCTTCGATAAAGGGTATATTTCAAAATTAGAAAGAGTCATTTCTCTCACACTAAGTCCGTCTCCACCAACAGAATCCTTCTTATACCAAACGTTTCCCGAACTTCCAAACTCAAAAAAGTCGTCTGCAAGTAATTTGTCCAGTTCTGCTGGATTTGTACGAGTTTTAGGTTCTAATAGTTTTTCCTCCAGTTCACATAAATGCTTTTTTAATTCAGAGTGCTTTTTCACGTGATCATCCCCATATATTAATTATCGTACAACAACTAAATTGCTCTTTTTAACTAACAGGAAGAATTTTGACTAGTTAGATAATTGGTTGCGTATTATTATAATGCCAGTTTGAAAGCTTTGTAAACATTTGTTATATTTAATCCCAAATTAAAGGTCTTTCCAAGTTTATCATTCGTAAATATTGTAAAAATTGACCAGCATGGACCGCATCATGATAGGCAATTCGTAATAGCATGTCGCCTAAATATCTTTGATAGCCAACATCGCTTCGATCAATAAGGGTTGAATCAAGCTCAGCTATGCTTATGGATTGAACATACTCTATGAAGTCAGTAAAGTACGATTGTGCCAATTCAATTTCTTTTTTTATACAAGTAATTGGCTCGTCATCATACGGGAAATGTATATCATTTATTGAGCCGTTGTTTTTTAAAATCATATGATAGTAAAAAGTTGAGCTCCATACATGACGAATCATTTCACCAAAGGACATAGCCTCATGATCAGGTTTCCAATTAAGAAAATTGTCAGGAAGAGAATTCCATAATTTTTCTGAGCGCCTTCTCGTTTCTTTCAAATTTAATATACTAAGATCAATTGCGTTCATAATACATTCTCCTTTACTATTAAACTTAAAATAATTGTATCAGTTTAATAGTTAGGGTATCATCGAAATATGAATGTATATCCGAATATCTCATATATAGCTAAACTAATTGCTGAACCTACAAGAGCAATTATCTTAGATTGTCTAATGAATAACCAGGCACTACCTGCTAGCGAATTGGCTTATATGGCGAAAGTTTCAAATCCAACGATTAGTTCTCATCTTTCTAAATTAGTAGAGGGGAATCTACTTACAGTTGAACAACATGGTAGACATCGTTACTATCGACTTGCTAATCAAGAGGTAGCAGAAGTTCTTGAAAAGTTAGGAACAATCGCACCAACAGTCCAAGTTCGTTCTTTAAAACAATCGAATCAACTAAAACAAGTTCGTTACGCTCGAACTTGCTATGATCATCTTGCAGGCAAACTCGGTGTAGAGATAACCGAAAAATTACTACATAAGGAATTTCTAATTTTAGAGGAAGGAGAATATATTGTAACGGAACAAGGTAAGCGGTGGTTTCTGAATTTTGGAATAAATATTGAAACGGCACATATAAAGAGGAGGGTATTTGCAAAACCTTGTCTTGATTGGAGTGAACGACGCTACCATATTTCTGGTTGGTTAGGATCTGCAATAGCAAAACTATTTTTTGAACAGGAATGGATTACAAAAACGGATAAGAGTCGGGCTGTCCATCTTACACAAAAAGGTATGAAGTTATTGAAAGATCAATTAGGCATTGACATGGAAAATAAAAAAGTCCATCAAAATGCAGTGCCTCCTATCGAGTAAACAGTATTAAATAACCTGAGTTCTATATTTATATAGACTCAGGTTATTTAATTTGTTTTAAAATTTTTGAGGGTATTTGCGCACGGCAACTTTAACCTCATTTGCTTTACGGAAAGAGGTTAAATGAAAACATAGTAGTTTGAGGCAGTTCTATTAAATTATTAATCATATTCATTGAAAATTAAGCGTAAGAATATAGTAAATGAAGGGAGATATAAAATGAATAAAGTGAAACTGAAAGTATTAAATGTAAGATATGTAGTGATATGTATTTTATTCACTATTATATGTATCCTCACTTCATTCTTCATTTCTAGTAATTCCAGCGTATTTAAATCATTTTATATGAATCAGTTATTAGGAACGAATTCTACTAAAGGTCTTATGTATATGATAGGAAGTGAAAATCGTTATTTTGCAGAAGAATTTCATAAAGAAAAAGGACGAGCGTCTTTGGAGTCTTTTTTACTGTCACTTTCTACAAATATTAATGTAAATGATCTGCGAAGTTTATTAACTCGAGAACTTCCTAATATGAATCAATTTTATTCAGAAATATTAATTGCTGGGGAAGGAACAGATTATACGAACATTCCTGAAGAATCCAGTATTCCTTTAGATAACATTAAAGATAAAGGTACTGCTATTAAACACCCAAAGAGTGGGAAAGAAAACAATTCTACTGGTGAAAATTCAAATACACAAAATAACGGTGAAAATAAAGTTTTTATTTATCATACACATAGTTGGGAAGCGTTTATTCCTCTCATTCCAGGTGCTACGATACCCGATGATGCTTCCAGTACAAATAATGAAGTGAATATTACGTTTGTTGGAAACTATTTAAAACAAAAGTTAGAAGAAAAAGGAATAGGTGTTTCACATGATACGACAAATATGAGGGATTTTCTGCGAAATAAAAATTTAAATTGGGCCCAATCTTACAAAGGATCCCGTCAAATATTACAAGATAAATTAGCACAAGATAAAAATATTATGTTTCCAATGGACCTTCATAGAGACGATGCACGAAAAAATATTACAACAAAAAATATTAACGGAAAGAATTATGCTCGGCTTTATTTTATTTTAGGACGAGAAAATCCTAACTATGAAAAAAATAAAAAAATAGTAACGGCAATAAATTCCTATTTAGATGAGAAGTATTACGGTTTAAGCCGAGGGATTTTTATTAAAGATCGTAAAAGCGGGAACGGAGTATATAATCAAGACCTTTCTCCCAATGCATTACTTATTGAAATGGGAGGGGTAGATAATACACCAGAAGAATTGTATGCGTCAGTTGACGCATTAGTAGAAGCATTTAGCCACTATTATAATGAAGTAACTAAGAAAAATAACTAAATGTATAGGGGAAACCTAGTATTTTTGTAAAATAAAAAGGAGTGACACCTAGTCAGAAGTTCTAGGGGTTACTCCTTTTTTAGTAGAATATAATATTAACAATGAAGGCAATCAATAAAAAAAATCTTTCTTTTCATTCTTCTTTTTACAGTTTTATAGGAGAATGCTATGTTTCTTATTTCAGCTACTGTATAATAAGAAAAAAGCACGAAAAGAGGTCATCTCATGCTAGAGGTTATTGCAACATGTTTAGAAGATGTGAAACGAATTGAACGAGCTGGCGGGAAGCGAATTGAATTAATTACATCTTATACAGAAGGCGGTTTAACGCCGAGTTATGCATTTATTAAAAAAGCGGTAGAAGCAGTACATATACCGATTCACGTTATGATTCGTCCGCATGCGAAGTCTTTTACATATACGGAAGAAGAAATTGAAATGATGAAGGAAGATATTATCATTGCGCAGAAGTTAGGTGCAGCTGGTGTTGTATTAGGTGTATTAAACGAACGAAATGAAGTGGATGAAGAGAAATTAGCGAATTTACTATCTGTTGTAGATGGAATAAATGTAACGTATCACCGAGCGATAGATGATATAGAGAATCCAGTAGAAGCGATGAAAACTTTAAAGAAGTTTCATAAAGTGACTCACGTTTTAACTTCAGGTGGACAAGGAAATATAGTAGAGAATATTCCGGTGCTTGCAGAAATGCAAAAGGTAAGCGGTGGTCAAATTCAGCTTGTAGTTGGAGCTGGTGTGACAAAAGAAAATATAAAGCAATTGCTAGATGAAACTGGAATTTCGCAAGCTCATGTCGGTACAGCGGTTAGAGAAGGGAAATCATGCTTTTCTGAAATTGATCCTAATTTAGTACAAGAATTAGTTCAAATCATACAATAAACAGTTAAGAAAGAGGAGAAACGATGAAGGAAAATACGAAGAAAGAATTATTCTCATGGGCTAAAACGATAGGATTTACTCTTGTATTAATTGCTATTATTCGCGGTGTTTTATTTACACCTTCATTAGTACAAGGTGAATCGATGATGCCTACTTTAGAAAATAACGAACGAGTTCTTGTGAATAAGATTGGTTATAGTATAAGTGGATTAGATCGCTTTGATATTATCGTCTTCCACGGAAAAGAAGGATACGATTTAGTAAAACGAGTGATTGGTTTACCAGGCGATACAGTGGAGTATAAAAACGATGTTTTATATGTAAACGGAACAGCGATGGAAGAACCATATTTAAAAGAGTTTAAAGAAAAAGCAGCAGGCCGTGTATTAACTCCAGACTTTACGTTAGAACAAATCACTGGAAAAACGAAAGTGCCAGAAGGCCAAGTGTTTGTTTTAGGAGATAATCGTGAAGTTTCGAAAGACGGTCGAATGTTCGGATTTATTTCAGAAGATGAAATTGTCGGAAAAGGCCAAGCTGTTTTCTGGCCGTTGAAGCAAGTAAGAGCATTATAAAGCAAGTATGGGAGAAATATTCTTCTGGTGGATTTAAATCACATTTTTTGTAAAACTGAATGTTCATTTAAGAAAGACAGAGGTCATTTTGATTATTATTTTTCAAAATGGCCTCTGTTTATTTGAAGATAGTATTGCAAGGAGGGAATTTAAATGATAACGAAAGAAGCAGAAGTTATTTTAAACAGGAAAGGAGCCAGGAAAGTAAACGAAATCCCTAAAGAGGTCTTACAATTACTACAGCAAGGGAAAGTAGAAAGTGTTAATCTAACAGAATGGTTAGCTATAAATCATATTGAACTACTTAAAAACGTCTTACCTTCAATAGGACTCAAGAATAGTTTGGAATGTATAGTAGCTGAATTAGAAAAACAGAACGTTGAAACAGGAATGAAAGTCATACGAATAACAGGAGCTTTATTGGATGAAATTATACTCAAAGAGAATGAAGGGAACAAGGAAGATGTACTGTTAAAATTATCTGATCATATTTCAGATAGTGTACGATGTTGGGCAGCATTTATGAATAAAAAATCAAATAACACATTAAAAGATACATTAACGTACATTCGACCTTTTGCGGCGGATCATCATTTTGGTGTTCGAGAAATCGCTTGGATGTCTATTAGAGAAGATCTTTCACAAAATATAGAAGAAAGTGTGGAATTGTTAGTAGAATGGGCAAAAAGTGAAGATGAGAATATTCGTAGATTCTCTGTAGAATCTATTCGTCCTCGAGGTGTATGGAGTAAACATATTGAAATATTAAAACAAGAACCTGAAAAAGCACTTCCCATTCTTAATTTACTTAAATCAGATCCATCAAAATATGTACAAGATTCGGTTGGAAACTGGTTAAATGATGCAAGTAAAACGAAACCGGATTGGGTAATGAACCTATGTGAAGAATGGGCAAAGGATACTGACATAAAATCAACGAGTAGAATTATTAAAAAAGCTAAAAGAACGATTTTGAAAAATAAGTAATATGTAACTAATAGACTTGTTAGTTGTACGAAGGAACAATCAATCATGTTAAAAAAATATTTCGAATAACTATGAGAAGAGCGTGTATTGATTAATACATGCTCTTTATATTTTCTTTTCTATCAGTGTTATGAATGAAAGGTGATCAAATTTTATTTCAAATCTACACTTCTGTACTTTTTTATTGTAATTTTTATTCTAATAGTTTTGTGGCAATATGTACTTTGGAAAGTGAACCGTCTCTATTTCTAAAAAAAATTTTATATTCACCGTCAGGAAGCCAATCAGTCCAGTGAATATCGAATTCACTTATCGCTTGTTCCCCAGGTTTTAAAGTTCCGTCAATCATCCAAGCACCTTTAGCGTTATACAAAGTATAACTAAAAGGAGAATCACCTGTATTTTGTACAAGAACGCTTAAATTATCTCCATTTAAATAGTTGGAAGTATAAGTGGTTAATCCGAAAAATGCAACGTCTTCGTTAGTTATGGTACGTTGTTCAATTTGAGAGTTTAGTTTCGTATCCTCGTTTGTCGCAAATGTCACATTATAATCTATACAAAAAGATAACATAATAGCAGGAATTACTAGCAACTTTTTCAAAAGAAACACTCCTTATATGTTGTTTTACATATATCATGATAATTGGAATATGTTGGATATGTAATAGTTTAATGTAAAAATTTACAAATGAATTGAATTATTGACGTTTTTTAAATTACTGAAAAATATATCGAGTCATACGCTTGAAAAAAATATTGATAGAATTGAAAGAATATTTTATAATTTTAAATTATATATTCGTTTCAAAAAACGGAATTTAAGTTCCAAAATTCGGAACAAAAGGGAGCTAAAATGAGTATAAATAAAACAGCAGTTAAGACAATGGATATTTTAGAGTTGTTTTATGAGCATGAAGAGCTAAGTTTAACAGAGATGGTTCAGCTTACGAGTATGCCGAAAACATCTGTTTATCGTTTAATTGGCTCGTTAGAAGAAATGGAGTTTTTACAAAAAAACGAGAAGGGGAAATATCGTCTCGGAGTCGTTTTTTTACGGTTCGGTCAACTTGTTTCACAAAGATTATCAGTAAGAAATATTGCGATTCCCTATATGAAAGAGCTTAGAAATAGTTTAGGGCAGGCAGTTAATTTAATTATTCAAGATGGTAATGATGCGATTTATGTGGAAAAGATGGAAGGTGCTCAGCCTGTACGCGTGTATACAGCCGTTGGAAGAAGAGCGCCACTTTATGCGGGTGCATGTCCGAGAATTTTACTATCGTATTTCTCTGAGGAAGAGCAACGGAAGTACATAGAGGAAACAGATTTAAAACAGTTTGCGGATGGAACAATTGTGGATAAGGAACAATTGCTAGAAGTGTTACAAATGGCGAAAAAGGAAGGGCACACAATTAGCTACTCTGAGTTAGAAAATCATACAGCGGCTATAGCAGCTCCTATTTTTGCAAGTGATGGAACGGTTGTAGCAGGTATTAGTATTTCGGGATTAGCAATTGAGTATAACGAAAGTAACATTGCATATTTTATTGCGAAGGTGAAAGAAACAGCACATCGAATTTCGAAAGAACTCGGCTTTTTGGCATAGAAAGAGGGAGTAGGATGAAATTTTCTGCGTTAGGGGATCAAGCAATTATTGTTACATTTGGTGAAGAAATTGGGATGGATGTATACGGAAAAGTACAACGACTATTTCAAGCACTACAGCAACATCCATTTGCAGGAATGATTGAATGCGTTCCGTCGTTTACTTCATTAGCTGTTTACTACAATTTATATGAAGTATGGAAGGGAAATGATAGAAAGATAAGACCGTATGATTACGTATGCCAATACATAACAAGAATGTTCGATACGTATAAGGAAGAGCTGAAACGAGATGTGAAACATATTTCTATACCAGTTTGCTACGGAGGAGAATATGGACCTGATTTAGAAGAGCTCGCACATTATCACGGTTTGCAAGTAGAAGATGTCATTCGAATACATAGTGAAACAACATATTTTGTGTATATGTTAGGTTTTACACCAGGGTTCCCGTATTTAGGAGGACTATCAAAAGAACTAGAAACACCTAGAAAAGAAATACCGCGGTTACAAATTGCTCCTGGTTCAGTAGGAATTGGCGGAAATCAAACAGGTATTTATCCGCTTGAAACACCAGGAGGATGGAATATTATCGGCCGAACACCAATCTCCTTATTTAATCCAGAAGAAGAAACACCAACATATATTCAAAGCGGTATGTATTTACGATTTATCCCAATAACGAAGGAAGAGTACGTATCACTTGAGGGGGCTAAAGAATGGATGTAGAAGTTTTACATGCAGGAATGTTTACAACAGTCCAAGATTTAGGGCGAGCTCATTATCAACAATACGGTGTACCAGTTGGCGGGGCCATGGATCAAAGTGCACTTCGGATGATCAATATGTTAGTCGGTAATGAAGAGAATGAAGCGGGACTCGAAATGACAATTATGGGGCCTAAATTGTTAATAAAGAAAACGACGTTACTTGCGATTGGTGGAGCAAATATGGAGCCGTTACTGAATGGGAAGCGTATTCCATTATGGCGTCCCATTTTAGCGGAAGAAGGTAGTATGCTTTGTTTTGGGAAAGTGAAAAGCGGTTGCAGAGCGTATGTGACTTTTGCAGGTGGTATACAGATTGATCGCATAATGGGAAGCAAAAGTACTTACATACGTGCTGCAATTGGTGGTATTGAAGGAAGAATGCTGAAAAAAGGAGATTATTTTCAAATTGGAACGCACACAGAAATGGCGAGTCGTTGCATTCAAAACTTACAAAACGATGAGCGAAACAAAACGAAATGGGCAATTAGCAAAAGCGTACTGCCAAAGTATAAGAAGTATCCTAAGCTGCGTGTCATAACTAACTTTGAATATGATCAATTTACAGAAGAAAGTATACAGGCATTTTTTACGAAAGAGTATAAAGTATCTAATTACGCTGACCGTATGGGTTATAGAGTTGAAGGAGAAGTTTTAAATAGAGTGGAAGAAAAAGAGATTTTATCGAGCCCCGTTACATTCGGAACGATTCAAGTGCCAAACGGTGGACAGCCGATTATATTAATGGCAGATAGGCAAACGACAGGTGGCTATCCGAGAATGGGAAATATCATTTCAGTAGATTTACCTCTTCTTGCTCAGCTAAAACCGGGGGACTATGTTTCATTTGAGAAAATTACGCTTGAAGAAGCGGAACAATTGTACATAGAACAAGAAGTAAATATGAGTCTATTAAAGAAATTCATCGCTTTACGAAGCTGACATTGGGAGGGAAAACATCGTGACGACAATCGATTTAAACTGTGATTTAGGAGAAAGTTTTGGAGCTTATAAAATGGGGAATGATGATGAAATTCTTCCGTTCGTTTCCTCTATAAACGTTGCTTGTGGTTTTCATGCGGGTGATCCGACTGTAATGAGGAAAACGGTCGAAAAGGCACTGCAGCATAACGTAGCAATAGGGGCACATCCTGGTTTTCCTGATTTAATTGGATTTGGAAGAAGAAATATGAACGTTTCACCAAATGAAGTATACGACTATGTATTGTATCAAATTGGTGCATTAGACGCTTTTGTGAAAGCAGCAGGCGGGAAAATGCATCATGTAAAACCGCACGGTGCCCTATATAATATGGCGGCGACAAATCCGGAAATTGCAGATGCAATCACGAAGGCAATTTATCATAGTAATCCCAATCTATTACTTTACGGATTAGCAAATAGCGAGGCGTTTATACAGGCTGCGGAAAAATATAATGTAACTCTCGTACAAGAAGCTTTTGCAGATCGTACGTATAAGCAAGATGGAACGTTAACGAGCCGGACAGAAGAAAATGCGCTCATAAAAAATGAAGACGAAGCGATAAAGCAAGTGCTTCAAATGGTGAAAGAGGGGTATGTAAACGCGGTGAGCGGAGAGAAAGTAGCGGTTCACGCACAAACAATTTGTTTACATGGTGATGGAGAGAAAGCAGTGCAATTTGCGGAGAGAATATACAGAACATTCGAACTTAATGGCATTTCTATTTGTGCACCGAAGTAAAAATATGAGGGGAAGTGTTGGAATTGGTGAAATTAATCGGGATATTACTTGTTGCGGTAGGCTTTTTATTTAGATTAAATACACTTTTAGTAGTTATGGTTGCAGGTATTGTTACTGGTATGGTTTCAGGATTAAGCTTTTATGATGTCATTAGCATGTTCGGTAAATTTTTCATAGAAAATAGATATATGTCTATGCCAATTATATTAACTTTACCGGTAATCGGAATTTTAGAGCGTTACGGTTTAAAAGAAAGAGCAGAAGCACTTATAACGAAATCAAAAGGTGCAACAACTGGAAGAGTATTAATGTCATATTTTACGATAAGAGAATCATCAGCAGCACTGGGACTGAACATTGGTGGTCATGCACAAACAGTAAGACCGCTCGTTGCACCGATGGCCGAAGGGGCTGCGCAAGGGAAATATGGTAAGCTTCCTGAAAAGTTAAGAGAAAAAATTAAAGCAAATGCAGCAGCGGCGGAAAATACAGCATGGTTTTTCGGAGAAGATATATTTATCGCGACTGGTGCGATTTTATTAATGAAAGGATTCTTCGATTCGGTAGGTATGCATGTCGGTGTGTGGGATATGGCGCTTTGGGGTATTCCAACTGCAATATCAGCGCTTATCGTAAGCTGGATCAGATTTAGAAGATTTGATAAATATATAGCAAAAACGATGACATCAAAAGAAAAAGAAGAGAAGGAGGCAATATAACATGAACATCATTACAATGGATACAATTTATTACGTATTAGGTATAATCGTTGCCTTTATCGCTGTTCGTATTGCCTTTGATCGTCAACATCCAAACCGATGGGGTTCTAGCTTGTTTTGGGCGCTATTTGCCATTACGTTTTTATTCGGAAATGTAATTCCTTCGTTTTACGTTGGTTGTATTGTGCTCGCTATGGTCGTGTTAGCTTCATTAAACAAAGTAACAAAATCAGAGGAGAAAGAAGTACCAGTACAAGAACGTGTGAAACATGCGGAGAAATTAAAAAATAAAATTTTTATGCCTGCACTATTAATTCCTATTTTCACAATTATCGGTACGTTAACGTTAGGGAAAATTAAATGGGAAAATGTTTCTCTTGTTGATCCAGATAAAGTAACACTAGTTGCATTAGCGTTAGGAGCATTACTTGCATTCGTTGCGGCGATGCGTATTACGAAATCGAAAATAACAACGCCTGTTCAAGAAGGAAGCAGACTATTGCAAGCTGTCGGTTGGGCTGTCATTTTACCACAAATGTTAGCAGCACTTGGCGGTATTTTCGCTAAGTCTGGCGTTGGACAAGTCGTTTCTGATCTAGTTGGACAAGTATTACCGACAGAGTATCCGTTCGTTGCTGTTATGGCGTATTGTTTAGGAATGATGCTTTTCACAGTCGTAATGGGAAATGCTTTCGCAGCGTTTGCCGTTATTACTGGCGGAATTGGTTTACCTTTAATTGTACAAATGCACGGAGGAAATCCGGCAATTATGGCAGCACTTGGAATGTTTGCTGGATATTGCGGAACATTGCTTACTCCAATGGCAGCAAACTTTAATATCGTTCCGGCAATGCTTTTAGAGCTAAAAGATAAAAATGCAGTTATTAAAGCACAAGTACCAATTGCTCTTTCCATCTTTATCATAAATATGTTTATCATGTATGGTCTTGTATATCGTTTCTAATTAGGAGGGAAAACTATGAAAACAGTATTACTAACAGGGTTCGACCCGTTCGGCGGAGAAAGCATCAATCCAGCTTGGGAAGTCGCAAAAAGTTTGCACGAAAAAACAGTCGGAGAATACAAGATTATTAGTAAACAAGTACCAACTGTATTTCATAAATCAATACAAGTTTTAAAAGAATATATAGAAGAACTAAAACCGGAAATAATTATATGTATCGGACAAGCTGGGGGCAGACCAGATATTACGATAGAGCGTGTCGCGATTAACGTTGATGATGCAAGAATTGCTGACAATGAAGGGAATCAGCCGGTAGATGTACCGGTTGTAGAAGAAGGACCAGCTGCTTATTGGTCTACACTTCCGATGAAAGCAATTGTAAAAAGACTGCAAGAAGAAGGCATACCAGCTTCCGTTTCACAAACAGCAGGTACATTCGTTTGTAATCACTTATTCTACGGTCTCATGCATGAACTAGTGAAACGTGATAAGGAAATAAAAGGCGGATTTATTCATATTCCGTTCTTACCAGAGCAAGCGAGTAACTATCCAGGTCAACCGAGTATGTCACTTTCTACTATTGGTAAAGGGATAGAACTGGCGGTTGAGGTAACGACGACAGTTGAAGTGGATATTGTGGAAATTGGGGGTACGACGCATTAAATAAATCGAATCGTACAACACCTCCTGTAAACAACTGGTATAATAAGTATAGGAAAATACATAGAGGTGATTTTTGTGCAACAATTTAAAGAAGTGCGTTCAATTTTAGAAAAAGCGAAGAAAATTACAGTGTTAACAGGCGCTGGTGCAAGTACGGAAAGTGGTATCCCAGATTTCCGTTCAGCAAATGGATTGTATGCTGATGCGAATGTGGAGATGTATTTATCAAGAGGATATTATAATAGAAGTCCGAAAGAATTTTGGAAGCATTATAAAGAAATCTTTCAAATTAATACGTTTCATCAATATAAACCAAATCGTGGCCATCGCTTTTTAGCTAAATTAGAAGAACAAGGGAAAGACATTACGATTTTAACGCAAAATATTGACGGTTTACATCAATTAGGCGGTAGTAAGCATGTCATTGATTTACATGGAACACTTCAAACAGCACATTGTCCGAAGTGTAAAGCGGGATATGATTTGCAGTATATGATTGATCATGAAGTGCCTCGCTGCGGGAAGTGTAATTTCATTTTAAATCCAGACGTTGTTTTATACGGAGATACATTGCCGCAATATCAAAATGCGATAACACGTTTATATGAAACAGATGTACTTATCGTTATGGGAACGTCATTAAAAGTACAACCCGTCGCTTCATTCCCGCAAATCGCAAAGAGGGAAATAGGGGCAACGACAATCTTAGTAAATGAAGAGTTAACAGGGCAAGAATATAACTTTGATTTTGTTTTTCAAAATAAGATTGGAGAGTTTGTTGAAGGGGTATCTTCAATGAAATAAGTTATCGGAAAAACTGAGGTATCCACCTCAGTTTTTTATTTGAGTAATCACAGTTTAAAGCACGTCGATAATGTAGTAACCACATCTCTATAATTTATAAAAAAGTGTTTCGTAGGTAAAATGGCAGAGTAAGAAGTAATATTATCTTTAGTGAATACACAGTCGTCATAAAGTAAGTTAATATGTAGTTGTTGTAAAGGTTCTATTTCGTTTTGTTTTAAGTATAAGACTAAGTCATTATAAAGTTGCGTACTATACTCACTTACAGACCATTCTAATGAAAGCTGACCTGCTATGCTAGTCCACCATACTTTAAAACTACATACTAATTCTTTAAAAGAGTCCTCATTACATAAATGATTATCAAAAAGCTTCTCATAAAACATATGATTTTCATCATAAAAAATTTGTGAATCATATTTGTCATTAGCAACTTGTTTGCGAAGTGTATGCCATAATTCTTTGAAATTCACTTCAAAGTTAGTAGAGAAATTGAATTGTCTTGCTATGTAAGGAAAACGTAAATTTCCTTTTTTCTCTTTTTGGTTGAGATAAATATTTTGAATGTAAATCATAAAGTTTAAACAATGAGACGCATTAGTATGAATTGTGAATGAATCTGTCATTTCATTTTCTCCTTAGTAATGTCTTTTATTGATTTATTTCTTAAGTATACAACCTTTCTTTTAGAATAACATTCATGTTATTCCTTAATAAGGGAATGGTAATAAATAGGTTGTAAAATCAAAAAACTGAAAATTAAATCTTTTATTTCTTTAGTAATTAATATAAAATTCTATATATATCATATAAATAAATTTGATACATAATGGTTCTATGTAGAAATGTTAATAGAATGAAGCGAGGGAGCGAAATGAGACAGAAAAAGGAGCAGAAGAAACAATCGAAAAAGAAAAAGACTCATATTCCATTTCGATTAAATGTACTATTTTTTATCGTCTTTCTTTTATTTTCAGCTATTATAATTCAATTAGGTAAAGTACAAATCATTGATGGAGAAACGTATAGAAATGAAGTGAACAAAAAGGAAGATGTAACGGTAAGCACTCCTGTTCCTAGAGGGAAAATGTTTGATCGACAAGGTCAAGTGATTGTAAATAACAAACCGCTACGAACCGTTACATATACGAAAATGAAAGGGGTAGATTCGAAAGAAGTTTTACAAGTAGCAAGACAGTTAGCCCAGTTAATTGAAATGTCGCCAGAGGATATAGACAAGTTAACAGAAACAGATAAAAAAGATTTTTGGATGCAGTTAAATGAAAAGCAAGCAGCGGCAAAAGTGACAAAAGAAGATGAGAATACATTTAGGAAGCAAGAGATAGAAGGGAAAGAATTAGATAAAAAAGTTGAAGAGTTACGTAGGGAAAGAATTACACAAGAAGAATTAAGCGAACTTTCAAAAGAAGACCTAGAAGTACTAGCTATTAAAAGCAAAATGAATGCGGGATATAAAATGACGCCGCAAATCGTTAAAAAAGATGTAAGTCAAAATGAATATGCAGTCGTAAGTGAAAGATTGGCAAGCTTGCCTGGAGTAGATACGACAGTGGACTGGGAACGTGAATACCCAAATGATAAAATACTTCGTTCTATTCTTGGTAGCGTTTCTACTGAAAATGAAGGATTGCCAAGAGAACAATTAGATTATTACTTAGTACGTGATTATAACCGAAATGACCGTATTGGTAAGAGTTACATCGAAAAGCAATACGAAGACGCATTACATGGAACGAAAGAGCAGTCTAGAAGCATTACAGATAAAGCAGGAAATATAATCCGGACAGAAAAAGTGACCGAAGGAAAAAGTGGAAATAATTTAATGTTAACAGTAGATATGGAGTTACAGAAAAAAGTAGAGGAAAGTCTTGAAAAGAATTTACGAGCATTTCATTCTGCAGAGCCGATGATGGATCGTGCATTCGTTGTAATGATGAACCCGAAAAACGGTCAAATTTTATCGATGGCAGGAAAGAAAATTGTAAATAAAGATGGCGGGATGCAAATAGAAGATTATGCTTTAGGAACGATGACAAGTTCTTATGAGTTAGGGTCAACTGTGAAAGGGGCTACATTATTAGCCGGTTATCAAACTGACACAATTAAGCCGTATACACATTTCTTTGATGCACCAATGTATTTTAAAGGAAGTTCTAAGCCAAAGAAATCGTGGAAAGACTTTGGTGATATTGATGATTTAAGAGCTTTACAAGTTTCATCAAACGTATATATGTTTAATACAGCATTAAAGATGGCAGGTATAAATTATGTGCCAAACAATCCATTAGACATTAAACAAGAGACATTTAATAAAATGCGCTACTACTTTAGACAATTTGGCTTAGGTGTACCGACTGGTATTGACTTGCCGAATGAATCGATTGGTCAAATGGGTAGAACGGATACCATACCTGGTTTTTTACTTGATTATGCGATTGGACAATACGATACATATACGCCGCTTCAACTTGCTCAATATATTTCAACCATTGCAAACGGTGGTTACCGAATGAAACCGCAAATTGTGCAAGAGGTGAGAGAGCAACCACATAGACCAGAGGATGTTGGAAAAGTTATTCGGTCTATTGAACCAGTTATTTTAAATCGAGTGGATATGAGCACTTCATACATTAATCATGTAAAAGAAGGATTTAGAAGAGTTTTTCAAGAAACTGACGGGACAGGTACTGCAACGTTTAAAGGATTACCGTATAAACCAGCTGGAAAAACAGGAACAGCTGAAACTGTATATGGTGGAGAAAGTGATATTGGAAGAGATGAAAACTATAACCGGAAAAAATGTTATAATTTAACTCTTGCCGGTTATGCACCATATGATGCTGATCCGGAAGTAGCTTTTTCAGTTGTTGTACCTTGGGTGAATGATGACAAATCAGGAATTAATTCCGCGATTGGTAAAGAGATTTTGGATGCGTATTTTGAATTGAAAGCGAAAAGAGCGGGTGAAAATCCAGTCCCAGTAGAACAACCGAACAAGGCCCAGTAAAAATAATATCACTGCATGGAAACACATTGTGCAGTGATATATTTTTTGAGTTAAAAAGCGTTTAAATAAGGTGGGAATGGATATGAAAGAGGAGATTAAAAGAGGATGGGGAAAATACATACTGTTTGTGTTTGTTTTGATAGTAGCCTATCATTCTTTTACTTTATGTAAAGTGGAAGGGAAATCGATGCAACCGACTTTATATGAAGAAGACTACGTATTTGTAAATAAAGCAGCAGTACATTTTTCTAATTTAGAGCACGGAGAAATTGTTATTATAAAGGAAGAGGATGGGTCGAAATATTATGTAAAACGAGTAATAGGACTTCCTGGTGACGTAATTAACATAACGAATGGATCAGTGTATGTAAATGATAAAAAACAAGAAGAACCGTATACAAATAAAGATTTATTCAATAATACGCAAGTATTTTATAACTTTCAAAAGACAAAAATCCCGCCAAATAAATTATTTGTAATGGGAGATAATCGTGAACTTAGTAGAGATAGTCGAAACGGTTTAGGATATATTGAAGAAGATAATATAATAGGCAAAGTGGAATTTGTATATTATCCTTTTTCAAAAATGAAGATTATAGAATAAGTGGGGTTATACAAAACCCCACTTATTAAAGTTTCACTTTATCTTCTTTAAAAAACCTTTTGGATTAAATGATATGAAAAACTTATGTTTAGATTCATCAATTATGAAGTTGTTGTTTTTAGCTAAAAACTCTTCTACAGCTTCCATTGGGCCGGGGCCCCAATCGGGAGAAACAGGATTTCCATTAATAGATGTATCCTCTACAATAATATAACTACCAGTAGTAACGATAGATTTATAAAGTAAAAGTTCTTTTGATACATGCTCTTTACTATGATCAGAATCTAAAATAACTAAAATCACATCATCAGGTTTGCGCATATTTAATATAGTTTGAACGGCATGTACAGAAACAGAAGAAGCTGTTACATACGTAATTCGGTCATGGGATGGACGATTTGGTTGAGGGAATATATCAATAGTAACAACGTGACCCTTTCCAATTAAATCTAATATAGAAGCTAAATACAATGCGCTACCACCATAACAAGTGCCACATTCAATAATTAAATCGGGTTTTAATTCGTAAATAATTTCTTGATACAAAAAAAGATCAGAGGGAAGTTTGAAAATGGGGACCCCGAGCCAATGTGTATCATGTAACCAAACGCGACTATCGTAAAATTGTTTTAAAAACTCGCTACTTATGTTATCGATTTTGAACACTCCTTTCTGAAATGAAAGTTGTACAATATAATATGTGAAATATAATTATAAGGAGAATGTTTTTTAATGAAAATGAGCAAAATACCTCATTAAAAACCAATTGTTTATATAATAAAAAACTTAATTTAGTAAGTTCTAATCAAAATGCAATTTAAATATGTAGATGAGGGGAAAAGGAACGTATGTATAAGTACACAATTTGTTTCATTAGAAAGGGAAATAAAATACTCTTATTGAATAGAAATAAAAAGCCAAATATGGGAATGTGGAATGGTGTTGGTGGAAAAATTGAAGATAATGAAACGCCATATGAAGGAATAATTAGAGAAACGCTTGAGGAAACAGGAATAGAGCTTCCAAGTGTAGCATATAAGGGGAATGTTATTTTTAAAGATAAAGACGCGTCTTGGCATAATGAGGGAATGTATGTGTTCCTTGCTGATTTGCCAGATGGAGTACATATGAATACACCATTAAGTACGGCGGAAGGATTATTAGAATGGAAAGAAATTGATTGGATATTAAATCGTGATAATAGAGGTGTAGTTAGCAATTTACAAAAATACTTACCGATAATATTAAAAGAAGAAAATAAGTTGGAACATATATTCACATATGATAACCGGAATATTATTAATTACACAACTGCATGTTTAACGGAAGATGAAGTGAACAAACGGTATGAAAAACAACTTGTTTCTCAATAGAAAAGTATAAAAATAATCACTCTTATAATCTAGTAGAGATTATTTTAATAGAGCAATCAGCATTTTTATGTTGATTGCTCTCATTTTATATGCGAGGTGATGAAATATTCCAGAAATACATTTCATTAGGCATAACTGTTATATGTACGATGCTCCTTTTTATAGCTTGTTCTAAAAGTGAGAAAGAACTTAAAAATATTCCAAAAGCGGATTATCTTGTTTCGTATTCAAATGCAATGAAAGATGGTGGTTACATATATGCGTATGATAAGAAAGGAAATGAGATTAGTAAGATAGATGTAGATGGTCAAAGTATGATGAGTAACGCAAAGGATGAAAAGGGGTATTACTTTTCTCATATTGAAAGAGTAAATAAAATGATGTGAAGGAGATAACTTAAATTATGGCATTCAAAAGTGAGGAAGAACTAAATGAAGCTATCGAAGAAGCTAAAGCAAGTCTAGCGATAGAGGGTAGGATTATTACAAAAGAAATGGAAAAGATTATTAAAGCGAAGGTAACAGGAAAGATAACGTATGAGCAATTTATCACATTAGCTGATGCGATTGCGAGACGTGAACGTACTTAACAATCTAGAAGCCACCACAAAATTTTAAAAAATAAACGGGGAAAAAGAGATGGTAGATCCATCTCTCAGGCTGTAGACAAAATATTTTTGGAGAGTTTAGATGCTAAAAAGTATTTTGTCCTTTGCTTTATGGCGAATTTATCCAACGATATATATACGTAGTATGTTCTATGCTACAATTTACTATAAGTGAGGAAGGAAGGTGTCTTATGAAAATATCCGTTTATGTTGCAAGTGCATTTAGTAAGGATCATAAAGGTGGAAATAGAGCAGGAGTGGTATTTATGGAGAATACATTGACCACTACTCAAAAAATGGCAATAGCTAAACAACTGGGCTACGCGGAAACCGCATTTATATCAGAATCTAAAGTTGCTGATTATAAAATTGAGTATTTTACACCAAAAGAGGAAGTTGATTTATGTGGTCATGCGACAATTGGCTCTTTCGTGATACTAATGCATGTAAATAAACTTTTCAGGAATCGCTATACGATTGAAACGAACAGCGGTGTTCTTACTATTGCCATAAAAGATGACATCATATTTATGGAGCAAAACGAACCAATATTTTATGATGTTGTATCTCCAAACGAGTTCATTGACTGTTTTGATATTAAGGCTATAGACAATACATACCCAATTCAAATTGTCTCCACGGGATTAAAAGATATTTTAATTCCTATAAAAAGCGAAACACAATTACATACACTGCAACCTAATTTTGAAAAAATTAAAGAAATCAGCAAGTATTATAATGTTGTCGGGATGCATCTATATACTTTTAATGACAATCGAATAATATGCAGAAACTTTGCTCCACTATATGACATCAATGAAGAAGCAGCGACGGGAACTTCAAACGGTGCATTAGCTTGCTATCTATATGAACAGCACTACTTACAAAAAGAAGTTTATGTATTTGAACAAGGTTATTCTTTGCAATCGCCTTCCGAAATATTAGTTAAATTAGCAATCAACAGCAACAATAAAATAGAAAAGGTTTATGTTGGCGGCAAAGGCTATTACTGCGAAACTAAGTTTTTAAATATATCAAATATTGAGTGAAAATAAAAAAAGAGATGGTAGATCCATCTCTTTTTCATTTTCATATACTCTATGATTAGTTGCGAATCGCTTTAATGATAAAGCGATGTTGCTTCACATCAAAATAGCCTTTTTGCAACATAATCTCATGTATGCGATATAATTCCTCATAATACCTTTCGACAGTAAAATCAGGAATTTGCCACGGAATCGCTTTTAAATAATATACGATAGCGCCAATATCATAAAAGCGTTGAAAGGGGAACTCTTCTTTTTCTTCTAAAATAGTAAATCCATTTTCCTTTAGCTCATTACATGCAGTTTCGAGTGACCAACTTGCAAATTCGCTATTTAGTGGTGTGCCAAACTGCTTATTAAGTTCTGCGCAATCAAGACCACCAGCTTGTTGGGTAAGAAATATTCCATTAGGAGAAAGGATTCGGTTTACCTCAGAAGCAGCATAGGATTCATGTTGGTTCACAATTAAATCAAATTGAGCATCTTGAAGTGGTAGGGCATCATCATCCTTTACTTCTACAACAATAACCCCTAAAGGCTCTAATTTCTTTCGGGCAATTGGCACGTTTGGGGCGTAGCCCTCAGTAGCATAAATAGTTGGCGGGAACGGTTGTAACATAGATAAAAGCTCTCCACCGCCAGTGCCCATATCTAGCATTGATTTTGCGTGTTGTATAAGCTGGAAAGCAGTGCTACCGTACGACCACGATAAAGGCTCACTATTCATTCGACCCGTTTCTGAAATGAAAGAAAAATCCCAGCCGCTAAAATTTGTATTTGCACTGTCTAATAAAGTTAAAAATAATGGATCACGTTTCATAATTGTACCCTCCTACTTTGTAAATGAATGATATGATGAGAAAAGTAAAAAGGAGGACCTCTTATAAAAGTGAAACGGATTTACGTTTCGTGTTCGAATAGATGCATATAAATTCGCTCCTTGCGAGAATGATTATTTATATATTCGGGATTTTTGAGTGGAATTCCTTTGAAATATAAAGAGAAGGTAGATATTTAATGAAAAATTGGATTGAGTTTACAGATAAAGAGTACGATCGAATTTGGGATAAAGTATATAGTGATTATGAGTTTTCACCAAGTGTTTCAATATTTCCATCGTTTAAAGTACCGGGACCGTTTATCACATATGACATCTCTCATTATTTTGGAGAGTTGGTAGATTTAAATGTATATGATGAACTTGAGGAAAAAGCATTAAAAGTTTTCAAAGAGAATACAGCATCGAATGAATATATGATGGCACTGGATTGGCAACATGAGTGTTATTGGGTGAATCCACACTTAGAGTTTGAAAGAAATGAATTTTATGAGTGGAGTATACCAATATTTCCGAATGGTGATTACTATTTCTTTATTCAGAAAGACTTTAAGTGGGGGTATTTAGGCCATCCTTGGGAGAAAAGTATAACGATATTTGGAAAAGAAATAATAGAGAGCTTTAAACAAAATAAACCGGAAATGTTTCAAAATATTTTAAGGCAGGGATAATGTTTTAAAGAGAAGAAATGCTTATACTTCATTCTTGAAGCATAAGCGTTTTTGTTTAGGCCGTTTTCATTTAAAAATACTTAAAAACAAAAATCTTTTGGTAAAGTACCATTTTTTATCACCGTTCTTAACCCATGTTTTATAATCCAAGGGTTAACAAGATGCTGTTTATCACGTAATTGCTGTAACCATTGAAAAACGAGTTCTTTATCTTCTTTCGTAATATCGTTAATATGATTGGCTACTGATTTTTGGACATATTTAGAAGGATCATTCATTAATGGTTCAAGAAGCTGTAAATTGTTCTTAAAGTCACCTTTCAGAGCTCCTGTTTTTTTTGCCCAAGGAAGTCTTGGTCTTGTACCTTCTGAAACCAATCTTCTAATGTGGCTGTTTTCGTCATGAATCCACTGTTCTAATATGTTTAGTGTATCTTCATGGTATGTCTCAAGAAAAGGCCGAATAGCATATTCAGCAGTATTCCTTTTTGTTATTTCATACATGGCGTTAAATGAGGATTCAAAATCGTTAAGCCCATATTTTTCAACGTATTTTGCAATAGGCATGTACATATATCCGTTTGTAAATGTACCTACTTCTGTAGTATTTTCTGGTCCCAATGTTTTCAGTAAAATATGAATTGCTTCATTAAAATCTTTTTGTAATGCATGATGTAATTCATCTGCTATTACTTCAATACGCTGCTGTAACTCTAAAGTTTCAACTTTACATGTTACGGAAGATACGAAGTTTCTTTTAGGGAAAGTAGGATCGTGCTTACAAATAGAATCGGCCATATTTTTTGCTGATTCTTCGTTAAATAAAAATTTTAACGGAACATATTTACCCATTTTTTCACCTCATTGGTCAGCTGAAAACAATTTTTATTTTTTAATCGACAACCCATAAACCAAAGTCTCACTCGGAGTCGTAATACTAAAACCAGTCGTCTTATAATCAAGTTTCACCGTATCACCAGTGTAGTCTTTCGTAAATGAATCCATTTGTACGATAAAATCAGCATCTTCATATACAACGTCATCTACATTATATGTATCCCAAATTAAATCCACATCAACGAAAATACTACAAGAGTTTGTCATTGTTCCTCTAATGCGAATGATTTTTTTGTCTTTACGTTCTAATCTATGTATAGCTGCTTTTGCTTCATCAGTAATGCGAATGTTCATCGTATCCCAACCTTTATTTATATTTCCTTTATTATTGCAAAAACAGGAGCAATAGGGAAGGGAGAAGCATCGGAATAAAAAAAGAGCAAACAAATTTGTTTGCTCTTTTCACTTTATTTCAATTCACATTTATCAAGCGGAATCACTTTTGTTTTCTTCGTAAATTTATATCCTAACCATAGTACTAAGAAGAGTGGTAATCCGATATAAGAAACGAGTACGCCGTTCCAATCAATTGATTCACCCATAAATGCCCCGTAGTTTTGACCTAAAATTACGATGACACAAAGTGCAAATGCGAAGATTGGACCGAACGGGAACCATTTTGCTCTATATGGTAAGTCTTTTAAATCTTTACCTTGAGCAATATATGCTTTGCGGAAACGATAATGACTAATTGCGATTCCGACCCATGCGATAAAGCCAGACATTCCAGATGCGTTTAATAACCAAATGTATACAACGCCGTCACCGAATAAAGAAGCAATGAAAGCGATACTACCGACAATTGACGTTGCGATTAATGCGTTAACAGGTACACCGCGGCTGTCTAATTTCCCTAAGAATTTTGGTGCTTTACCTTGGCGAGCTAAGTCCCAAAGCATACGAGTTGATGCATACATACCAGAGTTACCAGCAGATAGTACTGCCGTTAAAATAACAGCGTTCATAACAGAAGCAGCAAAAGCAACGCCAGCTTTTTCAAAAATAAGTGTAAATGGACTTACTGTAACATCACTTGCGGCAAGGCTTTCAGTTGTATAAGGAATTAATAAACCGATAACGAGAATCGCAAGGATATAGAATAAAAGAATACGCCAAAAGATAGAACGAATTGCTTTTGGAATGTTGCGCTCTGGATCAGCAGTTTCACCAGCAGCAACTCCTAATAATTCAGTTCCTTGGAAGGAGAACCCAGCAGCCATAAATACACCGATAATTGCCATAATGCCGCCATTAAATGGTGCATCTGCAACAGTGAAGTTTTTAAAGCCAACAGATTCGCCGCCCATAATTCCGAAAATCATCATGAAGCCGACAATTAAAAAGATAATAATAGTAACTACTTTAATAAGTGCGAACCAATATTCAGATTCACCAAACCCTTTAACAGATAAATAGTTTAAAAGGAAAATAATAGCTAAACATAATCCACTCCAAATAAGAGAAGGGGTATCTGGGAACCAAAATTTCATAATTAATGTTACAGCAGCGAGTTCAGCAGCAATTGTAATGGCCCAGTTATACCAATAGTTCCATCCAAGTGCAAAGCCAAGGGACGGATCAACAAATTTTGTTGCATAAGTACTAAAAGATCCAGTAACAGGCATGTAAGCTGCGAGTTCAGCTAAGCTTGTCATTAAAAAGTAAACCATAATCCCAATTGCGGCGTATGCAATTAATGCGCCGCCAGGTCCAGCTGAATGGATGACACCACCGCTGGCAAGAAATAGTCCGGTACCGATTGTACCACCGAGAGAAATCATCGTAAGGTGACGAGATTTTAATCCGCGTTTTAATTCACCTTGTCCTTGTGTACTTTGCGTTTTAGAGGTAGCTTGATTCGTTGCGCTATTCATGTTCAACACTCCTTTTCTTGTAAGATAGGAAGGAACGGGGGAGAAAAATACAAAAAACCGCCAAAGGAATTTGGCGGAACGTTTCACAAATAACCACCCCATCATACCCTTCCGTTAAGATAGCACCCCACGTTTACACGGTAATTTTGTAAACGTGACAGTTCTGTTCCTTTCGGAGACAGACCCAGCTCATAATTCCAGAGAAGAAATATAAACTTCGGCAACTTTTCCTTTCAAACGGAGTCGGTGACATTCTCTGTGTCTCGTCCGTTTTACTCATAAAAGTCGCAACCTCTACCTCATCGGATTGATGAGGATTTGATATATTGCTAAGATTTTTAATATATGGCAATTGTAATGACTTTCTGAATATATTGCAAGATATTTTGTTAGGAAAAGTCAAAAAATATCGGTTATTGTATAGGAAACGCTTGCAAAACTCCACTCGAACCTACTATTATGTAACAATAAGCAAAGAAAAAATTGTTATACAAATGTTTCGCAAAAAATATTGAAAAACCCTCTAAAATTAAAAGAAAATTCAGAAAATATAATTCGACATAAGTATCAAAAGAGGATTATTCCTTAAATTCGTTTCAAAGAATAAGTATAAATCTGATAAATAGAATGAATATTCTTTTTATTTCTAGTAAAATTGAAGTATTGTTTAATTGAAAAGGGGAAATCAACATGAAATTAGAAACAGAAAGGCTCTATATAGTACCGTGTACAGAAGAGAGGATGCACGTTGCGAGCAAGCAAGGATATGATAGTGGTCCACATATTGTAGGACATGTAGAAACTGTAAAAAAAGATAAGGAAGTATTACCTTGGGGGGCGTGGTATGTCATTCGAAAAGAAGATGACATCGTTCTAGGTGATATAGGGTTTAAAGGGAAACCAAATGAGGAACATATAGTAGAAATTGGTTACGGATTTATTGAGAAATATTGGAATAAAGGGTATGCGACAGAAGCTGTAAGAGAGCTAATAAATTGGGCTTTTCAAACAGAAGAGGTAGAAACGATTATTGCAGAGACACTTCTTGAAAATATTAGCTCGATTCGTGTATTAGAGAAACTACATATGAAGAGAATTGGCACTACAGAAACGATGATTAATTGGAAAATAGAACAATAAAAAATACCGCTCGAAGTATATCGGGCGGTATTTTTATCGTTATGGTAGCATTTGTTTTTGATCATTCGGATATCCAGCTGTCGATGCGTTAGAACGCTTGGAATGATTGCGAACAGCAATGAAAATAGAAATAATAACGACAAGACCAACTGCCACGTAAGAAAGTGAAATAATAGTTGGATCAACTTTAAATGTAGTAAGCAGTGTACGAATGTTTGTAAAGATAATAAGGCCGCCAACTAATACGCCAAGTAAATGAGAAGGAACGATGCGCACTAGCCATGCAGCGATCGGTGCCGCAACGATACCACCGAGCATAAGAGAAAATACCCAAACCCAGCTTACTTGTTCCCAGCCAAGAGAAATGAAAAAGCCGATTGTTGCAGCGAGTGAGACAGGAAACTCACTCGTGTCTACAGATCCGATAACTTTTCTAGCTTCATTTCCTCTTGCCAAAAGCACAGGTGTCGTAATCGGACCCCAGCCACCACCACCAGTTGAATCAACGAATCCAGCAAATAAGCCAAGCGGAACAAGCTGTTTAGCAGACATACGCTTATTTGAAGTAACAATTTGTTTTTGAATGAGGAATCGTAATAAAATATAAACCCCTAAAGTAAATAAAAATACGGAAATGTACGGTTTAATTACATCGCCAGGTAAATTACTTAAAAAACATGCTCCAATAAATGCGCCAATTGCTCCTGGCAATGTAAGCCTGGAAACGGTATATTTATCAACGTTTCCAAATTTGAGGTGAGATGCACCAGAAGCGGCGGTTGTAACGACCTCAGCTAAATGAACAGATGCGGAAGCTACAGCCGGTGCGATACCAAACATTAATAATAGTGAGGTAGATGTTACCCCGTACGCCATTCCAAGCGCCCCATCAATCAATTGAGCGAAAAATCCAATAATAGCAAAGACAATTAATTTCTGCATAAATAATCCCCCTGTAATAATAAATGAAAAAGACACTTTTCCCGTATGAGAAAAGTGCCTTTGGTTTTTCCAATCAGCAATAATTAAATTTGTTTCATTATAATACATATTAATCGTATAAATCAACTGGGTTTTAAAGTTTTTTGAATTGAATGAAAGAAAAATAAAATATACAATAAAAGGATGGAGAGAAAGGGGAGAAAGACATGTTACGATTTGATCATCTCGTACACGCAGTACATGGTACACCGGAGGAAGCGGCGAAACAAATGCAGAAGCGTGGATTTCATACTGCACTAGGCGGAGAGCATACGACCTGGGGTACTTGGAATAGTTTATGTTATTTTGATTTATCCTATATAGAATTTTTAGCAATTCAGCATGAAGAAAAAGCGAAGAAAGCAGACAATCCATTAGTACAAGAAACAGTAGTGAAATTACAAGACGGAGAAGGAATGCTACAAATCGCAATTCGAGCAGATGCCATTGAAGACCTAGCAGTTAAGTTTAGTAAGCAAGGTTTACATACGATAGGACCATTTGAAGGGAAACGTATGAGAAAAGATGGCCGCCTTTTAGAATGGAAAATGTTATTTGTAAAGCAAGAGGAAAACGGACCGAAATTACCATTCTTTATACAATGGAATGAAACGGATGAAGAAAGAAGAAACGATTTACGTAACATAGGGACGATCACTGAACATAAAAACAAAGTACAACAAATTGAAACGATTCATTACGCAGTGAAAAATGTTCGAGAAACAGTACGGAAATGGAAAGAAGTAATGGGGCTAACTGCAAACCAGGTCGTTAAAAATGAAGAATGGAATGCAGAGTGTCAAAGCGTATCATTTGGTGATGTTCATGTGCAGTTTTGTGAACCAAAAGGAGAAGGGTTAGTACTAGAACGTTTGAATCATCATGGCGAATATCCATTTGCAGTGGAGTGTAATGGGGAAAATAAACGAGAGCATGAAGTGTTAGGTAGTTTGTACATATATTGATAGAGGTGAACATAGTGGAAGAAATACTTAGAGAGATAGAGAGAAAACTAGAATGGCCTCGTATTACAAAGTGTACAGCTATTTCAAAAGGTTTTTCACATGAAGAGAAATATAAAATAGAATTAGAAAATAGAGTGACATATTTTGTAAAAATATGTGATGCTGTTCATTTTGAACGTAAACAAGAAGAATATACGTATATGAAACAATTAGAGTTATTACATATTCCTACGCCTAAGTTAATTCATTTTATAAAGCTGGAGGATTTAAATAAATGTATTCAAGTATTTGAATGGATCCAAGGTGTAAATGGTGAAGAAGGTCTAGGGAAACTATCGGTGGAAGAACAGTATTATGCAGGAAGAAAAGCAGGAGAAGTATTAAAGAGAATCCACTCAATTGAAAGAGAAAGTGCAAGTAATAAATGGGAAACGGTTCGATGGAATAAATACGAAAGATACGTAGAAGCGTTAGCAAACTATGAAATAGACTTCCTTGATTTGAAGCCAGTATTAAGTTTTGTAGGGGAGCATAAACAATTATTGAAAAATCGCCCAATCACATTTTTACACGATGACTTCCATCCAGCAAATAGTATGATTCATAATAAGGAGTTTATCGTTATCGATTTTGGTGGATATGATTTTGGCGATCCAATACATGATTTTTATAACGTAGCGATCTTTACTACAAGAATAAGTAAACCATTTGCGGTTGGACAAGTTCACGGTTATTGCGGGGGAGAACCGTCACTTCATTTTTGGCAACTGTATTCATTATATGCAGCAATGACATTCCCAGCTGATATCGTATGGACAAACCGAAGCACGCCACATTTAGTAGATGATATGAAGGAAAGATTAAACGGAATTTTAGAAAATCATAACAATTTTTCATCCTATATTCCAAAATGGTATCAATCACAACATGAGGATATAATAAACAATAAGTAATGGAGGGATTTATATGGATAAAATAGCGGTAATTTCAGATATTCACGGTAATATTCCAGCTTTAGAATCTGTGCTGCAAGATATTAAATTAAGAGGAATTGAGCGCATCATTTGTCTTGGAGATTTAGTCGGAAAAGGCCCTCATTCTAGCGAAGTGATTAAAATCATTCGTAAAGAATGTGATGGAGTTGTAATGGGAAACTGGGATGATTTCATTACAAAACCGACTGAATTTGAAGCCTTAAAATGGCATCAAAAACAATTATCAGAAGAACAAAATGACTATTTAAGAAGCTTACCATTTTCAATCGAATTTTTTATGAGCGGCAAACTGATTCGTATGTTCCACGCTTCACCGAGAAGTTTATATGAAAGAATTCAACCACATGCCTCAAGAGAAGAGCGTATTAGTATGTTCGAAAATAGTGAGCTCACAGAGAATATAGAAGGGGAAAGAAAACCCGATGTCGTTTGCTACGGTGACGTTCACCAAGCGTTCGTTCAAAATTTCAGAGGGAAAACGTTATGTAATGCTGGTAGTGTAGGTAATCCTCTTGAAATTACACAAGCTTCCTATTTAATATTTGAAGGAGCTTATAATGAAAAAGAAGCAGCGAGCTTTTCTATTCAACTCGTACGTGTACCATATGATATTGAACTAGCCATCAGACTAGCAGAAGAACTCGATATGCCAGAAATTGAAGAATACAAACAAGAATTACGGACTGCTTTATATCGAGGGTTTAAGGGAAAGTAAGCCAATCATAATATATCAACGATTTTTTCGATATATCGACTTACCGACAAATAATGGCATGAATTGTCACCTGTAATCATGTTATGTAAACTAATTGTAGGAGGAAATATCATGAACCGAATACAACGCATGAAAGAAATTGCAGATCATATTTTAAAATTAAATTTAACACATCCAACAAGAGTTGGAGTAAGTGGTATTACAGCTGCAGGAAAAACAACATTTGCAAACGAACTAGCATAATCCGAAAGAGTGTGCGGATATTGTATTTCGAAATAGTAATTTTGATGATCCGGTAATTGTATTTAAAGGAATCTAAAATCGTGAAAGGGGCTGCTTTGGATGGATAAGAAAGATAATCTGAACGATTGGCCTGTATGGGCGAATGAGTCAGTAGAGATAGTTAATGCAAATCCTGATTGGCAAGATAAAGGCCAATGTGAAGAGCAGCAATTATATGAACTGCTTGCTCCTCTAGGTATAAGCAAAGTAATACATATAGGAAGTACATCCATACCTGGTTTACCTGCAAAACCTATCATTGATCTAATGGCTGAAATAGACTCATTTGAAAGAGTACTAGATATTTCAGCTACATTGGCCATATATAATTGGCATTATGTAAGCCCAGAATTAGATGAAAGACCTTGGAGAAGATTCTTTGTGAAAGTTAAGAATAATAGGCGTGTAGCACACCTGCATTTAATGGTTAAAGGAATTGAGCGATGGGACCATCAACTTTTATTTCGTAACCGCTTACGAGAAAATCCACAATTAGTTTATGATTATTCAAATCTGAAACAAGATTTAGCTAAAAGATATAACCAAGATAGAGAAGCATACACAAAAGCTAAAACAGAGTTTATTAAACAAGTTCTAAAATGATGCAACCTTTTATTGTAACTACGTTTGAATATAAAAGAAAAAACATACTGTATTTTATAACTTAAACTGACATGAAATGCATGTAAACAAAGTGAGAGACTGCGATGTTCTAATGTATTTCCTTTTATTTATCAGGATAAATTTTATATAATTGAATCAAGTTCATATAAGGATAGGCAATTACAGGGGATAAGGCGAAAATATGTTAATAAAGTAAAAAGGGGACAGGAAATATAATGAATGAAGTACTAGAACTAAAAGAAGAACTACTACAAATTAAAAATAATAATTATGCTGTACCAGAAGACGTAGATGCATATCCATATGCGCAGTGGATGTTAGATTATATCGGTTCACCTGATGCTGAATTACGTGATGATTTAATTTATAGTACGCTTCACACATGGATTACAAATGATGAATTTAGACAAAAAGAGTTACGAGGATTAATGTTACAAGCAATTAGTCCTGATTATTTATTTTATAAAATTGGTGAAAAGGGCACAGACTCTGTATTTAAACGTGCATTCTCCGTACTAATTCCACCACTTATTTTATCTGTTCATGAAAGAGAACCACTTTTATCTGAAGAACAACTGTACAGTGTGGCAGAACAAGTGTTGGAATATGTATATTTAGAAGAAGATGTAAGAGGTTACGTAGAAGGAAAAGGTTGGGCACATTCTACAGCACACGCTGCTGATGCACTTGATGCTTTAGCACGTACTATACAAAATCGTGAGTTTTCATATGCGATTCTTGCAGCTGTTCGTCAGAAGGTTCGATTAAGTGATTACGTGTATGTGCACTTTGAAGATGAGAGATTAGTAAAGCCGATTATGTCTTTACGTAACCAAAATCTTTTAACTGAAGAAGAGTGGAGCAACTGGTTACATAGTATAGCAACTGTTGAAGACATTCGACATCCGCAGCATGCTATTTTAGTACAAAATATTAGAACTTTTCTAAGAAGTTTTTATTTCAGAGTTTTAGAGGCAGAAGGTAGTACAGCCTTTACAGATGATATATTGGAGACTTTGAAGGGTTTGCGTAGGTATTAAAAGTGATTCATCCTTAGAAACAATGAATAGATATTAATTTTGAAAAATTTATTAGAAATTTATTTTTATATTGTACCCTTTCAATATAGGTTGAAAGGGGTGTCAAATGAAAAAATTATTAAAGCGAGTGAAAATAATATTTTTAATGAGTGTTAGTATGATTTTCTTTGGAACAGGCGTTGTATTTATATATCATAACTATCAATTAAAAATGGAATCGAAATTAATGAAGAATGAAGGCGAACTTGTTAATTTCGATAATAAAAAAGTGAATGTTTATAATGGAGGGAGCGGGGAGGATACGTTTGTATTTATGGCCGGATCTGGAATTGCCGCTCCTGTTTATGAATTGAAAGGCTTATATAGTAAATTTTCGAAGGAAAACAAGATTTCTGTAATTGAGAGAGCGGGTTATGGATACAGTGATGTTTTTCAAGATGATAGAGATATTGATACGATATTAGAACAAACGAGAGAAGCGCTTATTCGAAGTGGAAATAAACCACCTTACATTTTAGTACCACACTCTCTATCGGGTATAGAGGCTATTTATTGGGCACAAAAATATCCAAGTGAAGTAAAAGGGATTATTGCGTTAGATATTGGTTTACCTAAACAGTATGTGACTAATAAAATAGGTATGGTTGATTCATTAAAAATAAAAGGGATGAATATTTTAACGAAAATTGGTTTTCAGAGATTAGCTCCCTCTATTACTTATAATCCCGAAGTCATTCGTCAATCCTTTTTAAACGAACAGGAAAAAGATATTTATAAAGCGCTTACGTATAAGAGGGCTTTTAATGATGATATGAAGCAAGAACTTTTACAAAGCTACAATAACGGTAAAAAATCAAATTCTTTATCAATCCCAAAAGAAACACCTATGTTATTTATAGATGCGATTGCTAGGCAATATAAAGATTCGAAGTATACAAAGCAAAAAAACGAAGACTATAAGGAGTTTGCTAGCAAGTTATTAATAGCTGATGTAAAAATAATTGAAGGTACACATAGTATTTATTTATATGCTTCTGATGAAATATACAAAATTGCTATGGATTTTCTTAAGAATAAAGTAGTGAAGAACTAAACAATTGTAACTTTAGCAATGAAAGGCTTACATAATGAAAGTATATAACGTATTAATTGTTGAAGACGATTTGATTATAGGAGATTTATTACAAAAAATTTTACAGCGTGAGAAGTATAATGTGTGTTGGGAGAAAGAGGGAAGGAAAGTTCTTGATATAATTCATGAAATAGATTTAGTCGTAATGGATGTTATGTTACCAGGCGAAGATGGTTATCAAATTACAAAGAAAATAAAAAATCTAGGATTAAATATTCCAATTATATTTCTATCAGCAAGGAATGATATGGATAGTAAACTAAAAGGTTTGACCATTGGAGAAGAATACATGATAAAACCTTTTGACCCTAGAGAGTTGTTGTTAAGGATTCAGAAAATGTTAGATAATCAATATGGTACGTTCACGCAAATTAACCATTTATTTATAGATGCAGAATATAAAAGAGTTTTTAATAATGATTTGCGTAATGAAGTTGCTTTTACAGCAATTGAACGTAAAATATTCTTCTATTTATACGAAAATAGAGATAGAGTTTTATCTAAAGAACACTTCTATGATTACCTATGGCAACTCGAAGATAGAAATCAAAATATCATGAACGTACATATAAAGAAAATTAGAACCAAAATTGATGATAAAACAGGTGATATTATTCAGAACATATATGGAGAAGGGTATAGATTAAATACCTATATGAAGAAATGAACTTAAAGAAAAAATATCAGTTACTATTATTCTCTGCTATTATTAGCGTACCACTGTTATTGTTATCAATTAGTATCTTAGTATCAGTTATTTATAATGTTGTCTTTAAAACTAAAAATCAGAACATTCCTTTTCACGAATCCTATGCATACCCTACGATGTTAATCATATTTTTATTATCACTATTAATATTAGCTTTTGTATTTTCAAAATCGATTAACACAGTATTAAATAAAATTAATGTATTAAATCAAACGATTCGAGATTTAGCTAGTGATAAAAAAATCCCTAATATAATAAATGTTAAAAGCGATGATGAAATGGGAGAGCTGATTAAATCAGTGAACTTGCTTATAGAAAGAACAACTTATCGAGAATTAGAACTACAACAACAGGAACAAATAAAAAAGGAACTATTAAATAAATTACGGCATGATATTAATACACCCTTAACAGCGGTCAGATTACAATTATATTATTTAGAAGGTGAGTACAAGGATCAAGCACCAGTACTTGAATCAATGTATGAGCAGATACAATATATAAGTGATTTAACTAACGAATTTAATATTCAATCTACAGAGACCTTAGAGAATACTTATATTGTGAATGATGAAGTGAATATACATGATTTAATAGAAAATATGATTAAAAAATGGAGCTATTTGTATAGCATTCATAAAATTGAATTAGTATATAATCCACAAGATAAAGAGTTGATATGGAATAGTAATGAGTTATGGATTCAAAGGTTATTTGATAATATTTTTCAAAATGTCCTTAAACATTCAAAAGCTAAAAAACTCAAAATTAATATAGATGAAAATATTGTTTCCTTTAGAGATAATGGGATTGGGTTTGATATAAATAGTAAAGGTACAGGACTTGGTTTGAAAAATATTGAAGATATATCAAAGATGTTCGACATAAAATACACTTTACAATCAAATAGTAAGGGTACTATGTTTTCGTTTGAAAATACAAAAGTTTAGAGCAAATTACATAAAACCAACAACTCCCAACCATACTAAAAAATGTGTTGGAGGTGAATGTTATGGACAATAAAGACTTTGAAAAAGTTTATAATGATTACTTACATCAAGGAGAAGAGCAAGCTCAATTTGAAGTAGACAATGAAGTCAATTCAGGAGCAGAAGAAATTGTTGCCGTTCGTAAAAATGATGATGGTGATTTAATTGCGTTTAAAACAAGTAGCGGGAGAGAGTTAGATTATATGACTGCTCTTAGTGAAGCGAAATTAGGGAAGTTAGCTCATGTAGATGTATTTCATAAGTATGGTAGAGATATTATACGTAGTGAACCGGATGGAATAAAAGAAAATAACTTAGATAATTTACCTTCATTTTAAAAGGGTAAACCTCAAGAAGAGAATGTTCATTTGGATATTCTCTTCTTTGTTTTGCGAAGTTTTCCTAGCAAATAGACAATTCATTTTTAAAGTGCGATCATACTTTTAAAGAGCGCTCTAAATTTCTCTTTATCTTCTGCTGTAAATGGTTTCGGTCCCTTTGTACGCTTACCACTTTTTCGAACCATTGCACTTAAATATCGTGTTTGTAACAATTGTTCAATGTTATCATTCGTATACTTATAGCCTTTATGGTGTAGAACGATACAACCTTTTGCTAAAGCGAGCGAAGCAAGACCGTAATCTTGTGTTACGATTAAATCTTCTTTTTTTGCTAACTGCATAATTCGGTAATCTGCAGCATCTGCTCCAGAATCAACATAAATTGTTTCCACACCTTTAGGCTGCTGAGCATTAGAATAATGAGAAAAGCTAGTAACTAGAGTTACAGGAATTTCTGCACTCGTAGCTTCAAAAATAATTACATCTTTTACAGGACAAGCATCTGCATCAACGTAAATTTTCATTTTTACCACTCCTATAAAGTGAAACTTTAATCAGTGGGGG
>NZ_WIPE01000064.1:120806-220801 GCF_009760835.1 Bacillus sp. EE-W1 | reverse complement strand
GATTCATCCTCCACTGATTATTAGTTGAACCAATCGGGCATTTACGGGCAGTTGATCTCCCACCTAACTTCTTTGTTACAGCTGAATTTTGAGCTGGGAGTTTTATTGCCCGTTAATGCGGGGGAACTAGGTTCGTGTTGATAATAATGGTAGATTTTTCTTTTGTCAAACGATAGAGCTTTATGTAAAGTTATTTTTCACAAACTAAAATAGCTTCTCGCAAACGAGAAATACCTTCCTCAATTTGATCAATATTCACTTTTCCATAAGATAAACGAATATAACCATCTTTCGCGCCAAAAATACTACCTGGCATAAAGGCGATTTCTTGTTTTAAACTTTGCATAATAAGTTGCTTTTCATTTATTGGTTCTTTTAATTTTCCCCATATGTATATACCACCGGTCGGGTTCGAAAAAGAGATTTTATCGTGAAGTTGCTCGTTTAGGGCACGAACGATAACGTCTCTTTTTTCTGCTAGTTGTTTTCGTAACGGCACGATATGAGACTGAAATGGTACGGTTTCGAAAAATTGCTGCATAAGCCACTGCGGGAAAATACTCATGCCTAATTCCATTTGGTGTCTTGCGTCGGATAATCTTTCTACTACAGACTGCGGGGCGACAAGCCAGCCGACTCGTAAACCTGGTGCAATCATTTTTGATAAAGAATGTACATAAATGACAGTTCCGTTCTCATCAATCGATTTTAAAGTAGGGCAAGGCTGTTTCTTTTCTAGCGTAAGTAAACTGGACGGATCATCTTCCACAATCGCAATTCGTAAGTCTGCACAAAGTGATAACAGTTTTTTTCTACGGTTTGGATGAAGCATAGTTCCCGTAGGATTTTGGAAGTTTGGATTTAAAAAAATCATTTTAATACGATGCTTTCTATATAATTCTTGCACATCATCCGGATTAATACCATGTTCATCGACAGGTAACGGGAAAATACGAATACCTGCTGATTGGAATAACGGTAAGGAATAACAGTGTGAAGGACTTTCAAAAGCAACTGCATCACCGGGATTTAATAAACATTGAACGATAAGGTGAAGTGCTTGCTGTGCGCCAGATGTAATCATAATGGATTGTTCAGTCGCTTCAACTTTTAAATATTCCTTCATATATTTTACGACCGCTTGTCTTAGCGGCAGATAGCCTTGCGGATGATCGTAACTTAATGAATGCGTTAACGGTTGTTCTCGTAAAATCGTTTGTAGTTGATCGTGAGGATAGAGGTTACAACCGAGCTCTCCATTTGCAAAATCTATAATGTTTTTATTTTGTTGTACTTCCGCTCGAATATGGCGAAGTAAAGGTAAGTTTGGTAAGAAAGTACCACCTTCTACGAAATTTCTCCAGTTCGGCGTTAATGTTGGAGAAACGCCCCACATATGTGTACTTACACGTGTCCCTTTACCAGTCGTACTTTCTACAATTCCCATAGCGCGTAGCTCATTATAAGCAGTCGTTACTGTACTTCGGTTTACATTTAACTGTGTAGCTAATTTCCGTTCGGAAGGGAGGAAGCTACCTGGAGGAAGTTCTCCGTATGTAATACGTTTTTCAATAAAGTCAACAACTTGCTGATAAATAGGAATTTTACTGTCGTTATCTAGCTTCCATTCCATACAAACACCTCCGCATCTCTTATATACATTCAGTATAACAAATTGGCTGGGTAAAAAAACAGCCAATTGGACGGTGTTATATCCAGCCAATTTTACTATGCTAAATATGGAAGGGGAGATTCGGATGAAACGATGGCAAATGGAATGGCTCCTAGTATCAGTAGCATTAGTATGGGGAGCAAATTATACAATTGGAAAGTATGGCGTGGCATATATGTCATCCATTCAATTTAATAGTTTACGATTTTTAGTAGCATCTCCGGTATTATTACTTATTACATTTATGATGGAACGCTCATTACGTATTGAAAGAAAAGATTGGTTTCGATTAGTAGCAGTCGGTATCGTTGGTACGGCAATGTATCAAACGATGTTTATGCTATCTGTGAAATATACTTCAGCAACGAACGCCTCATTATTAATTGCGATGTCACCTATATTTACAGGGATATTAGCAGTATTACACAAACAAGAACGTTTTTCGATGAAAGTACAAATTGGTTCAATAATAGCGTTTATTGGTGCAGCATTCGTTTTATTAACAGGACATACAGGAGGAGCTACTTATGAATATGCGTGGCTCGGAAATGTAATTGGATTAGTCGCAGCAATTGCGTGGGGATGGTATCCAATATTAGCGCAACCTCTTATTACAAAATACTCCGCAATGAGAGTCACATCATGGTCTACTTTAATTGGGATAGTACCACTTGTTATATACTGTTTATTCAACGTAAATTCTTTAACGTGGCCAGTAGATACGCCAAGCTGGGGATCACTAGCATATTCAATCATCTTTGCAACCATCTTCGGACTAGCAATGTGGTATGTCGGTATTAGTCAAATAGGTTCAACAAAAGTAATGGTTTATATGTATCTCGTACCATTATTCGCAGTTATCTTTGCAGCAGTAACAATTGGGGAGCAAATTAATATGATGCAACTCGTTGGCGGACTTATTATCTTTGTGGGTCTATATGTTGTAAAAAAAGGCGGAATGAAAAAGCCAGCTCTCAATTTAAAAAAAGTAAGTTAACAGTAAAAAGGATCTCTTTCATATAGAAGGAGATCCTTTTTGTTTTCGTAATAAAAGGGTTTGTTTAACGGCCCATTTTTGATGATCGTGAAGGAGAAGTTCGACAGCAAGTAAAGGAGACATCCACCTTAGAACATGATCATCCTCACAGTTTTCAGTTTGTTTCTGCACCATGTTCGCAATATAAAAGAACCCGTCATTTAAATAATATATATCTTCATTTTCTGCATAAAAATATCGAGCTGCATTACCGATATATTGATCAATTTCAATTGCCCATCCTAATTCCTCTAGTAGTTCACGGTGCAAACACTCTTCTTTTGTTTCATTACCTTCCATACCACCACCAGGTAAAAAGTAACGGTCTCCTTTTTGGATAACAGCAATCATTGAAGAAGATGAATGGAAAATAATCGCATAACAACTAGGTCTTAATACATAATGAGTGGTAGATTTTTTCAAGCCAAACGTAAGTTTTGAAATCATAAAATACGACCTTTCTCTATAAAATACATAAAAGGAATATTAAGGTAAATGCAGAATGGTATAAGTATAATCTTAATAGATTGGAGTGGTAA
Source organism: Bacillus sp. EE-W1 (assembly GCF_009760835.1). NCBI lineage: Bacteria > Bacillati > Bacillota > Bacilli > Caryophanales > Bacillaceae > Bacillus > Bacillus sp. EE-W1. The sequence goes on along the minus strand of NZ_WIPE01000064.1, from coordinate 217,554 downwards.
CAACATGATAAATCGAAAATGTTCAAGGTGTAAAGAGATAACAGGTACGCTGCACGGTGGTAAAAAAATTAAGGAAGAATTTTTATGTGAGGACTGTTTGCAAAAAGGAATTGCGAACGGGGAAATCGAATTATCACAAGTGGAGCAAGAAAAAACTTCGTATCTTTCTATAAAAATATTAAAAATAATGAGTGTTATTTATTTAATAGTATCTATTATAACCCCTTTTTCTGCTGGAGCATTTATACAGGATCCAGGGCTTGGTGGAATATCCTTTTCAATAACAGGTGCAGTTGGTGTTATGATAATTGGATTGATATTCCAGTCTGTTCTTATATTTTGCGGGATATGGGTATTCATCCTATTAGTAGAAACAGTCATTAAAATATATGAAAAAATGAAGTGAGTGAGAGGGAGAAACATATGCGAGTTAGAAACATCCAAGGGGAAGATTATGTAAAGATTAATTCTGTTTTAAATGATTGGTGGGGCGGGAGAGATATGTCTGCTATGTTGCCAAAACTGTTTTTCGTTCACTTTCAAGAAACAAGTTTTATCATTGAAGAAGATGGAGAAACGTTAGGTTTCTTATGTGGATTTTTTTCACAAACATATAAAGATGAAGCATACGTTCACTTTATCGGTGTAAATCCGAAGTATAGAAGAAGAGGAATCGCATCGACATTGTATTCTTATTTCTTTGATGCCGCTCGTGCAAATAACCGTAAAGTTGTAAAAGCAATTACCTCACCAGTTAACAAAAAGTCGATACAGTTTCATCAAGAAATCGGTTTTCGGATTGAGGCTGGGGATGATGAGGTAGAGGGTGTATCGGTACATACAAATTATGATGGGAACGGCGGTAGTAGAGTTTTGTTTTTAAAAAATGTATAAAAGTAGGCTAGCTTAACGTTAGCCTTTTTGTTGTGAGGAGATAATAATATGGAGAGTAAACAAAGTAGAAATGAATACATACGACGCATTTACAAAGTACAAGATTATATAGAATCACACATAGATGATTCACTTTCAATTGAAGAGCTGGCGGATGTAGCAGGATTTTCAAAGTTTCATTTTCATCGTATTTTTAAGGGGATAGTAGAGGAGCCATTATCACGGTATGTAAACCGATTAAAATTAGAAAGAGCAACAAATTTACTTACATACCGTTTGGATATGACAATTACACATATTGCGTATCACTTCGGATTTACAGATTCAGCAGTTTTCTCCCGTACATTTAAAAGTCATTACGGAATAAGTCCATCTCAATATCGAAACGACAATAGCAAGAATTGCAAAGACGTAAGCGAAACTTCTCAATACAATGAGTGTAAGAAGGTTCGAGGAAATGTTGAAATTGTAACAGCGGATAATATAAACGTCGCATACAAAAGACATATCGGTACATATGAAGAGTTAACGATTGCTTTTCCAAAAATGATAGAGAAATTATTTCATTACGCAGCGGAGGAAAACTGTCATGTATTTGAGCATACGAAAGTATTAACCATTTATCACGATCATCATGAATTTACTGAGGGCAATCATTTACGAACTAGTTTATGTATAACAATTCCGAATGAATCCGCAGTAGAAACGAGCGACATTGGAATAATGGTAATACCTTCTGGAAAGTATGCGGTAGGTCATTTTGAAATATTCCAAGATGAATATAAAGGAGCATGGGATTTCTTATATGGTGAGTGGCTTCCAAATAGCGGATATAAACCGAGGGATTCATATCCTTTTGAAATGTATAAAAATGACCCAAGGCAGCACCCGGAAAAGAAACATATAGTTGATATATATGTACCTATCGAACCTTTTTAATCGTTGATTAAGGGGGAGGAACAATGCAAACTGCTGAAAAGCTAGACTGTATTATAAAAGAAGAATACAAAAATATTAATGGTATGTTAGTAGTGCAGAGAGGTAATGTTGTTTTTGAAAATTATTATAATGGCTACAGTCCAGATGATGCGTTTCATGTAGCGTCAGTTACAAAAACGATAATCTCTGCGTTAATTGGGATATGTATAGATAAGCGCTATATAAAAAGTGTTGATCAAAAAGTAATAGAATTTTTCTCGGAATATAACGTTCATTCACCTGAAATAACAGTAGGTCATCTTCTTACGATGACAGCTCCACATCCTTTCGTAGACTGGCAGGAACCGTTAGAAGAACTATGTACGCAACGAGATTGGGTACAGTATACATTGAATAGGATTGGACAAGGCGGAGAAATTGGGTCTTTTAAATACTCATCTGCAGGAGCTCATTTATTATCGGCAATCATAATGAGCGTAACAGGAAAAAATGCACGTGAATTTGCGAATGAATACTTATTTCAGCCACTCGGCATGAGAGAAATTCCAAACTATAATATGAAAGCATTTGGATTCGATGACTTATTTGGAAAAGATGTAAAGGGATGGGTTCATGATCCAAATGGTATTTCGACAGGCGGCTGGGGACTAACGTTAACAGTTAAAGATATGGCTAAGTTTGGACAGCTGTATTTGAGTGAAGGTATTCATAATGGAAAACAACTACTATCAAAATCATGGATAAAAGAATCGACAGAAATGAACCAAAATCAATATGGTTACTTATGGTGGTTACGAGAAGAGGATGGAATCTTTTCATACTGTGCCATGGGTGATGGTGGGAATATGATTTGTTGTATTCCGGAGAAGGATTTGGTGGTGGTGATTGCTTCTGAAGTTGTGCCAGAAGCAAAGGATAGATGGAGATTAATTAAAGAGTATATACTTTTGAAAGAGTAATGGTGAACTTGTAGAAAAATTTAAATGCTCTCCGTAACTTTCCTCAATAAAAAATCGTTAAACATTAGGAAGGGTTATTAATACGAATGGGGGAGAACCATGAAAATTTTAATTCTAGGTGGTACACGATTTTTAGGAAGAGCTTTTGTAGAAGAGGCATTAAAAAGAGGGCATGAAGTTACATTATTTAATCGCGGAACGAATAAAGAAATTTTTCCTGAAGTAGAGCAGTTAATTGGTGATAGAAATAATGATGTTTCAAGTTTAGAAAATCGAAAATGGGATGCGGTAGTCGACACGTGTGGATTTTCTCCGCATCATATTAGAAATGTTGGAGAAGTGTTACGGGATAATATAAAGCATTATATATTCATTTCAAGTCTTTCTGTATATAAAGATTGGATTCCGCATCAAATAAAAGAAGATTATATATTACAAGCTGAACCTACGGGTGATCAATTAAAGGCTGTGGAGAATGGTGAAGTTTCTCCTTATGAGTATTATGGTGCGCTGAAAGTATTGTGTGAAAAAGAAGCAGAGAAGTATTGGCCGGGGCGTGTTCTACACGTAAGAGCAGGACTTCTTTCAGGTATGTATGATTATACAGACCGGCTTCCATACTGGATTGGGCGTGTAGCAAAGGGAGGAGAAGTGTTAGTTCCAGGAAGAAAAGACCGCCCAGTGCAGGTAGTTGATATAAAAGACGTCGCAAACTGGGGAATAAACATGGCAGAAAACAATAAAGCAGGTACATTCAATGTAACAGGTCCAAGTTATGAATTGACGATGGAAGAGCTATTAAATACTTGTAAAAAGGTTACGAATAGTGATGCTGCATTCGTTTGGGTAGATGAATCGTTTTTGAATGAATATAAGGTGCAGCCTTGGACAGAGATGCCACTATGGCTTCCTGAAACATTTTCATTAGAAGGTGAGACGAAGCCGTGGAAAGGTGGTTTTTCTATTAGTATTGAAAGTGCTGTTAAAGAAGGACTTACTTTTAGAAGGTTAGAACATACAGTTACAGATGTGTATGAGTGGATAAAGAGTGTGGATGAATGGGAATTAAAAGCAGGTATTTCAGGAGAGAGGGAGAAAGAGTTGCTAGAAAAGTGGTATCAATCAATTTAGGGAATCCTTTTTGTATGTAATTGATTGAACATAAGCGATGGAAGGATAAAAAGCTATGTGGAAAAACACAATTCACAGTATCTCACAAAACTTAAGTTTCAATAATCCAGCTAAAAAGGATGAACTCGCTGAAGTTCACAAAAATTTGCAGGTGGAATTACCGAATGATTTATATCAATTATTACAGGAAACAAACGGTGTAGAAGGTGAATACGGGGATTTTATATGGTCTACTTCAAAAATTAAAACTGAAAATATGAATATGAGAAATATAGTTGATTTCAAGGGTTTATATATATGCCTTTTGACTGTTTATTATTTATTGCTGATGGCGGAAATGGTGATTTGTTTGGTTATTCCATTTTGAATGGAATCGTGCAAAGAGATGATATATATGTATGGAATCATGAAAATGATAGTAGAACTTGGGTTGCTCCTTCGTTAGAAACGTTTATGAAGTGGTGGGAAAGTGGGAAGATAAAAATTTAAATATAGTATCATGAAAAACGCCTTGTTACGAAAGAAACAAGGCGTTTTTGACAATCAACTAATCTACCAGTCTATCGGTTCTTCCCCGTACATGTCCCATAACTTAGGAAACATCTTTTTTAATCCTTCTTTGTCATCTTCATCCCAGTCTAACTTGATATCAACTTCCTCAGATTGTTCTTCTGTTTCAAACTCTTTTGCTTTCACACTACCAGCTGTGCCAATTTCTCCGTAAAACACAACGTAGTCTTTATACCGCATTAGATAGCAGTAAGACCTCCACCTCAAAATCGAGCAAATACGAGGAAGCCCCGTATAAATAAGTTGTATGAATTACATGTATTATTAGATTGTGTTTGTGACTATATTTTGGGAATTTTCTGTTGATTTACAATGTACGATAGTATATATTGTATATAAAGTATATATACAATATTTTTAAAAAGAGGTATTTGCATGCAAATCGTTATTACGAACACTTCAAAGGAACCTATTTATGAACAAATTGGTGTCCAAATAAAAAAACTTATTTTACTAGGTGATTTAAAGCAAGGAGATGCTCTTCCTTCAATGCGTCAGTTAGCAAAAGATTTAAGAGTAAGTATTATTACAACGAAAAGAGCATATGAAGAACTGGAAAAAGATGGTTTTATTTATTCGATTGTCGGAAGGGGGTCCTTTGTAGCAGAACAAAACATTGAAACTATGAAAGAAAAAAAATTAAAGACAGTTGAAGAAAAGTTGTGTGAAGCGATTCAAAATGCTAAACAAATGGATGTTTCTTTAAATGATCTAAAAGAAATGCTTACAATTTTATACGAGGAGGAAAACTCTTGGAAAACGTAATAGAACTTCAAAATGTCAGTAAATCTTTTAAAGGATTTCAAATTAAAAATTTTTCGATGGAAGTAAAAAAAGGATTTGTTACGGGTTTTATTGGGGGAAATGGATCAGGTAAATCTACAACGATTAAAATGATTATGAATCTAATGAACCCGGATAGTGGAAATGTCTCCTTATTTGGCATGAACTATTCGACTGATGCGAAGCGAATTAAAGAAAGAATTGGTTTCGTTTATGACGATAATGTGTTTTATGATGAACTCACATTAAAGGAAATTACTAAAATTATTGCGCCTGCTTATAAAAAATGGGATTTTAACCAATTTACATATTATAAAGATCTGTTCGAATTACCATTAAATAAAAAAATGAAAACATTCTCCAAAGGAATGAAAATGAAAGCCTCTCTTGCAATTGCCCTTTCACATCATGCTGAACTAATTATTATGGATGAGCCTACTTCCGGACTCGACCCGGTATTTAGAAGAGAATTATTGGATGTTTTACAAAATATTATGCAGGATGGTGAGAAAACTATCTTTTTCTCATCTCATATTACAACGGATTTAGACCGCATTGCTGATTATATTACATTTATTCAAAATGGGAAGCATATTTTTACAAAAGATATTTATGCCATTGCAGAAGATTATATTTTGGTCAAAGGACCACTAGATATGTTAGATTTTGATACTGAGCGTGAATTTATATCTGTATGTAAAGCAAATACAGGTTTCGAGGGATTGATTGAAAATGTAAATTCAATCGAAACTTTATTTAATAAAGAAGTGGTGATTGAAAAACCAAGTTTAGAGGATATTATGTATTTCATGAAAAAGGGGGAGTCAAGATGCTTAATTTAATTAAAAAGGATTTGATTTTACAAAAAACTTTTTTACCTGCTTATCTCTTATTTCTAGTTACCTATTTGTGGGCCGGCATGGATGTAGCATATGTCATAATCATTTGTAGTGCCGTTTTTGTAATTAACACTTATCAATCTGATGATAAAGATAATGCTAATATTTTAGTAAACTCATTACCGTATACTAGGAAGGAAATTATAAGTTCAAAATACGTTGGAACCTTATTTTTTACAATAGTAATCATCCCCTTTTGTTTGGTTGGAAAATATTTCATTTTAGACAGCATGGAATTTCAACTTTCCTTAGAAAGTTACATCCTAGGCTTCTTGGCAGTCATGCTGATTACTGCATTTTACATCCCATTTTTTGTTGCATTTAAAGTGAAAACACTTGTACCAGTTTTTATATTTTTATCTATTGGAGTTATATATTTAATGCGAAATACTCCATATTTATTAAATAAATATGCTAATGGCGTACTGACCTTTTTAAAAGAGATTTCAGATTTGAAATTATTTCTTATATTTGCTGTCATAGCAGTGGGGTGCTATGGGGTTTCATGGATATTATCTATTCGTATCTATCAGAACAAGGCTCTTTAATAGCAAGTTCTAAAAGAAGGATCATTTAAATGACATCAAAAAAAGGGCGTCCTATTCGAATACGAAATTGGCTGAAAACTCTTGGAGCATTTTTCGTTATGCAACTAATTTTTATCATCCTTGATATGAATTCGTGGATACCGAACTTCAAGGAAGGAGGAGTTGGGGAGCGTCTCGTTAATGCAGAGTTCTTTACGGAATGGTTCGCTCCTTATAAAACAAAGCAATTTAACGTATTAACGGTAGTTATGGCTATTTTATTATTCCTAAATGTATTAACAATTGCAATAAAAGACGCTTTTTCTAGAAAAAGAATTAATTAGCACATAAGTTGACCTTGCGTCTTTTTTAATAATGTCTTAACAATATTTAAAAACAACAGGGGAAAGATAAAAACTCCATTTATTGAAGTTTTACTTTATCTTTTATAATGATGCCTTAAAAATTATTTGATTTTTCAGTTTTGTATATTGACAATGTTTCCATTCGTCCCCCATAATGCTTCTTTAGTGTGTGCAGTGATTGTGACATATGTATTTATACTTGTGATGACAAATGATGCGTATTGTTTTTGAAAAGTTAAAAAATTATTGAATGGAATAGAAAAATTTAGTAATCTTATTTGTACTGCGCATAAATAATAGTTTTGTAATGATACATTGGAGGGGGTTATTGTGGATCTTACGTTTAAAGTAGAGGAAACATGTTTTAATTACCGAGTCGGAGCAATTTGCAAACAGGATAATAAAATACTCATTTTGCAAGGTGACGGTGAAGATTTTTGGTATGTACCGGGCGGACGAGTGAAAATGCTAGAAAATAGTGAAGATGCATTAAAACGAGAGCTTGCGGAAGAAGTGGGTGTTCCTATTAAAGTGAAGAGATTAATATGGTCAGTAGAAAATTTCTTCACCCTTTCTGAGCGAAAGTTTCATGAAATTAGTTTTTACTATGAAGTAGAGCTGAAACAATTACCTGCAAATGGGGCGGATCAATATATTCTGAATGAAGAGGGTAGAACATATATGTTTAAGTGGGTACCGATAGAAGAATTAGATACATATAACTTACAGCCAGCGTTTATAAAAGATAAAGTAAAGGATGTATCAGTTCATACAGAACATATCGTTTTACAAAAGTAAACGTGTTTGGAGGGGGAAACGGTGAAGGGAACTAAAAAGGAAATACATATAGACGACAAAGTCATTCGTTACACACATATCGAAAAAGGTTCTAATACAATCTGTTTTATGTTTTCAGGTTCCGGTTACAATTATGATAAACCATTATTCTATTATGCAACGATGCTTATGCTTGAAAATAAAATAGATGTAGTACATATTCATTATTCTTATGACGAACAAGTAATGAATAAACTGATGGAAGAAGTAACAAAAATAATGATGGACGATATTAATCCTGTAATGAAGGAAGTATTAAAAGGTGAGCAATACAATCATACGATATTTTTAGGGAAGTCACTCGGAACCATTCCGATTGCAAATGATTTAATGAAGAGAGAAGATTTTTTACAGTCAAAAATGATACTACTTACACCTTTACTAACTTTTGATTCCATTTTTGAGTCGATTTTACATAGTCGTCACGAAGGGCTATTAGTAATTGGAGATAAATATCACCAATATAATGCAGATCAAATCGATCGGTTACATAAAACGAATTTACAAATTGAAGTTGTCAAAAATGCAAATCATTCTGTAAATGTTGGAGAATATGAAACCGAGAATTCAATCGAAGCAACAGCAAAAATAATAGAAAAGCTTAAAGAAGTTGTTAGGACAAACTAACTTATCAATACATGCAAAAAGAGGTGCAATTTGCACCTCTTTTTTACTTAATAAGCCTTAAGCACATGAAGTAAATAATCCTTACGATTCAGCGGATTATAATCAACACGTTTTCGAGTAGGGAAGGGAGCCTTCAGTTCTTTGTAACCAGATGGCTTCGTTGTAAAAATGCCTTCTCCTTCAGTGAATGAATGAAGCATTCGCTTAAAATTCTCTGTTTTCGCAACAGGTAATGAACCTGTTAACTCGTAAGAATCATTATTGAATATAGGATCTGCAAAAGCTGCTGGAATGGCAGCTAATTTATACATTGCGGTACTAATTGCACGTTCTGGTACAGTTAATTCAAATGCGTTTACTGGTTCAAATACACATGTTTCAGCTTGCTTTAAAGCATCCATTAAAACGAGTGGTGTTAAATTTCTAAAGTCACTCGCTGTTGTAACAGGGCTTGCATAACCAGTATGTGTTAACGTGACGATAATGTCCGTAACTTCCCATCCGTACAAACCTTGTTTTAACGTTTGAAATACTGTATCTTCAATTGCTTTATGAAATGCTAAAGGCAGCGATCCAAGTTCAACGCCTAACTTATATATTATGCCAGAATTCAGCTCACCACGTTCGATTTTAAAGCCAATTGTTGCGTAAAATGGATTCGCTTTTTCGCCCATTACTTCAACACTTTTCCCTATGCCAATGGGTTTCTCAATACATACGACACGCGTATTTGAGAAAGTAACTTGCAAATTATATTTCTCATAAAGAGTTGTTTCAATTACTTCTTTTTGAACTTCACCGAAAAGGCGAATATATAGTTCATTATGAATATCATCTTTCCACACTTTAATGAGCGGATCTTCTTCACATAGCTCCATAAGTGCAGCGTATAGATCATGAATACGTTCTTTTGGTAATGCTTCAATAGCAGCTTCCATTTGTGGTTCGGCAAAGTGAATATCTTTTATATAATCAGTCCGTTCACCGATAATATCACCAATTTTAATATCACTAAGTCCCCACACTTTGCCAAATTCTCCGCTAGGAACGATTGAAGCTTGAACTGCATTTCCGTTATGAAACATACATATTTTCTTAATCTTTTCTTTATGTGCTAGAGCGTCATCACGCAGTATATGAACATATTTTCTAACGTGTAAACGACCAGAAAAAACTCTTACATATGCAATCTTTTCCCCGGAAGGTTCACGTTCAATTTTAAAAACAACACCGGATAATACTTCATTTTCTGCCGACTTATTAGCGGGAATTAAGTCTGAAATATTTTCGAGCAGTTCAGTTACACCTGTACCTGTCATGGCTGAACCGAAAAAGATAGAGAACACATTTGCTTGCGCTATCTGTGTAATGAGTTCCTCTCTTAATAGTGTGCCCGGTACGATTTCATTATTTACATATGACTCAAGTAATGATTCATTATATGGTGCTAACAGTTCTATACAATTGTCATATGATTTGTATTCAATGATTCGGGCTTCTTTCGTTCCTTCGTTTTCTACAGAGTAGAAAGGGAATGCTTCATTTGAAAGAACCTCTTTTATTTGTTTCATAACTTTTTCAGTATTTGCGCCACTACGATCAATTTTATTAACGAATAAAATAGTCGGTATGTTTAGTTTCTGTAATGTTCGCATTAAAATTTTTGTTTGCGCTTGCACACCTTCAACGGCAGAAATAACTAAAATTGCACCGTCTAGAACACGGAATGATCGCTCCACTTCAGCTATAAAATCAGCGTGTCCAGGTGTATCAATGACATTTACTTTTAAGTCATTGATACAGAAAGAGACGACAGATGCTTTAATCGTAATTCCACGTTGTCTTTCTAATTCCATTGAGTCAGTTTGCGTATTACCACTATCTACTCGGCCAATTTCTTTAATCACATTCGTTTCATAAAGAATACGCTCAGTCAAACTCGTCTTGCCAGCGTCTACGTGCGCGACAATCCCTATATTTATTGTTGTCATATGTGAATATCCTCATTTCATTTTCCAGTTTTAATTCCTCATTTCTATTTGTGTATTGCCGCATTACAATCACTCTCCAGTCATTTGAATTATTACTATTATAATGTAATTTACATTTTTTGTAATGCTACAAAGCGCCTAAATTTGGAAAAATATAAATGAAAACAAAATGCTTGCATTTTAAATCGATATAGATTATATTAATTGACATATCAACTATTGATGTATCAAATATTTTTAAATTGGATATAAAGGAGGGGTAATTTGACAAGTTCATGCTCAAAAGAAGCGATTATTTTATATAAATTACACTTTCTAAATAAAGAAGTAAGTTCGAAGTTTGAAGGGTGTACGGGTATGAGCCAGTCTCGATTAGAGCTTATACTTCAATTATATGAAGTAGGTGAAATTAGCCAAAAAGCACTTCAACAAGAAGTGAATATTGATAATGCTGCGATAACGAGGCATTTAAAGCAGCTTGAGGCAAATGAAATGATTACAAGACGTAAAAATCCAGATGATAATAGAATTACATTGGTTTCTCTAACTGAGGAGGGACGAAATAAAATTCAGGCGTTTCAAGAGGAAAAAGAACGTTTTGCAGCTTCAGCATTTAAAGGGTTAAGTGAAGAACAGCGCGATAATCTTTTAACTATGTTAAATCACATTCAAGAAAATATAAAAGAACTATAAAAAAGGGAGAATTCAACTATGACTAACTCAGTAAAAACAAATGATTTTAACGAAATTTTAACAGGACGCCGTTCAATTCGTAAGTACGATCCTTCAGTGAAAATTAGCAAAGAAGAAATGACAGAAATTCTTACAGAAGCAACACTTGCACCATCATCTGTAAACATGCAACCATGGAGATTTTTAGTGATTGAAAGTGACGAAGCGAAAGCAACACTTGCGCCACTTGCGAAATTTAATCAATCTCAAGTAGAAACATCTTCAGCGATGATTGCTGTATTTGGTGATTTAAACAACTTTGATAACGCAGAAGAAATTTACGGTACAGCAGTAGAGCGCGGTTTAATGCCAGCCGAAGTAAAAGAAGATCAAATGAAAAAACTTTCAGGTTACTTCTCAATGGTTACACCAGAAGTAATGAAAGACACAGTACTAATTGACGGTGGTCTTGTAGCAATGCAATTTATGCTAGCAGCTCGTGCTCACGGTTATGACACTTGCCCAATTGGCGGATTTGAAAAAGACCAAATCGCAGAAGCTTTCGGATTAGATAAAGAACGTCACGTACCAGTTATGTTAATCTCAATCGGAAAAGCTGCTGACAGTGGTTACCAATCAGTTCGTCTTCCAATTGAAAAAGTTGCTGAGTGGAAGTAATTTTATAACAAGACAGAAATAAGTGAGATATGAGGGGAGAAACACCATGATTATAATTCACGCAATATTTCAAGTAGATCCAGCAAAACAACAATCATTTTTAGAAGAAATTCGTCCGCTCATTCATAGTTCAAGAGAAGAAAGCGGAAATGTATCTTATGATCTTTATAAAGATACGGAAAAAGAAAATGTATATACAATGGTAGAAGTATGGAAAGATGCAGAGGCAGTTGCGAGTCATAATACGAGTGAACACTTTACATCTTTCGTTAGTAAAGTAAAACAGTTTTTAACTGCTCCTCTAGATATAAAAGCTTACAATGGAGATTTAATAAAATAATTTGGTGAAAAAGATACCCTAAGCGCTTGCTATGGGTATCTTTTCTTATTTTGATAGGAATATATTTACTTTTACTGTGATGTGTTATAATTTGGAAATAAATAATTCTTAATTTTCAGAATAAATAAAAGCAGGAGGTAAATACATGAGTACATTAAAGAAAATTACGAACAATATTTCGAAAGTGATTATAGGAAAAGATGAAGCGATTGAACTTGCAGCTATAGCTCTTATAGCAAGAGGACATATTTTGTTAGAAGATGTACCTGGGACGGGAAAAACAACATTAGCGAAAAGTTTGGCTAAAAGTGTGGACGCTAAGTTTCAAAGAATACAATTTACAGCTGATACTTTGCCTGGAGATGTTATTGGTCTCGAATATTTTGATGTGAAGGAATCAGAATTTAAAACGAGGTTAGGGCCTATTTTTGCAAATATAGTAGTAGTGGATGAAATAAATCGAGCTGTACCGAGAACGCAATCTTCGTTACTGGAAGTGATGGAAGAATGTACTGTGACAATTGCGAAACAGACTCATTCATTACCAGAACCTTTTTTAGTAATTGCAACGCAAAATCCTCTTGAATCCGCCGGTACATTTCCTTTACCTGATGCTCAACTAGACCGTTTTTTACTAACTATACGTCAAGGCTATCCTACGAGAGAAGCAGAAAAGGAGATGATGAATCGTTTTCAAACGAATGATCCGTTAGAAACGTTACATTCAATTATTTCAACTGAAGAAATTATTACAGTGCAAAAACGAGCAAGAGAAGTGTTAGTAGGGAATGATGTGCAAGATTATCTACTTGAAATTATTGAGGCAACACGAAAGCATGAGCTAATTGAAATTGGTGTAAGCCCGCGGGGGACATTGGCGTTTATGAGAGCAATTCAAGCACGGGCAATATTAAATGAAAGAGATTATTGTACGCCAGATGATATTAAGACGCTTGCTGCATCCGTTTGTGCTCATCGTCTAACGTTAACGATTGAAGGGGAGATGAAAACGACGAAAGAACAAATCATGAAAGAAATTCTTCATACGATTAATGTACCAGTGGAGAATATACGATGAATCAACAGCTTGTGTATACACCATTAGCGGAGCCTTTCGTAATGGGAGTTATGTCAGTTGTAGCCATTATTTTATGTGTATTTTCAAGTAATCTACTGTTTTTATCTCTCGTATTTTTGTATGTAATTTTAATAGGTGCTATGCATGTATACATACGTAAAGTATCTCGTGTTGAATGGGAATATAGCCAAGGAAATTCAAACGTTTTTATAGGTGAAACGAATATGTGCAAAATGAAAATTTCAAATAAGTCGATATTTCCTATTTTCAATATCGTATTTCGATTTAAATGTGAAAATAAGCTAACTTGGAATCATGATGAAATAAACAAAAATACGAATACAGGTTCAAATTATTATATGAATTTACATTTAAAAGGAAGAGAGTCAGTTTCATTTGATTTGCAAGCTGTAGCTGTAAAAAGAGGAATTGCGAAATGGGAAGAAGTTGAAATTGTCATTACGGATCCCTTTGGATTCATAACGAACCATATAACATATAAACAAGTTGAAACGCCGTCCTATTTAGTCTTACCAGCTGTTCCGAAAATGCAAGTTCCTGAATTACAAGAATGGTCACGAGGATTTCGAAAAGCGATGTCATCACCCTTATATGATGAAACGAAAGTAATGGGAGTAAAGTCGTATGAAAATGAAGATTTTCGTTCTATCCACTGGAGTGCAACAGCGAAAACAGGGACGATAACCGCGAAAAAGTACGAGCGAACACAATCAGATAAATATGCGATATATCTCAATTTGCAAAATAAAAGCGGTATTTCTTTGCGAAATGATACAGAGGAACTCATTGAATTAACGGCGGGCATATGTAAACAACTGCTTATGCAAAACTGTTCATTTGAAGTATGGATCAATAGCGTAAAAGATAACGGTTTGCTACATATAAAGAACGGTCATAACCGAAAACATTTGCAAAATGTATTAAAAGTACTCGCCTCAATATCGGATCAAGATACCCCTGTATCTTCTACTTATTTTTACACAGCAGGTTTTCGTCGTAAAGAATTGGATGCTGTTCCTTTAATTTTTGGTACTTCTCCAAGGAAATACAGCAGAACGAATAAATGGGTTGTAATAAAAGAATAAGAAGGGGTTTATGTCATGGCTAATAAAGGGCGACATATGAAAGTGAAGATTTGGAGTGTTAAATTATTCATACTACTTTTCTTTACGGTTAGTGCGATAACATTATCACAAGGTGTTGTGCATGTACAAGACATAGTAAAAGGACTTTTTTTAAGTAAGACGGAGACAATATCGGAAAGAAATTATGATTTTACTACTGTAGACGCACAGTTTGATGAACCTGAAAGAATTATAGATGAAGAAACAGGAGTTGTAGATACAAGAACAAAAATAGATAGGAAAATTCCACTTTTTGTACGGAAAAATTCATGGACTGATGTGTTTTCTGTTCTTTCAAATTCATGGATTAGTGTCGTTTTTTATGTAATTATTGCAGTGGTGATTCTATATGCTTTTTATAAATTAATGAGGAAAAAGGTAACGAATTCAGAAATAGAACAGGATAAACAATCGATAACAAAAGAAAATACGGATAGAACCGAAAAGAACAAGAAAGTGAAGCAGCAGTTTGAACAGCCGTTACCTAAAGATAAGATAAGAAAAACGTTAGTGGAATGGGAAAGAACTTTACCATTTCATGAACAGCGAAGGTCTTATGAAACGATGCAACAATGGTTAACGAGAATTTGTAGAACGAGGGATATTATTCCGATATATGAGCCTGTCCGTTATGGAGAAAAGACGTATACGGAGTTAGATGTAGAGAAGACTGTACGATGGATAGAGCGGGACGGGAAAGGGTGACGTTAATATAAGTAAATAAAATTAATTTACAGTTAATTTTATTTACTTATATTTAATTGTATGGTAATGTATACTTACTTTTTTATATCGATACCAATGGAGAAAGGTTACCTTAGTAGAGTATTGCTCGTTGAATTTTTTGTGAGGTTATCTTCGCTTCATCAATATAGAATGAAAAAGAGATGAAACAATTACGAGTAGTATGTAAATAAAAAATTATTATTTATGTTTAAATTTTTGTAAGGGTGTGAAAAGAGAATGAAACCGGTATTGAAAAACATAATCCTTTCCTTTAGTTTTTCTGCAGCAGGGATGTGTTGGTTTCTATTTATGTTAGTTAGAGGAGGCGGAGACTGGTTATTGTCTTGGGTAGGTGTATTAATGGCATTTTTATCTTTATACACGTTAATAGATTTATATTGTAAGTATACATACGATAAAAAATCGAGCAAATTGTTTATCAACGCAGCGGTTACTACCTTTAGTTTTGCAGTATTGGGAATCACCTTTGGTATTGTACACGAGCTTTTACAGCCATGGAGTCTCAGTTTAATGGTTTGGTATTGGTTGTTAGTGTTACTTTTGTTTGTAACGACCATAATATTATTAGTTTTTCTATTATTTGTTAATCGTAAAAATTATAATATTCCTGGGAGATATAGAATACTTATACTGCTTAATCTATTTCTTATGTTAGCACCAGTACTATGGCCATTACTTCTTACTATTATCAGAAATGGCATGAACGCTAGTGCAGGATGGTAAAAGTGAATGAACTAAAAAGTTGATATAGGGTTTTAAATATGTAAAAGAACGAGTTTTCATAAATAGAGAACACGTTCTTTTTTTATTCTCATACATTACTTTTTCCCATCTGGTCGTCTAATTTTGAAAGTAAGTATTTCGTAAGGAATGGATAAGAAAAAAGAGAGTTTTATCATTTAGGATGAAAGTATAGCTTGAATCAATACGATATGAATAGAGGAGAGAAAGCCTTATGAAAAAATGTTCTTCCATTAAGTTAGCGAGTTTGGCAGTTTTATTAGCAGGTACTACTTTATTGACACCAAGTTTTACTGTGAAAGCAGAGTCTACTCAAAATATTTCTAATTCGTCAGAAGCACATGATCAAAAGAATCGGAATGGTTGGAAACGAGTTATGCAGGAAACAATCCAAATTGGAGCGCCAGGGGTATTAGCTAAGACGTATAATAACGGGAAAATTAGTAGTTATAATGCTGGCGTCGCGGATTTAAGTACAAAGAAATCGATGAAATCGGACTATCGCTTTCGGATTGGTAGTGTGACGAAAACTTTTACTGCTACGACTGTTCTTCAATTAGTAGGAGAAAATCGTGTGCAGCTTGACGATTCGATTGAAAAGTGGCTGCCCGGCCTCATTCAAGGAAATGGTTATGATGGCAATCAAATTACGATACGTCAACTTTTGAATCATACGAGTGGTATAGCTAATTATTTAAAGTCAAAAGACGCTGATATTATGGATTCGAAAAAAACGTATACAGCAGAAGAAATAGTAAAGTTAGGACTTGCTCTACCCCCAGATTTTTCGCCAGGTAAAGGTTGGTCGTATTCAAACACAGGATACGTAATGCTAGGAATGCTTATTGAAAAAATAACTGGTAATAGTTATGCGGAAGAAATTGAAAAACGAATTATTGAACCTTTGGATTTGGCAAATACGTTTTTACCAGGTAATTCACCAGTCATCCCAGGAAAGAATCATGCTCGAGGGTATATGAAAATTGACGAAACAAGTGAATTGAAAGACATGACGTATTATAATCCGAGTTTAGCTAATGCAGCGGGAGATATGATTTCAGATGCAGACGATTTAAATAAGTTCTTTTCATCTTTACTCGGTGGTAAGTTACTAAAGGAAACTCAGCTAAAAGAAATGATGACAACAGTTCCTACAGAAAGAGAAGACATTGGTCATGGATATGGTCTTGGAATTTATGAAACTAAACTTCCAAACGGTGCTTCAGTTTGGGGGCATACAGGGGGAATTCCTGGGTTTACTACTTTTGCTGGTGGAGTAATGGGTGGCAAACATACATTAGCTGTCAGTACTAATTCTTTAGGTGTGATTGATATTGGTACGCAGTTTAATAAAATGATGCAAATTGAATTTAAGAAATAATAGATGAAAAGAGTTCTACTATAGAGGTATATAAGCACTTGTATGTGATTTAATTGTTATTAAAATATAGTCTTAAAAAACCCCCGAATCATGAGCAATTTACTTCCCATGATTCGGGGTTTTTATGTGCTGTTACAAGAAAAGTAATGATGTATTTGAATTTTATTATTTTACTATAAATCTATTATATTTATTTGATATTTCTTATTTATAGTGACTTTTACATTTTTAAAATATTGGAACATACAAAGGTAAGTAGTTCTAGATTTTAGAGTTAATAATAAGTAAATTCTGATTTTTGTTGAAAAATATTCGAATGTATTTCCTTAATTTACATAATAATGTACTTTTATCGTATGAATTAATATCTTAAAGCGTATTAATGTTGACGGATTTCCGAAGGATAAAACAAAACATTTTTGGAAGATGAAAAATAGAACACATATACAAGTCCTTTTTCAAAAGAAACAATATGTATGAATTAATAACAAATAGAATTAAGTATACAAAAATAGATAATTATGATTCGTGTCTAAATGATTGACTATTATGAAATTAATGATTAATATAGGTTTTATATATTTATTCCATTTTTATTACAAATATGTATTTTATTACAATTTAAATTATGTTTTAAACTATAATTGAATATATTGTGAAAAAGAATAGGGAGCGGGAACAGCAATAGAAAAGGCTATCTTTTCAAATTGTGTAATGAAATCAAAGGGAGGATAAATATGTATAAACAAGTAGTAGAACTGTTAGAAGAAGCGGCTATATCGTATAAACAATATACACATGAACCAATATTAGATTATGAAACAGATAGAAAAATTAGAGAAAGGTTTAAATTAGAAGGTGTACCCAGTAAAAGTTTATTTTTAAAAGATAAATCAAATAACTATTACATATTTGTAACTGTTGAAGGAGAAAAATTAGATTCAAAACTTATGAAAGAGTTGGTTGGAAAAAGGATTTCTATTTGTTCAGCCGAGGAGTTAATAGAAAAAACTTCTTGTGTTCCAGGATGCGTATCTCCATTTGGCTATTCAGATGAAATCACACTTATTATAGATCGAAAAATTTATAACTATAATAAATTTTTATTATCTCCCGGTATACCTGAGATAACAATTGAAATACCTACAAAAAGTATAAATGAAATTTTAAATATTGTTGAGAATAATATTTTACTATATGAGAAAAAATCATAAATATATTAGGGGGGCTTTTAGTAATGCCAACTACAAAAATGTATTTATACGATCAAAAGAGAATAATTGAAGAACAAAATAAAGGGATTTTAGATGAGTGGAAAACTGTATCTTTCAATAATTTTCACGATAGCATTTTAGATCAATCTAAACCATTTCCGTGTTATTTTGCAGTGGATTCTGAGAAACATGGTTGGTCTAGATATATATTTTCAGAATCGGCTTATGATGAAAATGAATTGTTCAAACTAAGAGATGGGATTTATGAATATATTAAAACATATCAACAAATTGCAAAGAGAACTACTTTAGTAATATTTTTTAAACCATCTAATAAACAATTACTGGCTGAAGAATACAAAAAACAATTTTGGAATGTATTACAATTTTTAATGAGAAATGATCCGGAGCCATGGAATGCAGAAATACCAATAGATCCTTATAACGCTAAATGGGAATTTTGTTTTGGTGGTGAACCTATATTTGTCGTTTGTAGGGCTCCAATATATTCTGAGAGAAAAAGTAGACATACAGGAACCGGCCTTGAAATTACGTTACAACCTCGAGGTACTTTGGATGATATTACAGGTGATACAAAACAAGGGAAACAAGTGCGGAAAGTGATTAGAAAACGTTTGTTAGCATATGATGATATTCCAATGCATCCAGATATAGGGGATTACGGAATAAAAGAAACCTTTGAATGGAAACAATATATGTTACCAGAAACAAATGAAGAAAGTGTAATGAGATGTCCTATTACGGGGTTGAAGAAAAATGATTAGCATGATATTCAGTTATATATTATTAGGGATTTCATTGTCTGCACCAGTCGGTCCGATTAATGTTGCTCAAATAAATAAAGGAATAAAAAATGGTTTTTTGAGTGCATGGTTAGTAGGAGTCGGGGCAATGTCAGCAGATGTTGTAATGATGTTTTTAATTTACTTTGGTATTTCGACTTATTTAACAACTCCAGTTGCTCAACTTTGCATTTGGATTTTTGGTTTTGTAACGATGATTTATTTGGGCTATGAAAGTATGAAAGAAGCTACTAAACAAGTTCAATATATTTCATCAGGTGAAAAAGAACATCCTTTAAAATCTTTTCTATCGGGGTTTGCTATCGCAATTTCTAATCCATTAAATATTATTTTTTGGATAGGGATATATGGATCAGTTCTAACTAGTGCTATGAATACTATTGGAAAAGAACAAGCTTTATGGTATAGTGCAGCCATTTTTGCTGGGATTATGCTTTGGGATATATTTATGGCTACATCTATTCATTTTGGTAGAAGATTTATTAATCATACAGTAATGAAATGGATTTCTATAGTAGCAGGCATTGTTTTAATTCTGTTTGGAATATATTTTGGCTACGAGGCAGTAAAAGGAACTGCTCAACTATTGTGAACTTTTCGATGATTAGAGAGAATGGTGATTTATTAGAAATTTATTCATCGCGAATCTTTTGGTGTTTGAATTTGTTAATCGATGGGTATAGGTCAATTCCTTATAGTAAAAGACTTATAGAATCATTCTATAAGTCTTTTTATTGCGGTATAGAAAAATATATAGGTACATTCTCTTCCCACCAGGAGAAATAAAATTCTTAACAAGAGCGATAACATAAATATATAAGCAGTAAAGCAAATTTCAATCAAGTAGCTTGTTTGCATTTCAAAAATCTAGAATATTTTTAATTGCTATGAATGACTTTCACACCTTTTGCCGGCACCCCTGCAACGACGGTGTTTGCAGGTACATCTTTTGTAACAACTGAACCTGCAGCAACAATTGAATTGTTCCCAATTGTAACACCAGGAAGTATTGTTGCGCTAGAACCAATCCATACATTTTCACCAATTATAACAGGGGAAGCGTATGTCGTATTTCTTGTTTCTAAAGTTAGCCCGTGATTAAGTGTGGCAATTGTAACATTCATACCAATCATACAATTGTCTCCTATATGAATTCCGCCTCTATCTTGAAAAGAACATCCAGTGTTAAAAAATACGTTTTTTCCAATTGTAATATTTTTACCGAAGTCTGTATGAAACGGTGGAAAACACATAAAAGATGGATCAATGTTGTTACCTGTTAATTCACTAAATATTGCTACAATCTCTTCTTTAGAATGATAAGATGTATTTAATTTCATTGTTATCTTCCGGGCTTCATAGCTACATTGAACTAGTAGATCATGTAATTCTTTATCCTCGCCTGAAATAGGCTTGTCGGTTTTACAAAAATTTATAAAATCTTTCATATTCATTGTTATACTCCCCTCTAAAACGCTAATCTTTTCAATACAATCATAAAATGATACGATTCCAATATCAAATACCTATATTAAATACATTCATATGCTTATTAGCTATATGTAAAAGGAGACTATCGTGGAAATTCGAGTGTTACGCTATTTTATTGCTGTAGCAAATGAAGAAAGTATTTCAGCAGCTGCAAAACAATTACATTTGTCACAGCCAACATTATCAAGGCAACTGAAAGATTTAGAAATGGAATTAGGAACGGATTTATTTATAAGAGGAAATAGGAAAATCTCATTAACAGAAGAGGGGAAATACTTATTAAAAAAGGCAAAGGAGATTGTTGATTTAGCAGATAAAACGGAAGCAAACTTAAAAGATTCAAAAGAAATGGTAAGCGGGGAAGTTTACATTGGTGCTGGTGAAACTGAAGCGATGCATCTTATTGCGAAAACATTAAAAGTATTAATAAAAGACTATCCAAATATTCGATTTCATTTGTACAGCGGAAATGCTGATGACATTAAGAGTAAATTAGATAGTGGATTATTAGATTTTGGTGTCGTTATAGAGCCAACTGATAAACAAAAATATGAATATGCACAATTGCCAGCTAAAGACACTTGGGGTGTATTAATGTGTAAAGATAGTCCTTTATCGGATAAACAAGTTATTAGCCCAGTGGATTTAATAAATAAACCATTATTCATTTCACGACAAGCTACTGTTAGTAATGAATTAACAGGATGGTTTGGACAAAGTATAGATAACTTAAACATCGTCGCAACCTATAATTTGCTTTATAATGCAGCGCTTATGGTTGAAGAAGGTATTGGGTATGCATTATGTATAGATAAAATAATTAACACGTCAGGAAATAGTAAGCTTTGCTTTAAACCATTACAGCCTAAATTAGAAGCAAACTTAAATATTATTTGGAAAAAGAATCAAGTGTTTTCAAATGCAGCTCATACCTTTATAAATCAGCTCCGAAATAGTATGAACTAATCACAATTTAAAATGCAAAGTAAAAAACGTGCCATCGTATTAAGGCGACACGTTTTTTACTTTACGAAATAGTCGTTATTCTTTCGAAGATTTCAGTAAAACAACTGCACAGAGATGTTTATGTTCAAAAGGAGAAGTAGTGAACAATAAAAAAGATTAGAGTTCTGAAAATTGTTATTTTTATAATTATTAAATATAATAGGGGTACGTATTGCGGGGCATGAATAGAAAATAGTTTAGTTAATTAATTATTTTTAAACTTAACTAATATAGCATTGGAGTTGAATACAGTGGAACAAAAGTATTTCAGGTGGAGTAACAAGCAATTAAGAGAACATGTTGAAGTAATAGATGGCAAAAGAAGTCCGCACATTTTATTTAAGAATGCAACTTATTTAAATTCCTATATGCGCGAGTGGGTACAAGCAAATATTTGGATCTATGATGATCGCATTATTTATGTAGGAGAAAAACTACCAGCGCAACTACAAGAATGCGAAGTCATTGATTGTGATGGAAAGTATATAGTTCCAAGTTACATAGAACCGCATGCACATCCATATCAATTATATAATCCAGAAACGTTAGCAAATTATGCGATGCAGTTTGGGACGACGACTTTTATTAATGATAATTTAACTTTATTTTTCACATTACAACGTGAAGAAGCATTTCGTTTATTAGATGAATTTGAAAAGATTCCTGCAAGTATGTATTGGTGGTGTCGTTTTGATGGACAAACTGAATTACAAAACGGGGAATCTTTATTTAATCGTGAAGAAATAATAGAGTGGCTTAAGCATAAAGCAGTTCTTCAAGGCGGCGAACTAACAGCGTGGCCAAAGTTATTACATGGCGATGATGAAATGTTACGTTGGGTGCAGGAAACGAAACGATTACATAAAAAAGTAGAAGGACATTTTCCAGGAGCATCTGAAACGACTTTAGCAAAGTTAAAACTGTTAGGTACAGATTGTGATCATGAAGCGATGACAGGGCAGGAAGCTTTCACTCGTCTTATGCAAGGTTACACGGTTTCCCTAAGAAATTCTTCAATACGCCCAGATTTAGAAGTGTTACTGAAAGAATTGCTGGAACTAGGAGTAAAGCAGTTTGATAGATTTATTCTTACTACAGACGGCTCACATCCTTCGTTTTATGAAAATGGAATGACAAACGTAATGATAGCTACCGCGATAAAACAAGGAGTGCCAATAATAGATGCTTATCATATGGCAAGTTATAATATCGCTCGTTATTACAATATGGAACATGTACATGGATCGATTGCGACAGGTAGAATAGCTAATATTAATATTTTGGAAAGTAAAGAAAATCCGGTTCCAATAAGTGTAATTGCAAAAGGGAAATGGGTGAAGCGTGACGGAATAAACAAAAATGAATCATTACAAATAGACTGGAGTAAATTCAAAGTAACTCCATTATTATTAAACTGGTCCATAGAAAAAGAGGATATGATTTTTTCTCATAAAATGGGTATACATTTATTGAATAACGTTATAACTAAACCATACACGAGTGAAATTGATTTAAACTGTGATGAACTTTCTCTAGATCATGATGAGTGTTTTCTTATGATGATTGCTCGTGACGGTACGTGGCGAGTGAATACAGTTGTGAAAGGTTTTGCGAAAGAACTAGGTGGTCTTGCTAGCTCTTATTCTGGTACCGGTGACATCATTCTTATTGGGAAGAATAAAGAAGATATGCTTACAGCTTTTCATAGAGTGAAAGAGATTGGCGGAGGAATGGTAATAGCTGAAAAGAATGAAGTATTACACGAAATCGCATTACCATTGCTCGGGATTATGTCTAATTTAAAAATGAGTGAATTAATACAGGAAGAGAAACAGTTGGTGAAATTATTGCAAGAGCGTGGCTACAGGTATGACGATCCGGCATTTACCATTTTATTCTTTTCTGCGACGCACTTGCCTTTTATACGGGTAACGCCTATAGGACTATATGATGTGAAAAATAGTAAGGTAATGGCTTCACCGGTAAATTTAATAAAGTAATGTTAATATGAAAGGCTCTATAAAAGTCCAATTTATAGGGCCTTTCACATTGTTAGCATAAGAATATTGTAAGACTCAAATGATATAGTATATAAATCATTTGAGGTGATATGTAAATATGAAAAAAATATTTTACATTTTAAGCGTATTTATTTTGTGTGTATCGATACAACACGTTGTACATTCCCAATCAGATGCACCAAGGTTATCTTCTGATTGTCTTGAAAAAAGGAAAATTCGAGATGAGAAGTATGTGAAAAACATTATGAGGGACATTAAATCTACGTTTGATTTAAATATTGATGCACACAGTTTTTGGAAAGTAAGTAAAAGAGATCTGGAGGCTGCCCATTTGATGTATGGTGGAAAGGAAAATGATTCTTATTATAATTCGCTAACTAAAATTTATGATAGTGGTGGATTTAGCGAGCAGCCCAGCTTATTTGTGAGGGCGCAAGAAGCATTTTTACTTTATAAAGAAAAAGATAATATTAATGTAATGAAACGCCTTAAACTAGACGTTGAAAAAGGGGAATGGCTCGTTATAAAAACGAAAAAGAAGAAAGGGAAAAAAGTGAAATTCAAACCGTTACAATGTGAAAAAGATTATCTAAAAAAGAGAAATGAATAACAAAATACTTATTAATACTATTTTTATTCAACGATAATTTGCTGTTGATTTGAAATAGAAAAAGGTAAACGAACATATTAGCTTTATGGAATATGTTTGTTTACCTTTTTTGAGGGATTTAAAAATTGGGAATGTTGTTAGTTGAAAATTATTTACTGGTTAATGAACTTATAACATTCAATGAATTTGTTCTTCATAAACATTAGATTTTGTGTCAAATGATTTATACATTGCCGAACCACCTATGTATATTTTATTCTACAGTATTTATAAAAGAATGTTGGCTATTCATAAGAAATATGATTAATATGATTGGCACAGTTTTTGCTTGTACTAAATGTAAGGAAGGGAGATTGTATGTAAGGAATCTGTACTCGTAATAGTATAAAACAAGCTACTATTGCATTATTGATCATAGTTGTATTTATAGCCGAACTGTAAATACATACAAATAAGTGTTTTTTGATTTTAAAATTCAGAATTTTCTTTTAAAACGATAGGGGGCAATGGTATGGTTAAATATTCGAAAATTTCTAAGTGGATTCTTGGTGTTGGACTAGTGACAATAACATGTAATGGTTTGCAAATTCAAGCAGAGACAAAAGAGAAAAATGTGAAGAATGTATTACAAATGGAGCCGGTAGGAATACAGAAATCTGTTGATGAATTGGCGCACCCTTCAAAAGTACAAGAAAATACATCTTTTACAAAACGGTTAAAATTAGCGGATTTATCGCAGCGTCCACTAGCACCAACCGATAATATTAAACCGTTAGCTGAAGAAAAAAAGTATTCGATGGCTGAGTTAAATCAATTAAATAACAAACAATTAACTGATCTTCTTGTGACAATTAAATGGTATCAAATTCCGGAATTATTTCAGTTTAATAGTGATAGTCTTAAATTCTATCAAGATGATAACCGAATGCAAGCGATTATTAATAAATTAGCAGAACAAGGACAAGCTTATACGAAAGATGATTCAAAAGGGATTGAAACATTAGTAGAAGCTCTACGTGCAGCATTTTATTTAGGCTTTTACCATGATGAATTAAGCAAACTAAATGAGCGTAGCTACCATGATAAATGTTTACCAGCTTTAAAAACAATTGCAAAAAATCCAAATTTCAAACTTGGTACATCAGAACAAAATAAAGTAATTGCATCATATGGAAAATTAATTGGAAATGCATCAGCAGATGTTGAAACGGTTTTATATGCAGGTGAAATTTTTAAACAATATAACGATAATCTTGCAACTTTCATTGAAGACCGAACAAAAGGAGACGCTATATATGAGTTGATGAAGGGAATTGACTTTGATATTCAGACGGATATGTACACGACTGGAAAAGAGCTGAAAGATACGATGTGGTATCGAAATATCGATAACTTTATTAATGAAGTAAGTCGTTTCGCACTTATTGGTACTGTATCAGATAAAAATGGATGGTTAATAAATAACGGAATTTACTATGCTGGCCGATTGGGCAAGCTTCATAGCACGCCGACAAAAGGACAACAAGTTGTTACAGATGCAATGCGAATTTATCCATATTTAGGAGAGCAATACTTTGTTGCGGCAGAACAAATTACTACAAATTATGGAGGAATAGATGCGAACGGAAAAACTGTAAATTTAGATCAAATTCGAGAAGAGGGTAAAGAGAAATATTTACCGAAAACGTATACGTTTGATGATGGAGCAATTGTCTTTAAAGCTGGGGATAAAGTTAGCGAAGAGAAAATTAAACGTCTATACTGGGCGGCAAAAGAAGTGCGTTCTCAATTTTATCGTACAGTTGGTAGCGATAAACCACTTGAAAGTGGACATGCTGATGATGTGTTAACGATGGTTATTTATAATAGCCCAGATGAGTATCAATTTAATCGTCAACTGTACGGATATGAAACGAATAATGGTGGGATTTATATTGAAGGGACAGGGACTTTCTTTACATATGAACGTACACCAGAGCAAAGTATTTATAGTTTGGAAGAATTGTTCCGCCATGAATTTACGCACTACTTGCAAGGAAGGTACGAAGTTCAGGGATTATGGGGACAAGGAGAAATGTATCAAAATGAACGTTTAACATGGTTTGAAGAAGGGAATGCAGAGTTCTTTGCAGGTGCAACGCGATTAGATAGTGTAGTACCGCGAAAAAGTATAATTGGTGGGTTATCTAATGATCCTGCAAAACGTTATACAGCATCACAAACATTAAATGCGAAATATGGAACTTGGGATTTTTATAATTATTCGTTTGCACTGCAATCATATATGTATAATAAACGCCCAGAAATGTTCGATAAAGTACATGATTTAATTCGCGCAAATGATGTTTCAAGTTACGATGCATACCGTGCTACATTAAGCAAAGATAATAAGTTAAATGAAGAATATCAAACTTATATGCAAATGCTTATTGATAATCGCGATAAGTATACAATTCCACAAGTATCAGATGAGTATTTAACTCAGCATGATCCAAAATCGCTTTCGGACGTTACTTCAGATATTACGAATGAAGCGAAATTAAAAGATGTGAAAGTAACAAAGAATAAATCACAATTCTTTAATACATTTACACTACAGGGGACATATACAGGAAGTGCGGCTAAAGGAGAAGCTGAGGACTGGAAAGTGATGAATGCAGCAACAAATGATATGTTGAAACGCCTTTCAGGAAAAGAGTGGACTGGATATAAAACATTGACTGCTTATTTTGTAAATTACCGTGTAAATAATGCTGGACAATATGAATATGATGTTGTGTTTAGCGGAGTAAATACAGAAGAAGGTACGGCTGTAGAAAAAGAACCAAATAATTCATTTGAAACAGCAAATCCACTATCCTTGAATATTTTGTTAAAAGGAACCTTGAGCGATCAAGATCAGGGGGATAAATTTGTTATTGATGTAAAGGATCAAAAAGATTTACAGATTTCTGTTACGAACGAACAAAATCTTGGACTGAACTGGGTATTATATTCTGAATCAGATCTAAATAATTATGTAGCTTATGCAACAAAACGTGATGGAAACAAATTGCTTGGAAATTATAATGCAAATCCAGGGAAATATTACTTAAGTGTATATAAGTATGGTGGTGGAACAGGGAATTATACGGTACAAGTAAAATAGTTTGTTTTGAAAGGCTACTTATTGCATTTTTTAGCTAAATAAAGTATTTAATGTTAAACATTAAACTACTTCAATATATCCCTGTTCTAATTATAGAACAGGGATATATTGGCTTTATATTTTTAAATTAAATAACTTCATTGGATTTTGACAAGAAGATAATTAATATAGATTTGAATTCTCATTCGTAAAGCATGTTTTAATCTTCTTAATGCTCTTTCATTTTTGTCTCAATGCTTGTTTTCAAATCAGTTGATACTTGATTGAAATACCCCAAAACTATCTTCCTAATATCAGGGGATATAACTTTCAAATCACTAGCTAAGTTTTTAGCAAGATGTTCTTTTTCAATCGGTTTTAACTTCGTATAAAATTCAGTAGGCTGCGTAAAGTCATCCTGTTTCGTAATAGAAGTTCTTTCAAGTTTACCTTCAACGTATCTTCCGTCACCGCTCGTTATTTGATTAGCAGGCGTCCAATTTTGCTGTTTGTTAATCGCCAATTTGCGAAATTCGGAACCAATTCTTCTTCTTTGAGAATCACTGTAAATGTTAGCACGCCCTTGCAGCATTTTATCATCTGATAGTTCTGCACCGTCTAGTAAATTAGAAGGGGAGAAGGCGACTTTTTCTACTTGCTCCATATAATTTTCAGGATTTTTATTTAATACCATTTTGCCTACTGGTATAAGAGGATACTTCTTTTCATCCCATACTTTTGTATCATCTAAAGGGTCATAAGAAAGATGTGCTTCATCTTTCGGATCCATGAGCTGGACATATAAACCGTATTCTACTGGTTTACCATTTGCAATTGCATCATATAAATCTTTTCCGCTATAATCAGGGTTTTCAGCAGCCAGTTTATTCGCTTCCTCACTAGTAATGTATTGTACACCTTCAAAGGGGTACCAATGATACTTTACATACTTTCGATTACCTTCTGCATTTCTCCATACATATGTATTAACACTATGTCCTGGGATGTGGCGAAGACTTTTGGCCGTACCAGCATCAGAATATAAATGAACAACGAAATGAATGGATTCAGGCGCTCTAGCGACAAAGCTCCAAAATCTATTAGGGTCTATTAAGTTATTTATAGGTGAAGGTAACAACGCTTGAATCGTTTCAGGGAAACGCATCGGATCACGAACGGAAAAGACAGGGATGTGATTACATAAAAGATCGAAAATGCCTTCTTCTGTATAAAACTTTGTAGAAAAACCGCGTACATTTCTAGAAGTGTCAGGTGTTCCTTTCGTACTAACGGCTAATGAAAATCGCACCATAACAGGAACTCTCGCATTAGAATTTTGTAAAAAACGTAGTTTAGTATGTTCAGACATTGGATAGATCGTTTGAAAATAACCGAACGCACCAAATCCTTTTACATGAACAGGTCTTTCTAAAATTTTTTCGTGAATAAATTCTTGTAGCGTCTCGTGAAGTACACTATCTTGCTTTAGAATAGGTCCACGTGAACCAACTGTTTGTGAGTGAAGTATAGCTTGTTCATTACGTTCTCTATTTTCATTAAAGTCATTCCCTAGTAAAGATTGCCCCTGTTTATCATAGTTTTCATCCATCTATATAGCCTCCAAATCTTTTTTGTCCATTGTTACTAAATATGATTTCATAGCCTTGATTATGTATGACACGCAAAGTCCAAAATGGTAACAGACCGCTAGATGAAAAAAATGCACATGTAGTGGACCTGTTGAAATAGAAGAAATTATGGAAAAATGAATATCGTGAAGAAAATTACTATTAAAATTTTAATCTGAAAAATGAATTTATACATGACTTTATAGAGAATGAACATAAATAAACAGGGAAAATAACTAGGAGGAATTTAAAATGTCGGATTGGTTTCAATTAGATAAAGAATATATGATGTCTACGTATTGTCGTACGAAGGTTGCGATAGAAAGAGGAGAAGGTTGCAAACTATATGATGTGGATGGTAAAGAATATGTAGATTTATTTTCTGGTGTCGGAGTGAATGTATTAGGATACAATCACCCGAAAATCGTGCAAATGACAATGGAACAAGTTACGAAATCGTTGCATCTTCCATTTCATTTTTTAAATCCAGTTGCGATTGAGTATGCAAAGAAATTAGTTGACTGCTCTTTAAAAAACGGAAAGGTCTTTTTTACAAACTCTGGTACGGAAGCGACAGAAACGACATTAAAATTAATTGATAAATATAGAGCTAATACGGGAGAGGAACGTGAAGGAATCGTAGTGCTGAAGAATAGTTTCCATGGGCGTACGTTAGGAGCACTTCATTTTACGAGACAAGAAAGTGTATATCAAAATTTTCCTAAAACATCGATTCCGGTATATGAAGTAGAGCGTGAGAATATAGAGCAATTAGAAGAAACAATCGTTAAAGAAAATCCAATTGCGATTATGCTAGAGCCTGTATTAGGAAGCGGGGGGATATACCCTTTATCAAGTGAATATTTACATGGTGTTCAAAACTTATGTGATAAATATAATGTTATTCTTATCGTTGATGAAGTTCAAAGTGGTATGGGGAGAACTGGTAAACTATTTGCTTATCAAAATTTCAAT
The DNA here is from genome assembly GCF_009760835.1 of Bacillus sp. EE-W1. Lineage (NCBI taxonomy): Bacteria > Bacillati > Bacillota > Bacilli > Caryophanales > Bacillaceae > Bacillus > Bacillus sp. EE-W1. Next base: position 187,355 of record NZ_WIPE01000064.1, on the reverse strand, counting down.
ATTACTCCGGATATTATTCAAATTGGTAAGGGAGCAGGAGGCGGGATACCGCTTGGCGGAATTATTGTAGGTGAAAAGTTATGTGATGTATTTGCACCAGGAGATCACGGCACAACGTTTGCTCATTCTTCAATGGGAACCGCTTTAGGGTTAACGGTATTAAACACATTGATTGACGATGGTTTAATGCAAGAAGCGTATGAAACGTCACACTATCTAAATGATAAATTGCAAGAAATTCAGAAAGAAAATTCTTATTATATTCAGGAAGTACGCCATGCTGGTATGATGTTTGGAATTAGTTTGAATGATACGAATGAAAATGTAAAGAAATTACAGGTAGAGCTAATGGAGAAAGGGATGTTAGTTGATGTTACACAAGGGAATATCATCCGTTTACTTCCTCCATATATAATTAAAAAAGAAGAAATTGATGCATTTATTACTCAATTTATTTCTTGTATGGATAAAGTTGCTGCTGTAGTAAGTGCTTAAAAGTTAAAAGCTAAATTTTATATAAAGTGCACTCTAATTGTTAAAAATAGTTTTACAATTGGGGTGCATTTTTTATAGTTGAATTTTGTAAAATACAGTTGTTGGTAAATGATAACGAAAAAAATAGAAGGGATTTCATTATATTTGATACATGATTGAATGATATTTTACTGTTGAAGAAAAGAGAAAGTAAATATAAAGATAGTAGATAAAACGAGTGGTACTAACAACGAGTGATAGAACGTTTTGAAAATAATAGCATACGAATATATAAATAATAAGAATGAGGTGGTATATTGGAAAATAATGATATTCAATTTACTTCTTTACAAATGAGAACGGATAAATATGGTTGGGCTGGTATTCAATATGCAAATAAAAAGCAAGCCATCTTATATACTCGAAACGGAGGAGTAGAATGGGATGTTGTTAATCCTCTAAATTCAATTGTATTATTTGCATATCCAATAAACGCTCGAAGCTCTTGGGCATATGGTTTAACAAAAACGAATGACGATCTATTGCCAGCTATATTTTATACAGTTAATAGAGGGGAAAGATGGAGTGAGTTTATTTTACCGGTTGAAGAAGATTGGGAGAAATCGACTGATGTTCAAGTGCAATTGCATGCTACGAATATGGATAGTATATGGATTGTATTATCTAGAAAGCTTGCATCAAATAAATTTGAACATAATTTATACTATTTGAAAACGAAAGGGAAAGCTTGGAAAGTAATAAAAAATATAAGTATTAGTGATAGTATTTCAGGGATAACATTTATAAACGATTTAGTCGGATTTATTTCATTACAAAAACATTATGAAACATCAACGGTATTTAAAACAATAAATGGTGGGGAAAGTTGGCAAGCTATAAAAGATATTCCAAGTCTTGAAGGGATTAATACTGGGACTGCTATGGCTTATAAAGCAATCTATAAAAATAACCTATTAGTAATACCAACTAAAATGAATGATGATAAATTTTTAATGAATTACTCATTTGATAAGGGGAATTCGTGGCATATTTCAAATAAAACAATAAATACTATTAAAGTGGCTGTTTCTTTTTTTAGTTCCTATTATGGCTGGGTTATAAATAGTGAAAATGGAAGTGTATATCAAATAATAAAAAAAGGATCAAAATGGATAAAAGTATCAAGTAATCCATTGTTAAAAAATGTATTTTGTTTACATTTTTTTAATCGGCGTAAAGGTTGGGCGTGTAATAAAAAAGAAATATTTACTACAACAGATCGCGGTATAACATGGAAAAAGGTAGTATATAAAATTAATAATATTGATAAATTTGTTTAATAGAGTCCTAAAGAAATTAGGACTTTTTTTGTTTTTAAATGGTGAGAGTTGTAACAAACAATGATAAGAGGAAGGAGGTAAGTGCAGAACTTATATTTTCAAAAATAGACGGTTGTTTTTACACAGTATAATTCACTTTTGAATATGTTAATAAAGTAGCAAATTCATAGGAAATGGTAATACTTAATATTTTATGTCACATGATGTGTAAAGGGGGCGTGTAATGAAATCGTTAACGGTTATTATTTTGTATAGTGAAAGAGCACAAATATTAGAAGAGTCAATTCAATCTATATGGAAGCTAAATCCTCTTGAAATTATAATTTTCGTTCCTAACGATAGAAGTAATTTGTATGAAATAGCAAAGAAACATAAATGCCATATTGTTTTGATGGATAAATATAGTACGTATTATGATGGGTATGAAGCTTCTGTAAAGGCAGCTAAAGGAGATGTATTGTTATTTGTAGATAGTAATTTTTTATTATCTTCAAATGAAATGAAGAATTTTATTGAGCCAGTCATTACAAATCAGGCTGATGTAGTATTAAACAAAATAGATAAATTTATAGAAGTTGGTAAATGTCCAAATATGGATATTGTTTGGAGAAAAATGTTAAATGAAATTTTATGTCGACCAGATTTAAAAAGCAATTCAATATTTTCATTACCATATGCACTTACGAAAGAAGTAGTGGTAAATATCGGATTTGATTATATGAAAGACATTGTTCTAGCTCATATGAACATAGTGAATCAAGGTTGGCGGATTAACGATCAATATGCAATAAAAACGTTATCTGAAGATGAAATGTTAGAAGAAGAAGGGTATTTATTAAAAAAAGAATTATCAGAAAATGAAAAAGAGAAAGTGGAAAAATATTTAATCGGTATTTCTAAATGGATAGAGAAAAAAGGAAGAAGAGTAGGGTTTACTGATGCAGGAAAAAGAAGAGATATTATTCAAAGATTAGGTGAAAGCAAGCAGTATCCTTCGTATCATCGAGGTTGGGGAATGCATTCTTCAATTTATGACGGGAAACAACTATCTGTCATTATACCAGTGCAAAATGAAGAAGAGACTATAGAACAAGTAATACTTGAGGCAAGAAAAATAGAACCGCTAGAAATAATTGTCGTTGTAAATGGTTCGACAGATCAAACGGCCAATATTGCTAAAAGACTTGGTGCTACTATTATTGAATATAACGAACGACTTGGTCATAATGTTGGACGTGCTATTGGAGCGCTTGAAGCTACAGGAGATATTCTTTTATTTATTGATGGTGATTTTAGTGTTTCAGGAAGTAATTTGCATCACTTTACAAAAGCAGTTTCAGCTGGTGTAGACATAGCATTAAATGATTTGAATCCAATGTTACATCCTCCGTTTTATGTTGTAGACGTCGTAAAATATATGCTTAATTTAGCATATAATCGTCCAGAATTAAGTAATGGCTCATTAGTAGCAATTCCACATGCTATGAGTAGATCATGTTTAGATGCAATAGGCTGGGAAAGTTTACTATGCCCTAGTCTTGCACAAGTAAAAGCTATATTACAAGGGTATAGAGTAGAATGTGTACATTACGTTGATGTTGTAAAACCGAATAGAATTCGTTTAATGGAGAATGTAAGTCATAATGGACATCCTCCAGCGGTATTAAGAATAATTGGTGATCACGTTGAAGCTCTCTCTTACTTAATAGAACACCTTGAAATAGATGGAAAGGGTGATTAAACTGTTAGACCAGTACAAAAAAATTAACATTTCATATGAAGAATTATGGCAAATGGATTTTCAAACTACAGAACCATTTATACTCAAGGTTGATTGGGGTAAAGTAACGTATGAATTTTTAATTCGTATTAAGCCGGGTGCTTCTAACACTATTGTTTTTGGATCCGGAGCAGGTGGATTTCAAGAACAGCCAATCGGTCCACCTATTTTTCATAGACATTCTTGGATGGAAGAGTTTGAAGATACTGTTATATATTATAATGATCCTACATTATATCTTGGAAAATTATCTTTAGGTTGGGGACAAGGGGAGTTAGATAGATTTTACTTACAAGATATAGCAAATATTTTAGAAATATTATTTACAAAGTTAAAAATTGATTCGAAAAATGTGTTGTTTTATGGCAGTTCCGGGGGAGGGTTTATGTCTTTAATTTTAGCTGGATTCGTTAAGGGCTCCACAGTTTTAATTAATAATCCTCAAACAAATTTATTAAAATGGATACCTGTACCAATAAATCTAGTTTTCGATTTGTCTTATCCAGGTTTATCAAGAGAAGAAGTTGAGGAGAAATTTGGCGAAAGAATTAATGTTGTGAAATTTTTTAATCACATTAAATATGTACCGAATATTTATTTTTTGCAAAATTTCGCGTGTGAATTTGATGTGCAAAATCATTTAATACCATTCATTTCTGAATTAGAACAACTGGATAAAGATACAGAAGTAAATCAAATTGTAATAGACTTATATTTCGATAAAAAAGCAGGGCATGCAGCGGTAGGTAAGAGTGAAACAATTGAATATATAAAAAAAGTAAAGCCTAATCAGACTGTAAAAAAAGAACAAAAAGAAGTGGCACTGTCAGTCGTTATAGTTTTAGGAGAAGAAAAATCGAAATTGAATCAAATTTTAAACAAAGTGCACCATATAAAACCATTAGAAATTATCATTGTAGCTGATGATAGAATGAGTGCGATACAATCCATACCTACATTTGTTGAGAGTAACGTTGTTGTTATTGAAGAGAAAAATAAATGGAAAGCACCAGTTTATGGGGCGAAAATCGCTAATGGAGATGTAATTTTATTTTTAAATGGAGAAGATGTTATTTTTTCGGTAGAATTAGAACGATTTATAGAACCACTACTAAAAAAGGAACAGGATGTAATCTTGAATAACATAGACTCTGTATGTTTTGAAAAGATGAGAGTAGAATGGCCAAGCATTGCTATGGTGTATAGAAAAATAGTAAACGATGTATTGGGGCGTATGGATTTAAAATATGATTCGATGTTATCTATGCCATATGCTATTACTAAAAAAGCAATTGAAGACATTGGATATGATATCTTGCAGAACCCTATTCTGTCCCAAGTAACTCTTATTGAGAAAGGGTGGCGACTACAATCCTCGTCAGCCATCACTAACACCTCCTTGAATAATATACCCGCAAACAAAACCTCTTTCTATAAAAATGAATTAACTAAATTAGAAGTATGTGAGATTAAAGAGAATGTAAAAGCTTTGGAAAGTTGGTTACAACGAAAAGATGATAGAGGTAACTATACAGATGGAGGAAGAAAAAGAGAAATTATAGAGCAGCTAAAAAAACAAAAGAATTATTCGCGTTTCCATAAAGGGTGGGGTATGAATTCATCAATTTATAATGGAAAACAGTTATCAATTATTATACCGGCACAAAATGAAGAAGCGACAATTAAAGAAGTTATTCTTGAGGCAAGAAAAGTTGAACCGAAAGAAATAATTGTTGTCATTAATGGATCAACAGATCAGACAGAAGTAATCGCAAAACAATTAGGAGCAACAGTAATTGTTTATCAAGAAGCATTAGGACATGATGTAGGACGGGCAATTGGTGCACAAAAAGCCACAGGGGATATACTTCTCTTTATTGATGCTGATTTTGCCATTCCAGCAAAAGACCTTCATCCGTTAACGCAGGCTGTTGCGGATGGTGTTGATATGGTTTTAAATGATTTAAATTTAAATCTTAGATTTCCTCTATATATTGTAAATTTATATAAATATATGTTGAATATTGCTTGTAATCGTAAAGATTTAGGTGTGGGATCCACAATTGCTGTTCCCCACGCTATTAGTCGAAAATGTTTAGAGGGAATTGGCTGGGATACTCTTCATACAGCGTGTGTTGCGCAAGTAAAGGCAATATTAGAAGGATATAAAGTTGAATGTGTCCATTTTGTAGATGTAATGAAACCAAATCGTATTCGTCCAAATGAGCACTTTGCAACAGTAGGACATCCACCGGCTGTATTGAGAATTACTGGAGATCATGTAGAAGGGCTTTCTTATTTAATAAAGAATAGGGATTTTAAAGATTTATTTTAATTTGGAAGCTACTTTACTAATAAGCGTAGAATAGCAACGGATAGAGTATAAGTTGAGTATTGGAATGAAAACAAAATTTAAAGAAGTTACCATTTTGGTTCAGGTGTAAGTGAAAAGTAAAAACTTCTTAAAATACATGAAGAGGTTTTTACTTTTTTATTTTAACTTATTTTAAGTATATCAAGTAAAAAATAAATAAAGAAGTAACGATAAGTTCTATATAACTTAATATCAGATGCAAGTAAGGAGGGAATACCTTTTCTTACATCAATAAAAGGTGTTTTAATATGTATTTAGAAATTAAGGTTTATCCAAATGTTGGGGCAGAAATATCTCTAAGGTGTAATTATGAATTTTCATCTGATTTTAATGTAATATCATTTACCGCATGTATTTCTATTTCAGTAAAAGATGATCTGAATTTATTAATTAATTTATCTAGTTTAATAATAAATTAAATATATATAAAACTGATAAGAAAATAGCAGCTAATTTATAAAAATTAGTAGGAGAGTCGTGTCTAAATTCGATAAACTGCATATATTGTTAAAAGAAAGGAGGGAGAGTTATGGCATGTACTACGAATAATGTTTGTTTAGATGTGTGTCTTAAAATTACAATTACCCCTGGTAGTGGAATTGATGCAGAAGTGGATTGTGGGGGCACATGTGGGACAAGTCCTACAATTGTAATTAGTCCTAGTGGATCAATTGTTATTACTTTACCATTAGTTGCATGTTTCTCAATTGCACTAAAAGATGATTTAAGTGTTGAATCTTCATTAACAAGCCTCTCTTTTCAAACTTCTTAAGAAAATAAGAAATGAAAAGCCTGCCTTCTACTTTTCTTTTGAGCTGATGTAAAAATAAAAAAGATGGTTACAAACCATCTTTTTTATTCTGTCATATATTAAAAATGAGATAATATATTATTTAGTAGGCAGGATGTATAATTAAAAGCACTCTTTACCTCATTTTTTGTTCGATCAGGTAAGAAATTGCTTCTATATGATCACCAATGATTTGTTGTGTTGCTAATGAAAGGCAACCTTGCTCAGAGAAGTGTTTTTCAGGTCGAACACGATTCATTTTATCGACGTCGACAGAATGGACATTTTGCACATGAAAGCCTGCTAAAATTGTTTTAACTTGACTTAAGGTTGGTGAAAGAAGTGAATCAAACCCAATTGTATGAATGCATTTTCGACTAAAAGCATGAGGGACAGCAATTGTGGATCCCATACCTAAATCTTTTCGATTACATGCTAAGTTAATAGCATATTTACATGCGGTGACGATAGAATAGGGGAGACGATACATATAGTAGTAATCTAGTTTATTTAAAGCTAAGTCCGTACCATTTTGAATAGATTGTACAAATGGTAATAAATCACAACTTGAAATTAAGAAATCTCCATCTATAAATAGTAATATGTCACCTTTGGCAAAATAGGCACCAACAGCACGTCCCGTATCATTTCCAAGTGCTTCTTCGTAACTAATAACTGTTGCATCGCAATCCTTCGCCAATTCCTCTGTTTTATCTGTTGATCCATTAACAATAACGATAATTTCAAAAGGTTTTAATTTCTGCACCTCAAAAATGACAGATTCTATCGTTTTTTCTTCATTTTGAACAGGGATGATAACTGATAATTGTTTATCTCCATAAGTATTCGAATAAAACTCTTTACCTGTAATTATTTTTGGAGTGGATTTTTGTTCCCCGTTGTGAAGCCCTAAAATAATATCCCGCTTTCGATTATTATCGGTATAGTTTCCTCTTTGATCTCGCACTAGATTGATCCAATTTGCAATGGCTGCAAGATGATAATGAATGAGTTGAGTTGAAGGAAAAAAGGGAACTTGAGGGATAGAAATGTTTAATTGATCGCAAATCCGAAATTTATGTTCAATAATTTTCATTTGTGCCAATATTGGATTTGATAAACTATCTGAAGTAATTACCTCAAGTACTTCTTTTGTCATTGCATAGGGAGGAAATAATAAGGAGTTAACATTTAAATCTGGGCGATGAAAAAAATGATTCGTAACTTGCTGCCAAATCATTGCTATATTTGGCTGTTGTTTTTGATAGAAAAAATTATCTAAATTATTTAATATGACGTCAGCCGATTTTTTTAGTAATGGTTGAAGAAATTGTATAAGTGAGGAGGAGTGAATAATGTAATTTTCATCTAAAAATAAGAGGTACTCTCCCTTTGCTTTTTTTGCACCAATTACATAACAATTAGTAGATTCTATCGGCTCTTTTAGTGTAATAATTTCACAATTGTAAGATCGCGCAATATTAATAGAATCATCGACACTACTGATAATAGTAAGGATAATTTCAAAAGGTTGTAGTTGTTCACATGCTTTCAAAATTTTAGGTAAATTTTTTATTTTATGTTGTATGGGGATAATAATAGAAATTGAATTTTTACACATAAGCAGTCTCCTTTTTAATCAGAGGTAGTTGTTAATAAGATTAGATAAAAGAGGAGATATATTTTCTTCTTGTTATAAGCATAACAATCATTTAGTTTTATCAGACTCACAATTTTCTTTACTTGTATTAGAACCTTTATTTATTCCAGAAGCGAGTAAATTATTGAGAACGCTAAGGTCTAATTGCAGAGGGATGGAGTTTTCGGATGGAGTTTTCTCATTTTCTTTTTTTGTAGTTAATATAGTCTTTATATTTTTAATTTCTTTATATTGTTTTAAGGTAATGAAAAATCCAGAAATAATTAAGAGGAAAGAAACAGTAGTAAGTGAAAGTATTATTTCCAACATAAAATAGCCTCCTTTAAAACTATAATAATATTATAGTTGAATGTAATAAAACAGAATTCGAGCTAATGAGTTCACTTTTTAAATATATGCAAATCTTTAGTAAAAGTTACTGGTTTCTAGGTTATAGGAAGCAATTATAGAAACGTTATAAATATAAATAAATGAAAGGTTCATTTGTAGTGTAAAGGTATATATTATATAGCCTAAACTTCATTTTATAAAAAGTTAAATAGGGTGTAAATTTATACAAAAAGAGCATTTAATTGGACAAATAATTAATTATGTGAAATAATAATAACAGACAAGGAGACGTTGATTTTCCTTAAGTGCTTCGAATTAATTTTATTCAATAAGAGAAGGTGTGCTTAAAGAAGTTAAATTAAAAAAGGAGCTGATTTATTATATGCAACAAAATAATGATTTAAATTTTGAACCTCAAGACGTTAATATTGTCAATTCTAAACAAGCCAGGAAAGCAGTAATTGCTACTGGTATAGGGAATGCAATGGAGTGGTTTGACTTCGGATTATACGCGTATTTAGCGGTTATCTTAAGTCAATTATTCTTCTCAGGTGTTGATAATAGTGGATTGCAACTTGTACTTACATTCGGTACATTTGCAGCAGCCTTTCTCGTTCGACCAATCGGAGGTGTATTCTTTGGTAGAATAGGAGATAAGTACGGCCGAAAAATCGTGTTAAGTACTACTATTATTTTAATGGCACTTTCTACATTATTCATCGCATTACTACCAACCTATGAACAAATTGGTGTATGGGCACCAATACTACTTTTAGTTGCGCGAATGATTCAAGGCTTCTCTACAGGCGGCGAATATTCAGGAGCAATGGTTTATATCGCAGAATCTTCTCCAGATAAAAAGCGTGGTATACTCGGTAGTGGTCTTGAAATTGGAACACTCTCAGGTTACATTGCTGCATCGGTAATTGTTACCATTTTGACGTTATTGTTAACAGATGAGCAAATGCTCAGCTGGGGCTGGCGTATTCCTTTCTTAATAGCTGCACCAATTGGTTTGGTCGGTTTATATTTACGCCGTCATTTAGATGAATCTCCCATCTTTGAAGAGATGGAAAAAGCACAAGAGGAATCTGAAGACAACGAACAATTTTCATTTATGGATATATTAAAATATCACAAAAAAGACTTCTTATTAAGCACAGTAATTGTCGCCTTCTTTAATATTACGAATTATATGATTCTTTCGTATATTCCTTCTTATCTAACTCAAGTACTTAAAGTCAAAGAAACAACTGGCTTATTAATTATTTCAATTACGATGGCACTTATGATTCCACTGGCATTATATTTCGGTAAATTAAGTGATAAAATTGGTAATAAACGCGTCGTGCAAATTGGTTTACTTGGTTTAACTGTATTTGCAATTCCAGCATTTATATTAATAGGTAACGGACATATTGCTGCTATATTTGCAGGTATTTTCATTTTAGGATTCTTCCTAAGTGTATATGAAGGAACGCTACCTTCATTATTACCATCACTATTTTTCACTGATGTACGTTATCGAGCACTTTCGATCTCATTTAATATTTCTGTATCAATATTCGGTGGAACAACACCGCTCGTATGTTCATACTTAGTTCATGCTACTGGTAACCCGCTTGCACCAGCATTTTATTTAGCAGGTGTAAGTATTATTGGATTAGTCGCATTTAGTGTATTATTCGTTACAACTTCAGGACGTGCGCTAAAAGGCTCATATCCTACAGTAGAAACGAAAAAAGAAGCACACCAAATCGCTAAAGAAGACCCTGAAGAAACACTTTGGTGGCATGAAGAGTCGTTAGAAATTGAAGCAGGGAAGAATGCTTCAATTTAACAAGTAACGTAGAAGTATAAAAAGACTCCTATGAAAAAATAGGAGTCTTTTTGTTGTGTTATTTCTTTCTTTTCTTCAAACGCTTCTGATATGCATAGAGTTTTTGAATCTCTTCCTTAAATTCATGTAACAGTACGGTGTTTTCCTCATTTGAATAACGCACTGTATTATAAGCATCTATAACAATATGACTCTCAATATTTACATCTTCTTCACTATTTATTCGTCCTAACCATGCTTCAACAGTTTCTCCTCGTTTTCTATTTAAAGGAGGAGTTAACTTACTTTCAAGTTTGAAAATTTCTTTTCGAATTTCGTTATGTGGCGGCTTGTTTTGTTTCAAACGTTTTTGGCTCATACCTTCTTTATCAGTAATGATAGTAGATTCGAAGGCAGGCATATTTGGTAAACTGAATTGTTTTCGTTTTTTTATTATTTTCCAAACGACGTAAATAGCAATGGTTGTACAGACTATTATTGTAATGCTATTTATAAGTGTTGGATCAAAAGCACGTTGTCCAAATTCATCTTTAATTTGAGGATCTTTTAAATTCCCTTTATTCGACCAAAAATCGTCAGTTTCTTTTGATTCAGCTGCCGAAAATAACGGATTAATGGCGTATCCAAATCCTAAAGCAACTACTTGTACGACATAAGAAAAAAGAAGCCGAATGTATGGGAAAATAGGAATAAGGAAAGCACTAATTATTCCAATCGTAAAAAGAGAAGCGAAACGTAATAACTGTTGATTACGGTTTATCCCGGTTAACCAAAATGTAATCATAATGTGTAAAACTAAAAGTAATAGTTTCCACAAAGGTGGAAAGGGCGCATAAAATATGGCTGAAATACTAAACCATACAATACCACCTAATGACTTTTGAACTGGATATCCGGGTCCAACTACATGTACGATAAAGAAGAAAAGCGGTAACATAATTGTGCCAAACAGAGAGAAAGGGAGAAAGATAGAACAACCAATTATTTGAGTCATTAACAGTATGACAAAACCTGTTGTTTTTTTCTTCATTAGTTTATGGATAAGAAATACTCCAATATAGCCTGTTGCTAAAAATATAACAATGCCGATGAGTTCATCTCTTTCCGTTAATAACGAAAGGAGGAGCAGCAGAATAAAGTCATTAACGTGATAAAGCCAAGTTTTCAAGCTTTTCCACCATCCCTTCGTTATTAATGAGAAACGTAGGCTGAGAGAGAAGAGGGAGTTCATTTCTCTGTAAACCAATGTATATCATTGTAGACGATCGTTCTCTTTTTCTCGTTACATAATGAAGAAATCCTTGTTTCGGAAGTAAAGTACTATCATCTGAAATACGCGCTAATTCCTCTAAAGATATTCCATAATGTGTTTGCCCTTCGTTTAATGGTAAGTGCAGAGGACCACCTTCAGCTAATACACTAATAAATAGTTCAAACGGTATTTGATGCTTCGTTGCATATTGACAAATGTATGTTGCAAATGAAATAAGGTCTTCTATATTATCTTTCCAACCAAACCCGCGATCAGCAGCTAATGAAAGACAAATCGTCCAACTATAATTTTTTACAGGTTCATATTGCTTCGCCTGTAATTCTTGCATTTTAGCAGATGCTTTCCAATGAATAGAACGGAAAGACTCACGTTCATATCGTTTAACACCGATAATAGATGTTTCATCATTGTAAAAAGAAAAATTCGTTCGATAAGATCCGGTTAAAAGTTGCTGTAGTTCTTGTAAGCCTGCTACTTCTTTAGGAGAAGGGTACACAATAATTTCAGTCCTCAATTTATCAAAAATGGGCAAATGTACAGTTAAAAGATGAAAAGGATCTTTCAAGACACATTCGAACTGTTCAATTTGAAACACACCACGTTTCGTTGCGGTTAATATTAAATTCCACTTTTGCGCCGAATGAGCAGGTTGTGAAAACGGGAAAGAGAATAGTGTTTTTGATATTTGTTCAATTCCTTGATCTTTTTGTGGTAGTAGTGACGGATTTAAATGAAAATAACAAACACCGTTAACGAGCGGTATATTTGCTCCATTTTTTAAATGAATAAAAAACTGCCCAGATTCATTAGGAAAAAGCCGAGTAGTTTGTTTCTCATTTATAACTTCAAATTTCTTCTCTATGTAAGCTACATATTTATAAATAAAAATCGCAAATAAATAGTAGAAGAAAAAGAAAAACATAATGATTCGTTGTGGCATAAAAAATGTGAATAGTATAGCACCTGGCACACTTAATTGAATAATATGAAGTTGGAAAAATAAAGGTACAGTTACAACACGCTGTCCATTCATGTTTGTTCAATCTCCACTGGTACGTCAACTTCTTTTAAAATCCTTTGTATAATTTCATTTTTTGTCGTGCGTAATGCCCCTTCCATTGATAAGACGATACGATGATTCCAAACAGAAGGAACTAAAAATTGTATATCTTCTGGCGTGCAATATTCTCTGTCGCGTAAAAAGGCTAGTGCTTGAACTGCGCGTACTAAAGCTAATGTGGCACGCGGGCTTACACCATTAGCGATGTAATCATGAGTTCTTGTAGCGTGAGCAAGTTTAATAATGTAATGTTCTAACGGTTCTGATACGAAAATTTCTTTTACTCGTTTCTGTGCTTCTAAAATATCATCTAAAGAAATAACAGATGTGATACTTTCTAGTGGTACATCGTTACGAAAACGTCGCATCATTTGTAGTTCATCTTCTGGAGATGGATAACCAATTGAAATTGTCATTAAAAAACGATCAAGCTGTGCATCTGGTAGAGGAAACGTTCCTTGTGATTCAATTGGATTTTGCGTCGCAATAACAAAGAACGGTTTCGGAAGAGGAGTAGATTGTTTTTCAAGCGTTACTTGTCGTTCTTCCATCGATTCTAATAAACTAGACTGTGTTCTAGGCATAGCGCGGTTAATTTCATCCGCAAGCAAAATATTGGTCATAACTGGTCCAAGTCTTAATTCGAATTCACTCGTTTTCGGATTGAAATATTCAATACCTGTTACATCACTCGGAAGTACATCAGGTGTAAATTGGACACGAGAAAAATTACCACCAATACTTTTAGAAAGTGTTTTCGCAAGTAACGTTTTCCCCGTACCAGGCACATCCTCAAGCAGTACATGTCCGTCAGCAAGCAAAGAAACAAGTAATAAATCAATAACATTTTCTTTACCGACAAAAACTGATCCTATATTTTCTTTCAATTTATTTATCATATGTATCATTCCTTTCAAAATATAAACGGATATTTCTATATTTTAACAAATTATTCAGAAAATTGATATGATTTTTTAATTTAAAGAAATAGATATTAAGTTATTAAATTACCTTGCATATTTTGGAATATGATTATACAATATCGATATACGATGTATCGTTAGTCGATATATCAGATAACGATGTATCGGAGGTAGTTATAATGAATGCGAAAGCGAAAAAATATATTCCGTTAACAGAGGCGACATATTACATATTGTTATCACTAGTGAAACCAATGCATGGATATGGAATTATGCAAATGGTAGAAGAGATGACAAATGGAGAAGTAAAACTCGGTCCTGGTACTTTATACGGGAATACGACGAAGTTACTAAAAGAGAAGTTAATAGTTGAAGTTGCCTCTACAGATAGAAAGAAGTGTTATGAGTTGACGTCCTTTGGGAGAGAAGTGTTGGAACTAGAGTACAACAGGTTGCAGAGATCTGTAAGGAATGGAAATAGTATATTAGGGGAGTGAATAGAAGATGAAGACAAAGAAGGTATTGAAATTTTTCGCGGCATGGAGTTTAGAAAAAGAAGAAGCTTTTTTACGGAAAATGCATCAAAAAGGATGGGCGCTACAAAATTATAATATGATGTATACGTTTAAGAAAACTGAGCCGAAAGATATAATCTATAAAGCCGATTTTAGAATGGATTATAGAGATTCAAAGGAAAAACAAAAAGAATATATTGAATTATATGAAATGTGTGGTTGGAAACATGTAACTAGTTTCACCAAATGGCACTACTTTTGCAAAGAAGTAGGTGATGATAACGAGTTGCCAGATATATATTCGGAAAAAGAGACGAAAATTGCAAAGTTTAAAGACTTATTTACATTTCTTGTATTTGTTTTTTCATTTGCAATGCTATGCATGACTCCTAGTTTCCTAAGTTCTTCGGAAGTTAGGATTCCACTTTTGATAAAAGGTGTAATTGGATTTTTAGGTTGTATGTATGTGTATATATTTGTAAGGTTATTTTGGAAGATAAAAAAATTGAAAAAAGAAATCCTTTAAAAATATAGAAAGGGGGATTAACATGATTATTTTGACTATGTTATTTATATATTTGACCTTAGGTGAAGGGGTTCTTGGCAAGTGGCTGTACAATAAGTTGAAAGAAGATATACAAACAAATAAAAATGCAAGAGTTTCCTTTTATATAAGAACAATGAGTTTACTGTGGGCGTTAGCCATCATTATGTTAATAACATCATACTCAATCAATATCCCATTTGAGGAGTATGGACTTAAACTACCATCTGCTAATCATATGGTAAGTAAGTATTTTAAAAATATGAATATATCATTGTGGATAGGTGTATGCATTGGGTTTATAGTGCCGTTGATTATGTTAAAGAAAAGTGAAATTTTTCAAAAGTATACAGAGAAACAAATGAGTGATGTTTCAGAAATGCTCCCTAATAATTACCGAGAAACAATACTATGGATTTTTATTTGCATTACAGCAGGTGTAACAGAAGAGCTATTATTTCGTTCTTTCATGATGAATTACTTATCACAGCTTTTCCCAGCGCTATCGATAATAGGGGTACTAGTTATCTCGTCAATCATTTTTGGTTTAGCGCATTTTTATCAAGGGTGGAAAGGTATAGTAGGGACGACGATTTTAGGTTTTATGTTAGGAAGAGTATATGTTGCAACTGGATCAATTTATCCATCTATAATTATACATATGTTAATAGATTTACTTGTACTAATCCGCTTATTTATATTGAAAGGAAAAGTAATATTACAGAGAGTCTAAAGTAAATGTAGAATGAGAATAAAAAAGTTGCTTGAAACACAAGCAACTTTTTTATTAGAAAGACTGATTTTGTGCAGGTTTAATAAATTGTTCTGGATTTTCAACAAGCCCGCATACAGCACATTGGACGCGGTAAGTAGGTCCTTGATAGGCCATATGAAAAGCATTCATATTTTCATTTGTGTATTCCTCTTCTACTTGACCAGTTTGTGGATTTAACTTGACTGGTTTTACTTGTTGCTCAAGAATATTAAAGCGAGTACGGTTCGTTTTACAGCTTGGACATAGCATTGGTTCCATATGTATACACCTCCATTTGTAGCATTTCTTACTTGATATGATTTTATGCAAGCAAAAAAACTTTCTCAATATAAATGGGTATTTAAAGTATTCAAAATTCAGAAAAAATAAAATATAATAAAGATACGAACTGGTTATGTCCAAACCAAATCTCCTGTTTTATGCCAATAAGCTGGGGGGCCGAGAAATCGGCCTCATTTTTTTGTGCTCGTTGCTATAAGGAACAAGGTTTTTATGAGACATTTGTCGAAATTTTAGGGATGGATATAAAGGAGGATGTAAAATGAATTTAAAAATGAAGTACATCATTTTATATGTAGAAAATTTTGAAGAATGTTTAAGATTTTATAAAGATATTTTACAGTTACCTATAAAAGCGGAGCATGGTACATATATTGAATTTAATACTGGTTCTACAATTTTAGCGATGAACACAAGGCAAGATGTGAAAGAATTAACAGGTCTACCACTTACAGAAGGCGAGTTACAATCTTCTCATTTTGAATTGGGATTCGTTGTTAATCATGTACAAGAAACAATCGAACAATTTAGAGAGCAAGGAATTAAAATCTTAGTTGAACCAATTGTGAAACCGTGGGGACAAACAATTGCATACATTGCCGATCCAGATGGGAATTATATTGAAATTTGCAGTTCATTAGAATAGAAGGAGAAAAAGAGATGGGGTTTCCGAAACTAGAAACAGAACGTTTACAATTAAGAGAACTAACACTGTTAGATGCAGAAACGATGTTCCGTTATTTTTCAAAAGAATCTGTTATACGTTATTTTGGAATGGATTCTTTCGAAAATATTGAGCAAGCGAAAACGACTATTCAAACGTTTAAAAATCGTTATGAAGAAGGAACTGTATTTCGCTGGGGAATTGAGAAAAAGGGTACAGGCCAATTAATCGGAACGTGCGGATTTCATTTAATAAACAAGCATCATAAGCGAGCTGAAATTGGTTATGAATTGGACGATACATATTGGGGACAAGGGTATGCAACGGAAGCGTTACAGGCGATTTTAACTTACGGGTTTGAAACGTTACAACTTATAAGAATTGCAGCTGTTGTATATGTAGAAAATAAAGCTTCTCAAAAATTATTAAGTAAAGCAGGGTTTCAAGAAGAAGGATTACTTCGAAAACATATAATTCAAAATGGAGTTGCTCATGATACAATTTTATACTCGTTATTAAAAGAAGAGTGGAAGAAGTAATGCGTACAAATGAGCTTATAAATGTTATGAAGAAGCATAAAGAAAATAGGTTCATTCTAGGTATTGATGGACTAAGTCGATCGGGTAAAACAACATTTGTAACAAACTTAAAAGAAAATATGAAACAAGAAAGTATTCCGTTCCATATTTTTCATATTGATGATCATATAGTAGAACGTAATAAACGGTATCATACTGGCTATGAAGAATGGTATGAGTATTATTATTTACAATGGGATATTGAATGGCTTCGGCAGAAGTTTTTTCAGAAGTTACAAAATGACACAAAACTGAAATTACCGTTCTATAATAATGAGACAGACTCAAGCGAGATGAAAAAAGTACAGATCCCGATAGTAGGCGTAATTGTAATAGAAGGTGTTTTTCTACAGAGAAAAGAATGGAGAGATTTCTTTCATTATATGGTGTATTTAGATTGTCCAAGAGAGACACGGTTTCTACGTGAGAGTGAAGAAACGCAGAAAAACCTTTCAAAGTTTGAAAATAGGTATTGGAAAGCAGAGGATTATTACTTAGAAACGGAATTGCCGAAGGATCGGGCGGATTTAGTTATAGAATGATTTGAAGAAAACCTCAACTTTGTGCTTGAATAGTTGAGGTTTCTCTATGTAATAGCAAATTAATTATTTTAATTCTTGGGAAGGAGATTGGTATAACGATTTGAATTATATAGTTATAGATAAATCTATAGATGGAAAGATTTCAATAAAGCGAGTGATTACATGAGTATTTTTATTTTAGAAGATGATGTCATACAAGCACAGCAAATGAAGCGGCTAGTTGAAGAGATTTGTGAGGAGTATATGTTGCCTTTTGATTTTATAGAGGTAACTAGTAAAAGTGAAAACATTATTACAAACATTCCTAAGGCGAAGTATATCCCAATCTATTTTTTAGATATAGAGATAAAAAGAGAAGAGCGTAAAGGGTTACAAGTGGCACAAGAGATACGAAAGTATGATACACAAGGAATTATTGTGTTTGTAACGACGCATTCTGAATTTGCACCTATTTCATATCAATATATGGTATCAGCTTTAACTTTTATTGATAAAGGGTTGCCATACGAGGAGAGGCGTAACGTTTTTGAACAATGTTTACTACAGTATGAAGCGCGTAATAAGCAAATTATTCCGTCCGATGACTTTATCGTTGAAAATAGTAATGCGACTGTACGGGTTCCGTTTCATGAAGTTGAATATGTTATGACTGATGAACCGCACCGTTTAGCATTAGTGACGTTAGATCGAATCGTTTATTTTTATGGGACTTTAAAAGAAATTGAATTAGTAGATGAACATTTATTTCGTTGTCATCAATCATATATCGTGAATACGAACCAAATGTCTTCTTACGATGCGAAGCAAAAAATGATAGTTTTAAAAAGCGGGAAACGTATTCCAGTATCACGTCGTTTATTCAGTAAAGTACGTAACATATTAAAGGGTGAGATGTAATGTATATTTATGATTTATTTGCAATACTGCTTACTAGTATAAGCCATACGTTTTTATACATTCAATTAATCCGGTACAACAGATTGTCAGTTAGAATGTTAATAGCTTTAAGTGCAGTATTCATTATTTTACTGGCTATTGTCGTAACAGTAACGAGATATCCAGAATTGAATAGTACGATTGTGTTATTTTTAATAAGTTTAGGATTAATGCAAAATGAATTGAAATTTAAGCATAATGTATATTTTGCACTAGTGAGTATGGTAATTATAACGTTAGTGAAAATGTTGCTACTTGATTTAGGGATGAAAATCTTTATGTTAACGCCATTTAATTTATATTTATGGACAGGTAGCATGATTCATCTTATCGTATCAACCCTTACTTTTATCGGTATTTTTGTAGCTCGGAAAAGAATCCGAAAAATTGCTCAATATATAGTAGGTAGTCGGCTATACTATGTAACTTATATATTATTAATTGCCGGATTTATTATTGAACTAATTTTAACTCAGCCATCTACTGCGTTTTTAGCACGATTAAATCAACAATACAGTGAATTAAGTTATATTTCAGCGATTATTGTATTTTTATTATTAGTCATTATAGTACTTATAAGTTCACATTTATCGAAAGCAAAGTTACAAGAAGAGCATGAAAAACGCTTAGATAAAGAGTTATTAGATTATGTGGAGAAATTGGAGGATATGCATGACGAGCTTGCTAGTTTCCGTCACGATTATATGAATGTATTACTATCGTTAGAAGAGGGAATACGTACGAAAAATGTGAAAGAAATTGAGCAAGTGTACTATGACGTTATAGCTCCTACGTTAAAAACAATAAATGATCATGAACTTGATATTGCGAAATTATCTCGTATACATATTCCTGAAGTGAGAAGTGTATTAAGGGCGAAAGTTGGCACTGCCCAGCAGCATCAAATAAAAGTAATGCTTGATATACCGGAGAGCATTGAAAGTGTTTCGATGAAGATCATTTCATTTATTCGCATCATTTCAGTTTTAGTAGACAATGCAATTGAAGAGGCAGTACATAGTGAGGAAAAGATATTGCAAATCGCATTTTTTGAATTGGATTCACGACAATATTTTATCGTACGTAATAGTTCAAAGAGTGAAGCGATTGATTTGCAAAAAATTTATGAGAAAAACCATTCAAGTAAAGAAGGAGCGAGAGGATACGGGCTATTCTCATTAAAACGGATTATGAATAAAACAAATAACGCGACGTTAGAAACAACTTATGTAAGTCCTTATTTCACACAAACATTCATATTAAAAGAGATGAAATGACCATCTATGATGAAAATGAAACCGAATAGGAAAGAACTACATACTTCCTTCACTCGTTTATATACACTTTAAGTAAGAGGTGAAGCGAGATGAATGGTCTTATTTTTACAACAATGATTAGCTTTGGTTTACCGCTTGTAGCACTTTTATATGCTGTTTGGAAGAAACGCTCTATTCCATATATGTTAGGTGTATTGGCTTTTGTTGTATCACAAATATTGATTCGCATACCAATACTGAATTATGTAAATGGAACTAGCACAGATTTTCAAATGTTTTCTGTTATGCAGCCTGTCCTATTTGTACTTTTGCTTAGTTTATCAGCTGGTATTTTTGAAGAGATAGCTCGTTTTATTGCAATGCGTTATGTTATGAAGCAACGAGATTGGCAGTCTGGTTTTTTATTTGGAGCAGGGCATGGTGGTATTGAGGCAGTGTTAATAGTTGGCATCCCGGTAATATCCCTATTATTGTCACAAACAGTCATTCAAAATGGTAACAGTTATTATTTCGGAGGTATTGAGCGCATGTTTGCGATGGTATTGCATATTGGGCTTTCCTTCATTGTATTGCAAGCTGTCGTTCAAAAGAAATTTCGTTATGTTGTATATGCAATTCTCATCCATGGGACTGCAAATGCATTAGCTGTCATTATATCGCTATATGTACAAGGGAAAAGCGGGATCATTATGTCAGAAGTTTCAATAGCAATTTGTGCTTTACTCGTTTTTAGTTATAGTTTCATTTTAAAAAGAAAGGGTGTATGAAAATGAGAAGAATGTTACTTATTATTATAAGTGCCATTGCGGCGTTCGCACTCGCAGCATGTACCGGTAATAAAGTAGATGAAAGTACGTCAAAAAAGTTTATTCCAAAGGCGGAAGAGATTGTATTATTATTAAATGAAGCGAAGTATAAAGAAGTGCATGAAAAATTTGATAGTAAAATGAAAGCTGGATTACCAGAAGAAAAAATGAAAGATCTTACACCTGTAATAGAGAAAGCCGGTACGTTCGAAAAAATTGAAAAAAAATCGATTGAAGAAAAAGATGGTTTATACACTGTGATTCTTGTAGCGAAATATAGTAAGGAACAACGGACATATATTATAACTTATAATGACAAAGAAGAAATAGCAGGTTTATTTATTAAATAAAACCAGATACAGTGGAAGTCTCCGCTGTATCTGGTTTTTTATTTTAACCAAATTATGGTTATTCATGCTAATATAAACACATAGCTATAGAGAGGGGTGGATTAGTATGAAAACTGAAATAGTTCCTAAAAGGAAGTACAGTATAATAAGTTATATATCTTTACTCATCGGCATTTTATGTTTTTTGTTCGTTTTTATTACCCCGACAAGGATAGCGAATGCCGGTAATATAGTGGGAGATTATATTACAGTTGCCCTTACAGTTGCAGGAATCATACTTTCTATCATTACGATGACGAAAAAAACAGAGAAGAAGGGTATTGCTATTCTTTCATTAATACTGTCCTTATCCTTCTTTATATTTTGGATTATCGCGATTATTTTAGTTTTGACTGGTCGAGTTAGTTTTGCGCCATAATAGCGAATAAAAAGAGTCCTTCATACGAGAAGGACTCTTTTTATTCGCTGTCTTCCGGTTGATATTCTAAAATATCCCCTGGTTGGCATTCTAACGCTTTACAAATAGCATCTAAAGTTGTAATTCTAATTGCTTTTGCTTTTCCATTTTTTAATATAGAAAGGTTAGCCATTGTAATTCCAACCTTCTCTGAAAGTTCAGTTACACTCATTTTTCTTTTTGCTAACATTACATCAATATTAATTATTATTGCCATGTTATTCACCTCAGACCGTTAAATCATTTTCTGATTTTATATCTATCGCATCTTTTAAAAGTCTTTGGAGAACGGCAGCAAAGACTGCGATAACCATTGAAGCAAAGATAAGGATCATGCCAATTATTATAATACCTGGTGCATCATCTCTCTCTGCTACAAGATAGAAAAGCGGCATACCTACTACATATAATACACTAATTGTAATAGCACATTGTTTTATCTTTTTTAAAGCTCTAACAGATAATTTCGAGAAGGCGTTCCCCTTATCAATGTAGCTTACAAGTTTAAAGGCTTGATATAGAGCAAAATAAAAAGGTATCACCGTTGCATATAGATTGATTAAAACAAGATATTTTATATATGCAATATCCGGGTATAAGTCCGCTGTGTAATTCCCGATATTAGGAATTAAAAATATACACAAAGCAAAAACAGGAATACCGATAAGGATAATTGCTGTCTTTAAAAAGAGTGTTGATCCTTGGTTCATATAAAGCACCTCATTTTTAAATTATCATTTTAATTTAACATAAATTTTATCGTTTAACAATAAATTCTTATTTATTTCAATCGGATTTTTATTGAGAAACAAATTTTAGTGAAGAGAATGATAAGACGTTTTTATAAAAAAGTGTGGTCTCTATTTATTTGAACATAAAAAGCTATGATATGTATCGTTCGTTGCTTTACTAATAAAAGAAAATGAAGGTAATGATTGTTAGCTTCATGAAAATTGGGGACTAATAAAACATATATAGGTTGTGGAAATCTTTTTGTATATAAATGAATGTGAAACATACGGAGGAACAACAATGTCGAATTTGGGTTTATTGATGAAAAGGTTACTGTTAGTAGGAACAATCACACTAAGTATGTTATGTACGGAAAGCATGATGAATTATCATACGGTGGAAGCTAAGGTGAAACAAGTAGAACGGCAACCGAAAAATGTAATCATAATGGTTATGGACGGAACGAGTTCTTCAGCAACGACATTAGCTCGCTTGTATAAAGGGAAACCACTTGCACTAGATGAAATTGTAACAGGAGGAGTTCGTACCTATTCGGCGGAATCAGCTATAACAGACTCAGCCCCAGCAGCTACAGCTTTAGCGACGGGGAATAAATCGAATTCAGGATATGTAGGTATATTACCTTCTATTGTAAGTTCACCTGGCTTAAAATCAATCAAAGAAGAGGACAAGTTACGTCCAGTTGCCAATGTTTTAGAAGGTGCCAAACGCACTGGTCGCGCAACTGGAATAGTTGCTACAGCTGAAATTCAGCATGCTACTCCCGCTGGATTTTCTGCTCACCATATTAACCGTAAGCGCTTTGACGTAATTGCGGAGCAGCAAGTGTATCAAAATATAGATGTCGTATTAGGTGGGGGAAAAGAGGCACTGCTACCTATAAAAAGAAAAGATGGTGAAGATTTAGTAAAGGTGATTCAAAACAAAGGATACGACTTTGTTGAAACGAAAGATGCATTATTGAACTCTAAATCTAAGAAAATTTGGGGCTCTTTCTCACATAATGCTCTTGCGTTTGATATGGATCGCGAAGCAACAAATCCGGAGCAACCAACACTTTCTCAAATGACGGAAAAAGCAATTCAAACACTATCAAAAGATAAAGATGGTTTCTTTTTATTTGTAGAGGGAAGTAAGCCAGACTGGGCAGCTCATGTGAACGATCCAATAGGGATGATTAGTGATGTATTAGCATTTGATAACGCAGTTGCAGAAGCATTGGAATTTGCAAAAAAAGATGGTAATACGATGTTAATAGCTGTAACTGATCATGGTAACAGCGGTATTTCTATTGGGAATGCGAATACGACAAAAGGCTATAATATTACGCCGGTCTCTGCATACATTGGTCCATTAAAAAAATCGAAAATGACACTTGAAGGTGCTACAAATAAACTAAAATCTGATTTATCAAATGTAGAAGATGTAGCTAAATTATACGGTTTGGACAATTTAACTTATGATGAAAAAGAAAGAGTAAAAGCAGCAAAAAAGAAATCGGATGTAGGTCCAATACTTACTACATTATTGGCCAATCATGCGAACATAGGCTTCACAACAGGAGGCCATACAGGTGAGGATGTGTTTTTATATTCTTACGGTCCTCAAAAGCCAACAGGTTTGATCCAAAACACAGACATTGCGAAGACGATGGCGAAAGCAATGGACTTTAACTTAGAAGAAGTAACAAACAAATTATTTGTAGAGAGTGAATTAGCCTTTAAACGAAAAGGTGCAACAGTAACAATAGATAATACTGATGCAGAAAACCCGGTGCTCATAGTAAAACGTAATAATGTAAAAGCTCAATTATTTGTAAATAAAAATATAATTCGTATTAAGAATAAAGAATATGAATTAGGTAGTGTCGTTGTAGAAAGCAATGGCAAGTTCTATATACAAGAAGAAGCAATCCATTTATTCATAAAATATTCTCATTAAAAAAAGCCAATTCCTTAGCTAGTACTTAGGAGTTGGCTTTTTTGTGTAGATGAAATTTCATTCGAAAACAAGAGTAAAGAGAATCACAAATTCTAAAATGGATTTCTTGTAAATTTATTTATCATATGTTTTTCACCCTAAAAAATATTTCTCAACATTTTAGTCTTTTAAAAAGATTGAATATTCGTATTATAACGAATATTATGTTCCTATCGGCAAAAAAAACGATAATTTGCAGACACTGGGGAGGAAATACATTGAAAAAGAAATTAAAACCATTAGCGGTATTAACAACAGCAGCAGTACTAAGTGGTACGTTTGCTTTTGGAGGTCATGCAGCGTATGCTGAGACACCAACATCATCTCTACCAATAGATGAGCACTTAATACCAGAGGAACGTTTGGCAGAAGCGCTGAAACAACGGGGAGTAATTGATCAATCTGCATCACAAGCCGAGACATCAAAGGCTGTCGAAAAATATGTTGAGAAAAAGAAAGGGGAAAACCCTGGAAAAGAAATCTTGACAGGAGATAACCTTACGCAAGAAGCTTCAGATTTTATGAAAAAAGTAAAAGATGCAAAAATGAAGGAGAATGAACAGGCGCAGCAACCAGAAGTAGGACCAGTTGCTGGACAAGATGCAGGATTGAATTCTAGAAAATTAAATGGAAAAGTACCTACTACACCAGCGAAGCAAGCTGAGTACAATGGAACTGTTCGAAAAGATAAAGTACTTGTTTTACTCGTAGAATTTAGCGATTTTAAGCATAATAATATTGATCAAGAACCGGGTTATATGTATTCTAAGGACTTTAATCGTGAACATTATCAAAAAATGTTATTTGGTGATGAGCCATTTACGTTATTTGATGGATCGAAGATTAATACATTTAAGCAATATTATGAAGAACAATCTGGCGGAAGCTACACAGTTGATGGAACTGTAACAGAATGGCTTACTGTTCCAGGAAAAGCGTCAGATTATGGTGCGGATGCGGGTACTGGTCATGATAACAAGGGGCCTTTAGGACCAAAAGATTTTGTGAAAGAAGCATTAAAAGCAGCTGTAGCAAAAGGCATTAATTTAGCTGATTATGATCAATTTGATCAATACGATCAAGATGGTAATGGAAATAAAAACGAGCCAGATGGAATTATTGACCACCTAATGGTTGTACATGCGGGCGTAGGTCAAGAAGCTGGCGGTGGTAAATTGAAAGATGATGCGATTTGGTCCCATCGTTCAAAACTAGGATCAAAGCCATATGCGATTGATGGTACAAAATCTACTGTATCAAACTGGGGCGGAAAGATGGCTGCATATGATTATACAATCGAGCCTGAAGACGGTGCAGTTGGTGTGTTTGCGCATGAGTACGGTCATGATTTAGGCTTACCAGATGAATATGATACAAAGTATTCTGGACAAGGTGAACCTGTTGAATCATGGTCCCTTATGAGCGGCGGTAGCTGGGCTGGAAAAATTGCGGGAACAGAGCCAACAAGTTTCTCACCGCAAAATAAAGAGTTTTTCCAAAAGAATATGAAGGGGAACTGGGCGAATATTGTCGAAGTAGATTATGATAAACTTCGCACGGGAATTGGTACTGCTACATATTTAGATCAAAGTGTTACAAAATCAAAACGACCAGGAATCGTTCGTGTTAACTTGCCAGACAAAGATATAAAAAATATCGAATCAGCATTTGGTAAGAAGTTTTATTACAGCACAAAAGGAAATGACATTCATACAACACTTGAGACACCAGTATTTGACTTAACGACTGCAACGGATGCTAAATTTGATTATAAGGCATTTTATGAATTGGAAGCGAAGTATGATTTCCTTGACGTAAATGCGATTGCAGAAGATGGAACGAAGACACGTATTGATAGAATGGGCGAAAAAGATGTAAAAGGCGGCGTAGATACAACAGATGGTAAGTGGGTTGATAAATCATACGATTTAAGCCAATTTAAAGGAAAGAAAGTAAAACTACAATTTGAGTATGTAACAGATATTGCAGTAGCTTATAAAGGATTTGCGTTAGACAATGCAGCATTAACTGTAGATGGAAAAGTTGTTTTCTCTGATGATGCAGAAGGCCAGCCAGCAATGACACTAAAAGGATTTACTGTGTCTAACGGATTTGAACAGAAAAAACATAACTACTATATCGAGTGGCGAAATTACGCTGGGTCTGACACGGCGCTACAACATGCACGTGGTCCAGTATTTAATACAGGAATGGTTGTATGGTATGCGGATCAAAGCTTTACAGATAACTGGGTAGGCGTTCATCCAGGCGAAGGATTCCTTGGGGTAGTAGATTCTCATCCAGAGGCAATCGTAGGAACATTAAATGGACAACCAACTGTGAAGAGCAGTACGCGTTATCAAATTGCCGATGCGGCATTCTCATTTGATCAAACACCAGCATGGAAAGTAAATTCGCCAACCCGCGGTATTTTTGATTATAAAGGATTACCAGGCGTTGCGAAATTTGATGATTCTAAGCAATACATCAACAGTGTTATTCCAGATGCCGGACGTAAGTTGCCGAAACTTGGATTGAAGTTTGAAGTAGTAGGTCAAGCTGAGGACAAGTCTGCAGGTGCAGTTTGGATCCATCGCTAAAATAAAATGAAAAAGAGCTGCCATAAGTCGGTGAAACCTGACTTATGGCAGCTCTTTTCTTCTTGTGAGAAAAAACTGTTACATAAATACAAATCGAAAAAAATTACCATTTAAAGAAATGAAAAGATGTGCAGAAGTGAAAAAGTCCTCTGCTTTTATATATATTTATTGGAAAAAATAGATGTTTCTTTTATAATTGAAATGCTCCATCAGTCCGATTATATAAGTTTTTTTGACCGTAAGTAATTTGTAAGTAATGAGTAAGAAAAAAGAGATTTTTATATTATATAATATTTATTACAGCTACTTTTAACACCTGATACTAATAGTATGCTATAATGTGAATTAGCAACATAAAGGAAAGGAATTAGACCAATGACATTAGAAAATACTAAAAATTTAAAAAAACAAGTTGCTCCGTATGAAAAATCAACGATTAAAAAAAGTGTGTGGCAACTTATTAACACAATTGTGCCGTTCATTATTTTATGGTACCTTGCTTATAAAAGTTTGTCCGTTTCTTATTGGTTATCGTTAGTTCCATCTCTGTTAGCCGCTGGTTTTATGACACGGATTTTCATTATTTTTCATGATTGTACCCATTATTCATTCTTTAAAAGTCGACCTGCAAATAGAATCGTAGGGACATGTATGGGTGTGTTAACTTTATTCCCGTTTGATCAATGGGGACATGAGCATTCTATTCATCACGCTACAAGTGGTAATTTGGATAAGAGAGGTACAGGAGATATTTGGACGCTTACAGTGGATGAATATTTAGCTGCGCCATTTAGACTGCGTTTAGCATATCGCTTATATCGCAATCCATTCGTTATGTTTGGATTAGGTCCGATTTATGTTTTCTTACTTAAAAATAGATTTAACCGAAAAGGTGCTAGACAGAAAGAACGTATGAATACGTATTTGACGAATATTATAATCGTTGCTTTAATAGCTATACTTTGCTGGGCAATTGGGTGGCAATCGTTTCTGTTAGTGCATGGCACTATATTCTTAATAGCAGGTTCAGTAGGAATTTGGCTGTTTTACGTACAGCACACATTCGAAGATTCTTATTTTGAAGAGGATAAAGATTGGGAATATGTGAAAGCGGCAGTGGAAGGAAGTTCATTTTATAAACTTCCAAAAATCTTGCAATTTCTAACTGGTAATATTGGATTCCATCATGTTCACCATTTAAGTCCAAGAGTACCTAACTATAAACTAGAAGAGGCACACAATAATACGCTTCCGTTAAAAAATGTACCAACGATTACACTTGCTACAAGCTTACGATCACTCCGTTTTCGTCTTTGGGATGAGAAAAGTAACAATTTTGTTACCTTTAAAGAATTCAAAAAAATAATTAAAAACAATGTTTCTGTTCGAGTGAAATCTGAACTATAATTTCATCGTATATAAAAAACTCTCCTTAATCATTTTCGATTTAAGGGGAGTTTTTGTTTAATTATTATATGATCGATATTGAGGAGGAGGAATGCTTATGTGTAGGTATAAATATAAAGAGACAGTAATTATATTATGTAAACAAAATAAATCATTATAATTTTTTATTATAGTGAAGGATATAGTACATATATAATGGAAAGCAGAAGGTGGATGATAGTAATTATAAGAACACATACAACGTAATAAAATAATTCTTTCAAAAGGAAGGGGACATGAAAGATGTTGAAATTACAAGGAAAATACAATGAAGCAAAAGTATTTACGAATAACGTTGATGAGACTGCAACTGGGCAGATTATTGATCTTTGTAACCAAGAATTTGTAAAGGATAGTCAAATTCGTATTATGCCAGATACACATGCAGGAGCAGGTTGCACGATTGGGACAACGATGACAATACAAGATAAAATTGTTCCTAATCTTGCAGGGGTAGACATTGGTTGTGGTATGGAAGTTGTTATGATTGATAAGAAAAAAGAAGAAATTAATTTCGATTACTTAGACGAAACGATTCGTAAATTTGTTCCAAGTGGTTTTCGTATCCGAGATAAAGAACATCGATTCTCAAAAATGATTGATTTTGATGGTGTGAAGGCCCCATATACATTACAACGAGCTCAAAAAAGTATAGGTACTCTTGGAGGAGGAAATCATTTCATTGAATTAAATGAAGATGATAAAGGAAATGTATATATTGTCATTCATAGTGGTTCTCGTAATTTAGGTAAACAAATAGCAGAGTATTACCAGAACTTCGCGTATGAACAACTAATTCATGTTACATCAATGAAGGATGAGATTATTAAGAGATTAACTAAAGAGGGGAGAGAAAAAGAAATACAAGAGACTTTACGTGGAATTAAGAAGCCACAGATTCGTAAAGAACTAGCTTATTTAGAAGGAAAAGAATTCAAAGATTATATGAATGACATGAATATTGCCCAAAAGTATGCTGAGTTCAATCGTAAAGCAATGATTGATGAAATTGTCACTAAAATGGATTGGAAAGTAACTGATCAATTTACTACAATACATAACTATATTGACATGGAAAATATGATTCTACGAAAAGGTGCTATTTCAGCTCAGAAAGATGAACGAGTAATTATTCCAATTAACATGAGAGATGGTTCAATTATTGCATTTGGTAAAGGTAATCCAGACTGGAACTTTTCTGGTCCGCATGGGGCAGGACGTATCATGAGTCGTAAGAAGGCTAAAGAATTATTGAGTCTAGAGGACTTCCAAAATACGATGAAAGAGGTTTGGACTACATCGGTAGTAGAGAGCACAATTGATGAGGCACCAATGGTATACAAGCCAATGGATGAAATTATAGAAAATACAAAAGAAACAATAGATATAAAGCACATTATTAAGCCATTATATAATTTTAAAGCGAATTAGAAGGGATAAATAAGCAGCCAGAAAAAACTATTTTTCGTATCTTTTGTTCGAAAACAATCTAATCAAGGGAAGTAGTTCCATTTTATTGCGATGGGATAGAAGAAGTCGATTTCCTGTGGAGTTAAGGAATCGACTTTTTTATTTATTTTGTTGAATGAAAGCAACCTTTAGCTTAATAGCAAAGGATTATAACCGTCTATTTCTCCCAAAGCTCAATTAGACGACCTTCAGGATCTTTAATCCAAATAAACTTTCCGAACTCACTAATTTCTTCTTTCTTTTCAAGAGGTACACCAATATGTTCAAGATGCTGAATAGTCTCATTTAAATTATGTACTTCAAAATTTAACATCACTTGCTGTTCTATTGGAAAATAATTATCATTTTCGGTAAAGAAAGAAAAAATAGTCTCATTTCCTAATTGGGGTTTAATCACAGTCCCATTCCAATCTTCTATTTCAATTTTCAACACCTCACTGTACCATTTTTTTATAACATCAAGATTTTTAGTTCTCCAAAATATTCCCCCGAAACCTTTTATCATTGTAGATAACTCCTGTCTTTTTTTAAATTTTTAAGCAATATATATTCAATATATCAAAACAGTAAAGAAAATCAATAACGTATTAAAAGTGAAAAAATCCAATTATTAGTATTGTATTATTTACCGCATTATGGAAATTGGTATCACTTTTCAAAGAACTTGCAATCCAAGTAAAGGTATATAGTAACACTGAATCGTATGAGGTAATGAATGAAAAGGGAATAGAACAAATGCCAATGATAAAAGACCGCATATGAAATGAAAGCCATGTGCGGTCTTTTATATATAAGTATAGTATTACATAGTCTCGCTAATTTTACTTTCACTATGAGTGTTAGTAGCAATTCTTTTCTTAACTTTAAAGTGATAGTAGGTATAGCAAAAAACGATAAACGGTACAGTGCAATAGATTCCAAGTCGTTGTTCTGGGATAAAAATAAGACTGATTAATATAATGCCATACAATCCAAAACCAAGAATTGGTACAAGTGGATAAAGTGGAGTTTTAAATTTTAAGTCTTCTAATTTTCCACCGTCTGCTAAATAATGTTTACGGAAAAAGAATTGAGAGACACAAATTGACATCCAAACAATGATTGTAATGACGCCAGAAATGGAAATTAACCATAAGTAAACTGTTTCAGCAGCTACAACGCTTGTTAAAAGAGAAAAAGCAGAAATAGAAATTGTCAAAATTAAAGCGTTTAAAGGTATTCCTCGTGAAGATAATTTTTTTAAAAAGGCCGGAGCCATTTCATTTTTTGATAATGACCAAAGCATGCGAGTTGCGGCGTACAGTCCAGAGTTTGCGACAGAAAGAACAGCAGTAAGAATAACAAAATTCATAATATCAGCTGCATATGGAATACCGATATTATCAAATACAGCAACGAATGGGCTCTTTGTTAATCCTGCTTCTTCCCAAGGAATTAAAGCAACAAGAACAAAGATTGCTAAGACGAAGAAAAACATCGTGCGCCATATAATATTTCTAATAGAACGAGGTAAAGTTTTTGCTGGATCTTCACTTTCACCTGCTGCGATTCCGACAAGTTCTGTACCTTGGAAGGAATAATTGACTGTAACCATTGTTAATAGAATAGCTGCAAGTCCATTTGGGAATAAACCGCCATGATTTACGAAATTTGATAATAACGGGGCTGGTTCGTCGCCTTTTAAGTCAATAAAACCGAACATAGCGGCACCGCCAAGGATAATAAAAGCTATAATGGCAGATACTTTTATACTTGAAAACCAAAATTCTGTTTCTGCATAACTACGAGCAGATAATGCGTTAATAGTGAAGATAGTAACGCCAAATATTAAACACCAAACCCAAACAGGAATATCAGGAAACCAGCGCTGCATTGTAATGCCGGCAGTTGTAAATTCAAGACCGGTCGTATTCGCCCAGCTTAACCAATACAACCATCCGATTGTAAAGCCAGTTGCAGGATTGATGAACTTAGTTGCATATTCCTGAAAAGAACCTGAAACAGGCATGGCTACAGCAAGTTCACCAAGACAAAGCATAACGAAATACATTAATAATCCACCAGCCATAAAGGCAAGTACGGATCCACCAGGTCCAGCTTGACTTATAATAAAACCAGATCCGTTAAATAATCCCGTTCCAATCACACCACCGAGTGCAATCATGAATAAGTGTCTACTTTTCATCGTACGTTTTAATTCATTGTTTGTATTACTTACTTGCGTCATTGTTTTCCTCACTTTCGTAGTTGATAGAATGAAGTTTGATGTTTTTCCGTATTGTGGAATGTATTCCGTGATGTGAAATCTTGTTATAATTTTCAGATAATTAAAAAGAAAAGTCAATATTTTTTTGTTCGCGCTTACAAATTGTTATCAGTGGTATATTTTTATTTTTAGAAAATTGAATAAATGGATTGATTTCATTTTAAATTTTTGTTAAATTGATAGGTAATTGAGCGAACTAGCATATTACAAGTCAAGCTGAGGTGAGTTATTATGGTGCAGTCCATTGATAGAGCGATAAGTATTATAAAGTTGTTAAATTCTACTAATGAAAAAGAGTATTGGGCAATTTCTAATATAGCGGACAGAACACATCTCCCAGTTAGTACAGTACATAGATTACTTAACTCTTTAATCGAGCATGGGTTAGTTACGCAAATTTCAGAAACGAAACAGTACAAAATTGGGCCAATGTGGATGGAAATAGGATTACGTCAATTGGAGAAGGTAGACTACAGATCAGTTGCAAGAGAAGTGATGAAGCGGTTAGCCTCTGAAGTGGAAGAGAGTGTTTATTTGAACATTCCAAATGGAACACATTCTATTATCATTGAAAGAATGGATAGCCCTTTAAAAATTCGAGTTATTGATAACTTAGGGGAACAAATTCCACTTTCAATTGGTGCTGCAAATAAAACGATGCTTGCCAATATGAAAACGAATGAAATGGAACATATTGTAGAACATTTACTTTCTTCATTACCAGAACAAAAGCACATTCTTTTAGATCAAATAAAGCAAATAAAAACTGAAGGATATGCGGTAAGTTATGGTGAAAAAACAGAAGGGACAGCTTCAGTAGCTGCACCTATTATCGGATTTAATCATAAAGTAGTAGGAGCATTAAGTGTTGGGTTAATTAGTCACCGCATTAATGATGATCGACTATCTTTTCTGATTAGTAAGGTAAAACAAGCAGCTCATGAAATATCAATAAAAATCGGCAGTACATCAGAGCTATAATTTTGATAACTGTCGTCATTTTTTATTCATATACTGGAATTCATTTTCATAATGCGGAAAAAATAGGGGGATTTATATGTCAAAGTGGCAATCAAAAGAACAATTGATTCAATTATTAAGCAGTCTTGTTGAAATTCCTAGTATTACAGGTACAGAAGCTGAAGTGATATTGCCAGACTTTGTTGTGGAACAATTATCTGATTTACAGTACTTCAAAGAAAACCCACATCATTTGCAAAAAAATCCGACGGGGGACGGACGATATTTTGTTACAGCCCTAGTAAAGAAAAGCGATAGTACAAAAAATACCGTAATTCTAGTTAGTCACTTTGATGTTGTAGATGTGCAAGATTACGGAGTTTGGAAAGAAGATGCATTTAATCCTAAAAAGTTAACATCTATGTTTTATTCTCATAAAGATGAATTACCAGACCATGTACGTGAAGATATAGAACAAGGAGATTGGCTGTTTGGCAGAGGAACAATGGATATGAAATGCGGCCTCACATTACAAATGGCAATGATTGAGCAAGCCTGTGAAGGAAGATTTGACGGGAATGTTCTTTTATTAGCTGTTCCAGATGAAGAAGTAAACTCTGTAGGGATGAGGGCTGCTGTTCCAAGACTACTAGAGTTAGCAAGAGAACATAACTTGGATTATAAAACGGTATTAAATTCAGAGCCTATGTTTTCACGACATCCTGGTGACCAAAATAAGTATATTTATACTGGTTCTATTGGTAAAGTGTTACCTGGATTTCTTTGCTATGGTAAAGAAACACATGTGGGTGAACCATTTGCAGGCTTAAATGGGAGTTATATGGCTGCTTTATTAACGGCTGAATTAGAATTGAATACGGACCTTTGTGATGTTGTAGAAGGAGAAGCGAGTCCTCCCCCAACTAACTTACTTCAACGTGATTTAAAGGAGGATTATTCTGTACAAATTCCGCATCGTGCAGTCACATTATTCAATTTGTTTTTACTGGAAAAAACGATGACAGACGTTGTTTCAATGTTACGTCAAAAAGTAACGAAAGTAGCAGAGAAAATAGAAGAATCATACGAGAAGCAAGCATATCGTTTTTCTAAATATAATCCGTTTATACCGCCTAATATGAAAGTAAATGTATTAACGTATGAAGAGCTTATCGCTTATGCAATTGAACAACATGGGCAAGAGAAAATAGATGATATTCAATCTAATATAATAAAAAATAGAGAAGATAAAGATGATCGTGCGGTAACAATTGATTTAGTAGATAAACTATCTATTTTATGTAAAGAAAAGGCGCCGATGATTGTACTTTTCTTTGCTCCACCATATTATCCAGCTGTAAGTTCACGCAACAATCCGTTAATTAAAGATGTAGTTGCAGAAATGGAAAAGTATGCTCACTACAATCATAACATTACATTTGAAAACCAAAACTATTTTGGGGGAATTTCAGATTTGAGCTATGTGGGCTTACAGAATCCACTAGATTCAATGAGTTCACTTGTAGACAATATGCCATTATGGGATAAAGGTTATTCGATTCCACTTAAGGATCTAGAAGAGTTTGACGTTCCGGTATTAAATATGGGGCCGGTAGGAAAAGATGCACATCAATGGACAGAACGTTTAGATGTAAATTACGCATTTGAAACGCTATTAGATATGTTACCGAAATGCATTGAAAAATTATTAGTTTCTAATAAAATTACACAATCATAGTAGAGAATAAGGAAGGGATAAAACTGAAATTTCAAAAGAAGATACAAATGAAATTATTGTAGTATAATCAAAAAAACGGACAAACTCAAGTATCTATGAGTTTGTCCGTTTATCATTTAGTGCAAGCGAGAGAGTATGTAATCCACCGTTTTCTAACTAAATTCAAAGCTAACGTGATCTCTTTTATAGTTTTACTTTTTCGTTTGCCCAGATAGTTCAACAGACTTTTGTGTACAGCGCTGCATTGCTGAAATAATTGCAGTTCGTAATCCTTTTTCCTCTAATGTTGCTACAGCTTCTATCGTTGTTCCGCCAGGAGAACAAACCATATCTTTCAATTCACCTGGATGTATGCCTGTTTCTAGTACCATTTTTGCAGAGCCTAACACAGCTTGAGCAGCGAATTTATATGCTTGATTGCGTGGCATACCATCAAGTACAGCGGCGTCTGCCATCGCTTCTATAATCATATATACGTATGCTGGTGAAGAACCGCTTACAGATGTTACAACGTTCATTAATTTTTCGCTTACGATCTCTGTTTGACCAAAGCTATTGAAAATGTTTAGCACATCTTCTAAATCTTTTTCTGTCACCATTTCATTAGGGCATAATGCAGACATTCCTTCTCCAACAAGAGCAGGGGTGTTAGGCATTACTCTTATAACCTTTAATTTTTTAGCAAAAGCTTCTTCAGTACTTTTAATGCTTTTCCCGGCAGCGATCGTTACGATGATAACATCGTTTTTGATTACTTCTTTTATTTCGTTAATGATTGATGTGTATAGGTCTGGTTTAATTGATAAAATTAAAATATCAGCATTTTTAGCTACTTCATTGTTGTCAGTAGTTGTAGTTAGCCCATATTTTTCACTAGCATTTTTTAAATTCGTAGTGTTTAAATCCGAACAAATAATATTATTTGCAGACACTATATTTTTGTGTAGCATCCCACCAATCATAGCCATTCCCATATTTCCGCAACCGATAAATCCAATTTGTTTATCCATAATAACTCAATCTTGCTCCTTTTATAATAAATTATATCATTTTGAAATTGCTATCTTAAAATAACAATAACAACTTTATGTAATATAAAGAAACATTCTAAGAGAATATATTCCTTTTTGCAACACCAAAAGATAAAAATCAATTATATTCGACATTATGTAAATATATACACTTTAATTTTAGGTTTTATGTTGATGAATATGAGTTAAACTTATATCGATTTGTATTTTCATTCAGTACGGTAATAATTTCATACAAGTAACTTGCCGCTCTATTTATTTTTAAAAATACTTCTTGACACCAAATCAAATTATATCGCATAATATAAAAAATTAAACCGAAAATCGTTGAAGGGAAATAGTACATATGTCTTCTTGCGAAAGAGAGTGGAATTCACCGGCTGAAAGATTCCTCGTATAGAATATATCGAACCTATCCCTGAGTCTTAAATGAAAGTTTAGGCGTTCGCCTGCGTTATAGGCGCCAAGTGGATATCTATGTATATCAATTAAGGTGGTACCGCGGAACAATGACCGTTTCGTCCTTTTTATTTTATTAAGGGCGAAGCGGTCATTTTTATTTTGCTCTTAAATAGGCTAGGTGCAGCATTGAAAAGAATAGAATCGCTGCAAGCCGAATGAATAAAAGTGTAATGTATAAAAAACTTTGATTTTAGACTTGGGGGATACAAAAGTGAAAAAACAACGAATTGTTGTAAAGATTGGGAGCAGCTCTTTGGCAGATAGTCACGGAGGCATTTCTAAAGAACAACTGTCAGATCACGTTGCCGCATTGGCTCGATTGAAAGAGGAAGGGCATGAAGTGTTGTTAATTA
Organism: Bacillus sp. EE-W1; assembly: GCF_009760835.1. NCBI lineage: Bacteria > Bacillati > Bacillota > Bacilli > Caryophanales > Bacillaceae > Bacillus > Bacillus sp. EE-W1. Next base: position 150,729 of record NZ_WIPE01000064.1, on the reverse strand, counting down.
CATCTGGGGCCGTCGCTGCAGGTTTTTCAGCACTAGGGTATCCTAGTAGACCTGTGACAATTAAAGGAAAACAGGCTGCTGCGGCTGTCGGACAAAGCTTGTTAATGCAGGCGTACACGGAGGAATTCCGTAAATATGGTATTGTAACTGCGCAATTATTGCTGACGAGAAGTGACTTTTCTAGAAAAGAACAATATAGTAACGCTTACGCTACTTTAGGAGAGTTATTAAACCGTTCTGCTCTTCCAATCATTAATGAAAATGATTCCATCTCTTTAGAGGAGCTCACGTTCGGTGATAATGATATGCTGTCAGCTTTAGTAAGCGGACTTGTTTCAGCTGATATGCTTATGATTTTTACAGATGTGAACGGTCTATATGACAAAAATCCTCAGAAAAATGCGGATGCGAAAAAATATTATTTCCTTCCTGAAGTTACGGAAGAAATCGCTTCTCTTGCAGGAGATGCTGGTTCAAAACTTGGAACTGGCGGTATGAAATCAAAAATTGATGCTGCGAAGACAGCACTTTCTCTTGGCGTGAGTGTATTTATCGGAACAGGACGTGGACAAGAGAAATTTGTAGATGTTTTGAAGGGCAAAGGTGATGGAACGTATGTCGGAAATGCTCCTCAAAAAGAAATGAAAGTGAATAAGCAATGGATTGCCTTGCATTCGCTTGTTAGTGGACAAATTGAAGTAGACGCTGGAGCAGCTACTGCTATCATTCAGCATGGTAAGAGTCTTCTTCCTGCTGGCGTTACAAATGTTTCAGGATTTTTCCAAGTTGGCGATGTCGTAGAAGTAATGACAAAGCAAGGGCGCGTAATTGGAAAAGGACAATGCACATATAGCGCAGAGGAATTAAGAGAGATAAAAGGTATGCAAAGTCAACATATTCAAGCAAGAGGCGAAAGGCATAATTATGAAGTCATTCATAGAGATTATTGGGTGTCACTTTAAGAATAGTGATGTTAAAAAGGAGGAAATGAAGATGAATGAAGTGTTGGCAAAGGGAAAAAAAGCGAAAGAAATTGCTAGAGAACTTGTACTAAAATCTACAAGTCAAAAAAACGAAGCACTTGCTGCTATTGCTGAAAGGCTAATAGTAGAAACAGCTTATATTGTAGAGGAAAACAAACGTGATATCGAAGAAGGTAAGGCAAAAGGATTTTCTGATTCACTCCTTGATCGACTTATGCTAACTGAACAACGAATTGTTGATATGGCAGAGGGAATTAAGCAGTTAATCGAATTACGTGATCCAGTTGGAGAACGTGTAAGTGAATGGAAGCGACCAAATGGACTATCTATTCAGGAGATGCGTGTACCACTTGGTGTTGTTGGGATGATTTATGAGGCAAGACCAAATGTAACAGTAGATGCTGCTACAATTTGTTTGAAGACAGGAAATGCAGTTATATTACGTGGTAGCTCTTCTGCTATCAATTCTAACAAAGCCATCGTTACCGTTATTCATCGAGCACTCAAAGAAACAAGCTTGCCTCCAGAAAGTGTACAGCTTATAGAAGATACAACGCGAGATAGCGCAAAACAGTTGTTTACAATGAATGATTACTTAGACGTTCTTATTCCAAGAGGAGGCAAACAATTAATTGATACTGTAGTGAGAGAAGCGTCTGTTCCGGTACTTGAAACAGGTGCAGGAAATTGTCATATTTTCATTGATGAAACAGCGAATAAGCAAATGGCAATTGATATTATTATTAATGCAAAAACGCAGCGTCCATCTGTATGTAATGCAATTGAAACGATTATACTTCATGAGAAGTGGGTGCAGCAATATGGTAAAGAGCTGTTTTCTGCTTTAAAGGAAAGAGGCGTGGAACTACGTGGTGATCAAAAAGCATTGGCAATTGATTCTTCAATTGTACTTGCTTCAGAAGAAGACTGGGAGACAGAATTTTTATCTCTCACACTGGCAGTTAAAGTAGTTTCTTCTATAGAAGAAGCGATTTATCACATAAATACGTATGGATCTATGCATTCTGAAGCAATTATTACAGAGGACGAGGAAAACGTCAATAAGTTCTTCACATCTGTTGATGCGGCGGCACTTTATCATAATGCATCCACCCGTTTTACTGATGGATCTGAATTCGGATTTGGAGCAGAAATTGGCATCAGTACACAAAAGCTACATGTAAGGGGACCGATGGGACTTCCTGCATTGACTTCTACAAAATATGTGATTCGTGGAAATGGTCAGATTCGAAAATAATAATAAAAGACACTCAATTCGATTGGGTGTCTTTTATTTTAAAGATTATTTACCATACAAATAGTCCAACGAGCATAGCGCTTAATAAGGAAACTGCCATCCCGCTAACGAGAAGCTTCCAAACATTTTTACCGATTATGGCTGATTTTTCTCCGCCAAATAATGAATTGTAAGTTCCGTAAATCATACCTACTGTACTAAAGTTAGCAAAAGAAGCTAGAAATGTAGTTGCAACTGCAACTGTATGTGGTTGTAAAGACTTTAGGTTTGATTTTAAATCCATCATTGCAACAAATTCATTCGTCGTTATTTTGATCCCCATTAATTCAGCTACATACATCGCATCACTGCCCGATAAACCGAGTAAAAAAGCAAAAGGGCTAAAGATAATGGAGAAGATTTTTTGAATTGTTAAACCTGTGACGAAAAAGCCTAAAATTCCATTTAAACATGCAGTTAATGCCACATAACCAATTACCATAGCTAAAATAACGATAACCATATTCATCCCGACTAACATACTGTTTGAAATAGTAGAAAAGAAATCCTTTTTTTCATCTTTTGCAGGTGTATATACGACATCTTCTTCTTTTGAAACTTCCACAGGATTTAATACATTGGCTAAAATTAATGCGTTAATACAGTTTAAAGGGATTGCACTGAAAATATATGTTGCCGGAACCATTGATAAATAAGCGCCAAGAATGGATCCGCTAACGCTACTCATGCTCATAATTCCAAAAGTTAATAAACGATTTTCTTTTAAAACGGATAATTGATCACGGACAACCGCAAGTGCTTCAGTGTTTCCTAAAAACATCATTTGAATCGAAAAGAAACTTTCTAACTTTGGTAAACGAGAAATTTTTGAAATAACTGCACCTACTTTATCAATAATCCAAGTTAAGATTCCGAAGTACGAAAGAATATCAAAGAACGTGATAACGAAAATGATAGGAAGTAATGCACTAAAGAAGAAATCAACGGTTTGATTTTCCATAGCGGAAGGAAAGGCAAACCGAATACCTTCATTCGCGCATGATAGTAACCAACTGAAAAATGAAGCAATTTTATTAATGATAATACTGCCAAGCTTCGTGCCTAACATAAACCATGTAATAAAGAGCTCCAATATGATTAGAATAACGATTGGTCTCCATTTTATTTGTTTTTTATTAGGCGAAAATAGGAAAACGAATAAGATAACAATGAAAATCCCTAACATATTCAATATGAAATGCATGTCAACAACTCCTTGAAAGTTATTATTTGTATATAAAAAAGCTCCTATTCTTCTTAATTTAGAATGAATGTATTTCAACTCATATTTTATAAATTCTAAAAATATAGAAGGATAAATTCGACGAAAATAGAATTAGATATATAGCAAACAGGGAGGGGATAAAATGGAGGTCTATCACATAACGAGTAGAAAGAGGGAAACTTACCATGTTCAAGTGAAGTATTCGATACTTTTCGAATGCGCACTTGGCATTGCGGCAATCACTCATAAAAGGTTAATCGATACCCTTGAAAAGAGTCAAAATGAATGGGAAGAAATTAAGGAATCATTAACAGAAGAAATGAGAGAGCACTTACAGTTTGTAGAAGAACATAATACGTGGAAAGCGTTACTTCAGTTGTTGTATAAAGAGGATTTTCAGGACTTAGCACAGTTTCATGCTAAAATCGATTCGCTTTCAGAAGTAGATTTGAAATATATATGCTTACCGTTTTTAGGCGAGAAGTATGAAAAGAAAAGACATTTAGCAGCAAGTGGGGACGTAACTGCAATATATGAACTAGAGGAGCTGACACAAGATCATCAGTTTTTCTCTACGTATCTTCGTTTTATATGTAATATCGATGTGCAAAAACTAAAGGACCATTTAGTAGCCGTTATGACAGGGTGGTATGAGAGTGTTATTCAGAAAGAGGAGGAGCAAATACTTTCTATATTACAAAGAGATTATGAAGCGAAAAATGAAATGAATAAAAAGATGAAACCAGAAGAGTTTGTCGAGTGGGCGACTGGCGGTGTGAACTATATGCCAGAACCAAGTGTTCATTATGTACTTCTTATCCCGCAAATGACGTACAGACCGTGGAACATTGAGGCGGATATTGAAGATACGAAAGTATTTCATTACCCAGTCGCAAACGAAAGCATCCATCCTGAAGATCTATATGAACCGAATTATTTTTTAGTTCAAAAACATAAGGCACTTGGGGATGAAGCGAGGTTACGCATTGTAAAAATGTTGTTCGAACAAGAACGGACTTTGCAGGAAATTACAGAAAGACTGCAACTCGGTAAATCGACTGTACACCATCATTTGAAATTGTTACGTGCAGCGAAGTTAGTAGATATACATGACGGAAAATATGTATTGAGAAAGAAAGCAGTACAGTCGTTAGCGAAAGAATTAGATGCGTTTTTAAATAAATAATATGCAACTAGAATGCACATAGAGGGAGGAATCTAGTAGAAAAGTTGGTGTGTGAAATTGAAAAATGTATTGAAAAACCGTTCGTTCTTTTATATGTGGATTGGCAGTGCAATTTCAGAGTTAGGCGGGGCTTTCGGAACGTTATGTAATTCGATTCTTGTTTACGAATTAACAGGATCAAAAACAGCATTAAGTAGTATGTGGCTACTATACTTTATCCCATCTCTTATACTACAACTAATAAGTGGCCCATTTATTGATAAATGGAGCCGGAAGTGGATTATGATTTTTTCGCAATGGATGCGGGCTTCGGTTTTCTTACTGCCGTTAGTCATGTTACTTACTAACAGTATAGAAGTATGGCATGTGTATGTCGTACAAATAATAATCGGGCTTATTACGCCGCTGTATACACCTGCAAGTCAAGCAATTACACCGAGTATTGTAAGTAAAGAACAGCTTCAAGACGCAAATGCGTATATTGATGGAATGGCTCGTCTTATGATGTTTCTTGCGCCCGTATTAGCCGGAGTAATCATTCATTTGATTGGAACAGAACTTACATTATCTTTCGTATGTATTTGTCTATTTGTTAGTGGCGCATTACTACTTAATATAAAAGAAAAGAGAACAAAACAATCTATTCGGAAAACGTGGTTAGAACAGTTTCTTCACGGTTTTACATATTTTTTCACAAAACCAGTTATCGTTTGGCTCGGTATTTTTCTTACTTTCGTGCAATTTGGAGTTGGGGTTACGCTAGTTACAAATCTTCCTTATATAAAAGACGAGCTGTCAGCCGGGTATGCGGAATTTGGTTATTTTATGGCCGGATTCCCATTTGGCTATGTAGTTGGATCTATACTAGTCGGAAAAGTAACATATAAAAGCCGGCGTATACTTATGCTTGGTGGATTGTTTATAGGAGGACTCACATATATTTCTCTAGCATTCAATCATAGTATAGTAATTGCAGTGTTCATTGAAGTTGTTGCAGGCATTTGCATTGCCTTTTTCAATGTTCATAACACGACAATAAGCCAACAAACAGTACCAAACAATATGATAGGGCAAGTATTTTCAGTGCGGTTATTTTTCATACGATCCGCTATGCCGTTAGGTGTGTTATTAGGAGGCATACTGAGTGAAATGTGGGGAGTGAGAGCACTATACTTTATCATCGGTGCGATTATATGTACCACTTCTTTAATAGGAATATTACTTCCGTATTTCAAATTTTTAGATGAGGCGATAGAAGAGAAATCAGCATAATTCAAATAATTATAACTTTTTAATTGAAAATAATTATCATAATCAACTATAATAGAAGAATACTAGTATTCGTATTACAAAGAGGGAGTGGGATTATATGTTTATCGAAACGAAAACATTTACAGTAAAAGAAGGTACATCAAATATAGTTGTAGAACGTTTCACTGGAGAAGGTATTATTGAAAAATTTGAAGGCTTCATCGACTTAAGCGTTCTTGTGAAAAAAGTAAGACGCGGCGACGAAGAAGTTGTCGTTATGATTCGCTGGGAATCTGAAGAAGCATGGAAAAACTGGGAAACAAGTGAAGAACATCTAGCAGGACATAGAGCGAGTCGTGGTAAACCAAAACCAGATCATATCATTAAAGTGGATCACGCAGTTTATTATGTAAAATCATCGAAAGCGGCTTATCAGCAGTCGTAAAATATAATTAAAGGTAGAGGATATTTGTTTATTAATAAACAAATATCCTCTTTTTTTGACTTATAGTAAAATATGGATGTGATATATGTTTTATTGTTTCGTTATAAATGGAGGTAAATGAAGTGAAAAAAATGTTTGGAGGTTACAAATGTTAGAAGCACAAATATCTGTTAAACATGAACAACATAAAAAATTAGTGCAAACCATAGTAGCTGAAATCTTATCTATAAATAAGATAACTGGATGTATGCTTATCGGATCTGTCGCAAGAGGTGATGCATATCTTGATTCGGATTTAGACTTCTATGTTCTTTTAGAAGACGGACAAAATAAGAAATTTCATTCTGAAACGAGAGAAGAAATTTTAGTTGAATATAAGTATGCAGACGTTAATCAAATACTAGAAAACTTCAAAAACAATCCGATGGAATTATACTCATTTTTAGAAGGGGAAATTTTATTTGATAAAAGCGGCGAGTTGAAAAAGTTAAAGGAAATAGCTACATATGAATTTGAAAACTATCGTGTTTCTAGTGACAAAGTGAAAGGCATTTCTTATTGGTTGCATAGTTCGCTCATTAAAATTCAGTCTGCTTTAAAAGCAAATGATGAGTTAAAAGCTTCATACATTGTTCATACGTCAACTTGGACATTGTTAGAAGGGATATGGGCTATTAATAACAAGCCTACACCGCCAGCGGGATCTGTTTTAAGGTATATACAAGTGTTGCCTAATAAACCAATTCATTTGGAGGCATTACTTCATAAACTATTTGTAGGGGATACAATAGAACGTACCTCTTCAGCAATTTTCTTGATTGAGTGGATTTTACACAATTTGAAAAGTAAATAATTTGACCATTTTATATAGGTAAATTAAAATTTCATGTCGAATGATTCATGTAATTGCATGCATTAAAAAAGCGTTCTAAGCTATAGAGAAAAGTATTAGACTATAAAGCATAGTCTTAGACGGAACGCTTGAATATCTTGCTTTACATATTTAGGTGTTATGGATATGAGTCTATATAACTTCTGTTTAATAGGAGATGAGTAAATGAAGTTAAATCATTTGAATCTATGTGTTGATGATTTATCAGAAGCGAGACATTTCTTTGAAACATTTTTTGATTTTCAATTTTTGGAGCAAAAGGGGAAGGCACTAGTAGTGATGAGTGATGAGAGTGGATTTATACTTGTGCTAAGCGATCCAAAAGCATTTAAGGGAAATAAGGAAGTTATGTACCCTGAAGCTTTTCATATTGGTTTTTTAGTGGATACTTCAAGTGAAGTTGATCAAACATATAATCGTTTAGTAGCTGGTGGCATTGAAATAGACAAGGAACCGTATGCAATGAGAGGTAGTAGTTACGGTTTTTATTTTTCAATGTTTAATGGATTGTTAATTGAAGTGTCCTGCCTTGACTATAAAGATGGTAAGAAAATTTAATAACAAATTTACAATAGTAATTGCATGAAGATGTAACTATACCCCTTATCCAGTTTGGAAAGGGGCTTAATTATTTTAAGGGACATAAAAGTAAAAATAAACGAATTTTAGTCAGGAAAAGGGTTTGTGAGACAGCCTTTTTATTAATCTATCTGAATCTCAAATTCAATCACAGCTTGATCTTTCCTAAACGGTATATTAAGTTCTTTAAATCGTAATCTAATTCCAGACGAATTATCAGGAAGGGCAGGAGATACAACAAAATGATGACTCAAATGTCCATCAGTACCGCCACCACCTTCAGGCCAGCAGTCATATGTATCATCTATTGATAATTGGAAGAAACTATGAGGCTTATTTTCATTAAAAACTTTATCAGTGGAATCCCAATCGCTATATAAATAAACTACACTAGCATTTGCATATTGCCGAATAAAAGTTACGGTATACATGATACCATCATGTTCATAAGATTTAAAAACAGGTAAATGTTTTTTGAATGTAGTTGGTTCGACGCGAGGTTTAAATTCACCTTCGTCCATCATGGAAGAGAATAGTGAATTTAAATAGTCTGGATAGAATCCGTATTGCTTTGCCCATTTATAAATGGCTTCATCATGTGGAAAACCTGGATCACCATCTGAAAGTTCTTTTCGTTCTTTTAATAGGGCACAAATTTTTTCATCGATAGTATATAACCTTTCATCGTAATAATCAGTAGGCCGTTCAAAACCCATTCGTTTCATAATCATTCCTCCTTTTCTTTATTTTAACAAAAAAGAAAGTGCGATACATTTTTAAATGTAAATTTAAACTCATTCATAAATCAAATATTGTAGACTTAAAATGAAGTTTGATAACAAGGTCTATTTAGCAGAGGAATTACTTATGCATAAAATAATAATAATGTATGAATCAAGCAGGTTTCCCATATGGTAAAGTACGAAACTATTATAAGTAGTACAGTGAAATCAATAGGAGGTTACCGCTATGACAGCTGTTTTTAAAGATATGGCGTTCCAGTTAAAAACGGAACGACTCGATCTGAATATGTGGGAGGAATCTGATGCAGTCTGGCTGAGACAATTAATTGGTGAACGTGGTGTGGACATGCCAACCATTGAATCTGTTCGTAGCTCTCTTATCGAAATGCGCAAGAAAGCAACTGAAAATGGTATTTCTCTTCTTACTATACGTAGGCGAGAAGAAGGGGATTTCATCGGATACTGTGGTTTAATCATCGGTCGTTCCACGCTTGAAGAGCCAGAGATTGCATATGAGTTGTTCCAAAGTGCTCATCGAAAAGGTTATGCGACAGAGGCAGCATCAGCAGTGCTTGAGGCCGCGATCGCTACGGGGCGCCAAAGACTTTGGTCAACTGTAGGTGCTTGGAATACAGCGTCTTTCCGGGTATTAGAAAAGATAGGGTTTCATCGGCATCACAGTACGTGGGGGGAGCGCGGTGAGATTGTTTGGAACGTACGCGATCTGTAGAAATCTGACTAAATCCGGAACAAAAAAATGTAAAAGAAAACCTCTATGCTAGGTTACTTAGTAATCTAACATAGAGGTTTTTCTTTATAGTAAATATTAATTTTGTATATATTTAAGAGTAATAGTCTGTCGTTTATTTTAATTTTTTACATCGTCGAATAATTGGAGTGCCTCTTTCACATTCAATCTATTCTTCACAATGCCATGAATCGCTTGAATCATCGCAGCAGGATGTTCAGATTGCCATATGTTTCGCCCCATATCTACGCCGATTGCGCCTTCTTGCAGTGCATTGTACGTAATGTTTAATGCGTCTTCAATTGAATCGAGTTTTGGACCACCAGCGATTACAACTGGGGCAGGGCAAGTGCTGGTGATTTTTTCGAATCCTTCGCAGTAATACGTTTTAATAATGTCAGCACCCATTTCAACACATACGCGGGAAGCGAGTGCTAGAAAGCGTGCTTCACGTTTTTGTAATTCTTTCGCAACAGCGGTAATACCGAGTACTGGTAGACCGTAATCGTGAGCTTCTGAAACTACATTTGCGAGATTTGAAACAGTTTGTGTTTCATAGTCTGATCCGACGAAAACAGAAACACCGATGCCAATTGCGTTTTGTTTTACTGCTTCTTTTACTGGTGTAACAATTGTTTCATTCGCTAAATCTTTACCGACGACAGTAGCTCCACCTGAAACACGCATAACCATCGGTGTGCTGCAGTTTTCAGGAATACAGGAGCTAAGTACACCTCGAGTTAAAAAGAGGGAATCTGTGTAAGGAAGTAAGTTTTTAACTGTTTCAAGTGGCTGTTCTAGCCCGTGAATGGGTCCTAAAAAGTAGCCGTGATCTATCGCTAACATAACCGCTCTTCCATCAGGCAAAATTGTATTTAATCGATTTTTAAATCCCCAAGTCATTAGAAATCACTCCTTCGTTAATGTTGGATTTCCCGTTTGTACCGTATCTTTATTTGGTAAATGTGGTGACTTAATAAAAACTGCTTTAAAAGGTTTGTCAGAATGGTTAATAAGATAGTGAGATTCATGAGGGCGAACTTGCAATACATCGCCTTGTTTAATCGGAACTTTTTCGTTATTCACATAGAAATCAATTTCACCTTCTAATGCATAAAAGACTTCCTCGCACGTCGTATGGTAGTGATTTTGAAACTCTTGCCCAGGCTGAATGACAACAAGGCCAAGATCAATATTCGGACCTTGTATTAAATATTTCGGCCCATTATCACCGAAGCGATAGGAGAAGTCATTTTCATTCGCTTTTAACATACTTTTTCACTCCTTTATGTAATGTGTTACAGAGCACCAGGCGCAATCCACATATGTGAGGTGAGCCCTTTATCAGCTAAAGCGAGTTGACTGTTATACACAGTTTTCCATGTTTCATAGAATTCTTTATATAGTTCATGATTTTCAGTAACTGGTTCAAATGTGTGCTCCCACTGTACAAACTGTTCAGCAGTTTCTTCCATAGCTGAATATATGCCAGCGCCAACTCCAGCAGCAATCGCAGTTCCTAAAGCAGCTGCTTCTTTCACAACAGGTACTTTTACAGGAATACCAAGGACGTCCGATAAAATTTGTGGCCATAGTTTTCCTTTAGCAGCACCGCCAGCAAAAATGACTTCAGAAGGGAATGTCCCTGTTAGATTTTCTATTAATTTTAAGTTGCCAAGTGTAACGAAGGCAGCATTTTCTTCAATAGCACGGAACAGTTCTTTTTTTCCGCATTTGTCTGCATCTAAACTTAAATTTAAAAAAGAAGGTGCGGCATGACGCCAAGAAATGTAGTTCATAACATTTGAAAAGGTAGGGATAATGCCATGTGAACCAACAGGTACGTCTTTCGCTTGTTCTTCTAATAATGTATAAGCATCTACACCGAGTTTGTCAGCAAGTTTCTTTTCCTCATGGCAAAAAGCGTCTCGAAACCAGCGCATAACAAGGCCTGGGAAAAAGGCAATCGTTTCATATTGCCAAAGGTTAGGTACGACGTGACAATTTACCCGAATGGAAGCATGTGGATCTGTTTTTGGTTCTGTAACATTGACTTCTTGTTGCCAAAAACTACCTCCGCATATTAACGTTTGATTAGGTTTCACGACTCCTGTTCCAAGTGAGGCCATTTGTGCATCTCCGCCCCCGGCGACGACAGGAATTCCTTCACATAATCCAGTTAATGCTGCACACTCTTTTGTGACGTTGCCAATTACTGTACCCGCTTCATTTACTGTTGTTGAAAATGGTAACGTTAAACCGCACTCGATAGCGACATCGTTATCCCATACTCTATTTTGCAGGTCAAAAATACCGGACGTACATCCATTTGATGGATCGATTTGCAGCACGCCGCTTAATTTATATAAAATCCAATCGTTTAACATCGTAAAAGAGTGAATAGCATTATAGACGTCTGGTTCATGTTTTTTAATCCAAAGTAGGCGGGGTAAAGCACCTAATGAAAAAGTTTGACCAGATCTTGTATATAATTCTTCTTCAAGATGTGACCGAATTTCTTTTAGTTCACTAACTTCGGCGGATGCGCGCCCATCAACATTTGTACAAGCCCAAATTTCTTGCCCATCTTTATCATATAAAACAAAACCTTCTCGCATACTAGTAGCGCTAATAGCTTGAATAGAAGAGGGCGAGACATTACTTCTTTGTAAAACTTCTTTCGTGCATTGTTGTACAAGTTGCCAGTTTTCTTTTACATCAAAATTCATAGAGCCTGGATAACAAGGATCCGTTTTATGAACCCATTCTTTTTGACTGACCGCAATTTGATTACCTAGTAAATCAAAAAGAACAGCTCGAATGCTTCCTGTACCAGCATCAAAAGCTAATAAATGAGACATTAACAATCACCATCCTTTCGTAATAAGGAGAGGGCCGTTTCCTCATCGGTAATTAATGTATGAATGAACTTTCCTTTTAAGGCACCATAAATTGCATCTATCTTTTCTATACCTCCAGCAACACCAACGACATGTTTCATTTTGCGCAGAATCGAGAGCGGCGTACCAATTAGTCGATTATGATGTGGGAGCTTTAATAAATCACCATTCGTATTATAAAACTGCCCTAAAATATCGCCAGCACCGTTTTGACTACGAATATATGTCATCTCACGTAGTGTTAATTTTTCTTCTTTTACAATAGTTGCGTCTTGGGATAGCCCGCCAATGCCAACAACTGCTGTATGAGCAAGTGAAGCGACATGAAGCATATCTTTTACACTCGGTTCTGATAGAATACTTTGTGCCATTTCGGTTGTAGATGCTAGAAACGGCGTAGGGATAATGTGAAAATCGCCTTGCATGTAGTGAAAATAGTTTTGTTTTCTCGGGAGATAGTGATTTACTCCGCCTGTTAGCGTTACAATTGAAAGATTAATAGAAGTTTCAAAATGAATGTTTTCTAGCATTTTGCTAATCGTTTCACCCCAGCCAATGCCGAGTAAATCGCCTTGTTGGAGCTGAGTTTCTAAATACTGTGCAGCAGCTTTTCCGAGAGAAGCGTGATAATTGTTTATTGGAGTAGGGATAATGAAAGCATCTTTTAAATGGAATTTTTTCATTAGGTCACGCTCAATACTTAAACAGTGTAAACCAGTCCCTTTTACGTGAAATGTAACGATACCTTCACTGCGCGCCTTATCTAATAATCGGACAACTTTATTTCTTGAAATGTGAAGAAGTGAAGCAATTTCCTGTTGTGTTAATTGGTCTTTATAATAGTACCAAGCTACTTTAGTTAATAAATTCTCTTCAAAGTTCAGCTGTGTCATACGCGTCATCCCTTTCAACAATTGACCACTGCTTAAACATATGTGCCATGTATTTTGTTTATTCCAGTTGAAACGATTAATTGTCTGATGAAAAAAGTGTTCTAGATATGAAAAAAGAAATATACAATGCTACAAAACAAGTAGAACAAATAATCATTTTCTCAAAAAATGTTCTGGATGAAGGCAGGTGACATCATGTGGAGAACGTACCTTTATTACATGTAAAGAAAATGAGTAAGGCGTTTTCAAATCAACATGTGTTAAAAGAGGTGAACTTACAAGTAGAGCGTGGCGATATATACGCTTTAGTTGGAGGAAATGGTGCTGGAAAATCAACATTAATGAAAATATTAACGGGGTTATATTCGTATGATAGTGGAGAAATGTATGTAAAAGGAATGAGGAAACAGTTTGTAAATCCGGAAAAAGCACACCGAGAAGGGATTTACTTAATACCACAAGAACCACTCATTTTTCCGCATATGACCATTGAAGAAAATATATGTATCGGACTAAAAGGGAAGAAAAAGGAATTAAAAGTAAAGATTCAGCAATTGATTGACAGTTTAAGATGGGATATTGACCTTAAAGAATTAGGAGGATCACTATCCATTGCGCAGCAACAGTTAGTAGAAATCGTTAGAGGATTAATACGGCAAGCCGAGATTCTTATTTTAGATGAGCCAACATCGACATTAACAACTCACGAAATAAAGAGTCTTTTTGTGCTGATGAAAAGTTTACAAGAAAAAGGAATTGGAATGATATATATTACGCATCGCTTTCCAGAAATCTTTGAAATTGCCAACAAAGTAGCGATATTACGTGATGGAATGATTGTAAGCCAAGGTGATGTATGTGACTATACATATGACATGCTAATGGAGGGGTTATTGCCGAAAGGGTATAAACAAGAAGAGAAAAGAGAAATAGTGCAAGAGACAAAAGAAACGAAAAAAATATTAGAAGTAATTGATATAACGAGTCACGCATTCGAAAATATATCATTTACTGTACATGCTGGAGAGATTGTAGGAATTGCTGGCATTGTTGGATCAGGCAGAACGGAATTAGCAGAAACCATATTTGGATTGAAGTCTATAAAATCAGGTTCTATTTTATTAGAAGGAAAATCAATTGATTCATGCTCTTTGCATAAAAGACTTAGCGAGGGATTAGTTTATGTGCCAGAGGATAGAGCAAGAAATGGTATTTTCTCAATTGCATCGGTTAAAGAAAATATGACTGCAGCAAGTTTACATCAGAATAGTCGATTTTTCATTAACCAAGAAAAAGAAAGCGCTTTATTGAAGGCGTATATAGAACAGTTTCGAATTGTTGTACGAAGCATGGATGAAGTTCTAGCATCTTTATCGGGAGGTAATCAGCAAAAAGTCGTGCTTGCAAAATATCTTGCGTGTAATCCAAAAATTATTATTCTTGATGAACCGACTCGCGGAATTGATGCGAAAGCAAGGATTGAAGTATATGAGACGATAGAAAAAATGAAAAGGGAAGGACTCGCAATATTATTAATCTCTTCCGATGTTGAAGAAATCGTTCAATTAGTAAATCGTGTATATGTAATGCGAAATGGACAATTTGTTTCTCATTTAGAGAAACAAAATATGACTGTAGATGAAGTTACACGTCTTGCATACGGAGGTGTAACGGAATGAAACGTATGTATAAAATGCACGAAACATCTATCATACTATTATTACTCATTTACATTGCCATTGTCGGAATGATAAATCCAAGTTTCGTTCAGCTTAACTCGTTATCTTTAATGATGAAATCAAGCGTTATTTTAGTTGTGCTAGCAATTGGCCAATCGTTCGTCTTATTTACGAAAAATATAGACGTATCAGTCGGTTCAATTATGGGATTAAGCGCAGCTGTTTGCGGGATGTTGTTAACGGATGGATATCATGCATTTTTGTCCATACTTGCTGCTATTTTACTTGGCGCTATTCTCGGTTTTATAAATGGGATTGGCGTTGCGAAGTTTCGGGTACCAGCTATTATTATGACATTAGGTATGTTAGGGATCATTAGAGGTGCGATGTTAATTTTCACAGGCGGAAAGTGGATTGAAGACATACCAAACAATTTTAAGCAACTGTCATCGATCGTCATATTTGGTTTGCCGATAATTGTATGGGTTGTTCTTATTATTTTACTACTACTATACTTCTTTTTAAGGAAAGTGCCATTCGGAAGATACTTCTATGCGGTAGGTGATAATGAAGATGGCGCGAGACTCATTGGTATACCAGTTAATAAAGTGAAGATATATGCGTTTATTATATCTGGCATAAGCGCTGCTCTCGCTGGTTGCATATTTGTCATGAATATCGGGTTCGTACCAAATCAAACAGGTACCGGGATAGAACTACAGGTTATCGCAGCTGCTGTACTAGGGGGAATTCATTTAAAAGGAGGAACGGGTTCTATAGTTGGAGCTGCATTAGGAGCAGTATTTTTAGAGGCGATTAGTAGTTCACTTGTCTTTTTAAAAATACCTGCGTTTTGGAATAATGCTATTTCAGGGTTTTTATTATTAGTAATCGTTATATTAGATAGTGTTATGAAAAAGTGGAAGGCGGAAAGGAGGATGAATCTATGAAGTATTTGTACAGATGGGAAGGTGTTCTAATTGTATTACTTTTTATAGAATTCATTCTCTTTAGTTTTATAAGTAGTGATTTCTTAAATATTAGTAATCTCCTTTTTAGTACAAATGATTTTCTATTTATAGCAATCGCAGCGATACCAATGACTTTCGTTATTGTAACAGGAGGAATTGACGTTTCTGTAGGATCTATTATGGGGTTAACTTCGATTATAATTGGTGTACTTTGGATGAATGGAATACCTATTTTGCTAGCGGTCATATTAGCTCTTTTAATCAGCTGTTTAGCAGGAGCTTTAAACGGATTCATTATAAAAATGACAGACGTAGAGCCACTTGTCGTTACACTCGGAACAATGTTTTTATACGGCGGAATTGCACTCGTCATTTCAGGAGGGGCAGGTGCTTCTGGATATGAAGGGATAGGTGGTTTGCCTGACGCATTTGTACAACTGGCAAACGGTAGTTTTATAGGGATACCGAATTTATTATGGTTATTGATTATATTAACGATTTTATGCACTGTATTGTTTCACCGTACTATTTATGGGCGCCACGTCAAATTAACTGGTGCAAACGAAAATGCAGCAAAATACACTGGGATCAAAACGAAAAAAGTAGTCATCATCGCTTACATACTTTCCGGGTTAGGAGGTGGATTAGGAGGCGCTTTCTTAACTGCATATTTCAGCTCCGCACGTGCTGATATGGGAAGTGAAACGATTTTACCAATCATTACAGCAGTCGTATTAGGCGGGACACTTATTACAGGGGGAAAAGGAAGTATTATCGGTACTGTACTGGCGAGTATTTTTATTGGGTTAATGCAGTATGGCTTGCAAATGACGGGTTTAACAAATGAACAATCTAACGTAGTTATTGGTATTATTCTTATTCTTTCAGTTATTATGAGACATTTCAAATTACATCAATTCACACCATGGAAAAGAAAGAACTTGCATAAGGGGGAAATGTCATGAAGAGAAAACTGGGGATTGTATTCATTGTATGCATTTGTTTAATCGGTTTAATCGCTTGCTCTAGTCAAACGGCAGATAAGAAAAGGGCAGATGATGTGAAATTTGCATTCATTCCGAAATTAACTGGAGTTGGCTTCTTTACATCGGGCGGTGAAGGAGCAAAAGAGATGGGAGATAAGTTAGGCGTACATGTGAAATATGATGGACCGTCTGAAGCAAGCGTATCAGGGCAAGTGAAATATATAAACAACTTTATTAATCAAAACTATGATGCACTTATGGTCTCATCTACTTCAGTAGATGGTCTATCGCAATCATTGCAACGAGCTAAGAAAAAAGGAATGACTGTTTTAACGTGGGATTCTGATGTGAATCCGAAAGACCGATCATTTTATATAAGCCAAGGAACACCAGATCAACTTGCTAATTTATTAATTGAAATGACTTCCAAACAAATTGGAGATAAAGGAAAAGTAGCTTTCTTTTATTCTAGCCCAACAGTAACGGATCAAAACCAATGGGTAACGAAAGCGAAAGAAATTATTAAAAAGAAATATCCAAGCTGGGAAATTGTAACGACGCAGTATGGTGAAAATAATGCGCAAAAATCTTTATCTGTAGGAGAGAACATTTTAAAAACATATCCAGATATTAATGCAGTCATTTGCCCGGATGCAACGGCACTACCAGCGATGGCACAAGCAGCTGAAAACTTAAAAATGGATAAAAAAGTAGTCGTAACTGGTTTTTCCACACCAAACGTTATGCGTGATTACGTAAAACGTGGAACAGTACAACAATTTGGATTATGGGATGTAAAACAACAAGGTGCACTCGCAACGTATGTAGCAAATGAAATAGTAGTAAAAGGGAAGAAGTTAAAAGTAGGGGATAGTTTCGAAGTAAAAGGAATCGGAAAAGTGAAAGTAGAGCCAAACTCCATCCAAGGTTATGATTATGAAGCAGAAGGAAATGGAATTATAGTATTACCAGAGCGGGTTGTATTTACGAAAGAGAATATTGATAAATATAATTTTTAGTAACAAAAAAACGTCCGAATAAATCGGACGTTTTTTAATAACTTCTTTAATTATGAACCGTTTCTTTTTCATTTAATCCAAGCGTACGACCTGTAGAAGTGTGAAGGTCTTGGAACAATCTTGGATTTTCAGTTAGTGAAATGCCATAAGAAGGAATCATTTCTTTTATTTTTTCTTCCCATTCTACCATGCGGCTCGGGAAACATTTTTCTAATACTTCAAGCATGACGTGAACGGCAGTAGAGGCACCTGGTGAAGCACCTAGTAATGCAGCGATTGAGCCGTCAGCTGCACTAACAACTTCAGTACCGAATTGAAGTGTACCTTTACCGCCAGCATCAGTATCTTTAATTACTTGTACACGTTGCCCAGCAACTACAATATCCCAATCTTCACTTTTCGCGTTCGGAATGAATTCGCGTAATTCTTCCATACGTTTTTCGTGAGATAACATAACTTGCTGAATTAAGTATTTTGTTAATCCCATTTCTTTTACACCAGCAGCTAACATCGTTAAGACGTTATTTGGTTTTACAGAACCAATTAAGTCAAGGTTTGAGCCAGTTTTTAAGAACTTAGGAGAGAACCCTGCGAACGGTCCAAATAGTAAAGCTTTTTTATTGTCTATATATCTCGTATCAAGGTGAGGTACAGACATTGGCGGAGCGCCAACTTTAGCTTTACCATATACTTTCGCATGATGTTGCTCGACAACTTTTTGGTTTTTACATACCATAAATAGTCCACTTACAGGGAATCCACCAATATGTTTTGATTCAGGGATACCAGTCTTTTGTAGTAGAGGTAGACTACCGCCACCGCCGCCGATAAAGACGAATTTTGCAGTGTGATGCTCAATTTTACCACTATTCATATCGTGTACTTTTACTTCCCACAAACCATTCTTTGTGCGTTTAATATTTTCGACACTATGTTTGTAGTTTAGCTCGACATTTTTCGTTTGTAAGTAATCAAACAACATACGTGTTAATGCACCGAAGTTAACATCTGTTCCAGAATCAATCTTCGTTGCAGCCATTGGTTCGTTAGGTGTACGTCCTTCCATAATGAGTGGAAGCCATTTTTTTAATGTTTCAGGAGCATCGGAAAATTCCATACCTTGAAACAGTGGATTTTTTGAAAGCGCTTCAAAACGGTTTTTTAGAAACTCAACATTTTTTTCACCTTGTACTAAACTCATATGAGGTAGAGGCATAATGAAATCTTGTGGATTACGAATTAATTTACTTTTTACAAGATATGCCCAAAATTGTCTTGAAAGCTGGAATTGCTCATTCACTTTTACAGCCTTACTAATATCTATAGATCCGTCAGATTTTTCGGAAGTATAGTTCAGTTCGCATAGCGCAGAATGCCCTGTACCTGCATTATTCCATTCATTAGAGCTTTCTTCCCCGGCACTTGCGAGTTTTTCAAAAACTTTAATTTCCCATTCAGGTGCTAATTCTTTTAGTAATGAGCCTAACGTTGCACTCATAATTCCTGCACCAATTAAGATAACGTCTGTTTTTTGCTGCATGTTGCTCATGATAATCTCTCCATCCCCTATATTGGCAAAAAAGAGTAGGTGTTTTCTATGTCTAAGCCGTAAAAGAGAAACACCGCCTAGGCCCCACCTAGGTATTTACCTTTTTTGTCTCAATTGTATAACCATCTCATACTCTATTATAATAATTAATAGACTAAAATATCTAGTGTTATCTGATAATTTTAAACTATTTAACGTTTTATTCGCCAAAAATCTTATTTAACAAGCTCTTTTAAGGTGATAAATAGAAAAAAATTACAGTTTGAAATTATCCCGAAAAAGCTTACGTATCGTAGAATGGGTAGAAAGGATACCTTTTTATGGAATTTTACCTCTGATAATAGTATGGTTATTCTGTAAAATGAAAAGGAGGGATATCAATGCGTACACAAGAACAAATCGCAAACTTATTTCGAAATTTTTCAATAAAGGAATGTAAAGGGTCAAGTGATTTATATGAATACTTATCAATAAAAATTGCTGAAGATGAGGAAGTACTTACACTATCTTCCTACGCTCAAGTAGGCCAACCAATTCCAAACTTATTATTAGGTGCTGTACATTATTTATTGCTATCAGGGAAAGAACATCATTTAAAAATGTATTACAGTAGCTTAGTTGAAAATGCTAATACGGATTTAAATCAAGCTTTTGATTATTTTAAAGATTTCTGTAAAACGTATCGAGAAGAAATCATTACCTTATTACAAACGAAACTCGTTCAAACGAATGAAGTAAGGCGATGTGCGTACTTATACCCAAGTTTTTGTTACATATTTAATAAAGTGAAAAAACAATTAGCGTTAATTGAAATTGGGACAAGTTCTGGATTACAACTGTTCTGGGATCAATATAGCTATTCGTATGGAACAGATGTAACATACGGAAATATAAACTCGAATGTGCATGTAACTTCTGAAATAAGAGGAGAGAATGTGCCTCATTTTCTAAAAGAAAGTCCATCTGTCGCAGAAAGAATAGGACTAGATTTACATGTAAATGATTTACATAGTAATGAAGATTATTTGTGGCTACGTGCACTCATTTGGCCAGAGCATAAAGAAAGACTTGAAATGTTTGACCAAGCAGCATCTTTAGTGAAGACTGAATCTGTTCAATTAATAGAAGGAGACGGTGTGGAGCTATTGCCATCTATCATCGAACAAATAAGTAAAGATGCTATAATCTGTATTTTCCATACACACGTCGCAAATCAAATACCTGAACAAGTAAAACGTAAGTTAGAAAAACAAATCCAAGAAATCGGTGCAAAACGTGATGTATTCCACCTATATAACAACATGTGGGACCGGGACCTTCATATTGATTATTATATTAACGGAAACGAATATCGTGAAACGGTTGGAGAAACCGAAGGGCATGGGAGATGGTTTAGCTGGAAAATTGGAGACCGAACTTTATGCTAAAGGAAACCTAACAATTATGGGTTTCGTCACCAATATTCGTAATAAAAACAGTTGACAGAAGGTAATCCGTCAACTGTTTTTTATTTTTATTAAACTTGCTTTATGTATCCAATTAAGTGTTAAACATGTCCCTGCTGCATGTTGCAAATAGCCCATGAAATAATCTTCTCTCAAAAGAAGCTAAAGAAAGTAGATTATAAAACTCTTGCTAGTGCCAAAAAAAGAAGCCACTGGTTAATGGGCTATATTACTAGTTTAATAATTTATAACTTCAAATGGAAAAACCAAGGGAAAGTAAATATTTAAAATGAATATATAATACATGCGAGAACGAGCGCAATTGGATAGGGGGCTTTCAAATGCATATGGACGAACGAATGAATTTGCAGGTAACTAGTCAGGCTCTTCAGGTAATGAATAACGGAATTGCTGTTATAAGTCATGATGGAATCATCACATATAGCAACAAACTATTCTGTAGCATGCTACAGAAAAAAGAAAATGAAATAATAGGTGAGCATATATCAACGATTATTCCTGATCGTAAAAAGTTAGTAGTGAATCAAAAGGATAGTTTGTACAGGTATGAATGTAGGAGTGGCAACCAAGTTTTAATTGTGAATGAATCCCATGTATATCGGAATGAGACAGAATACGGATCAATTGCCATTCTGGAAAGTAAGGGGAAAAGTATACAGTCTTTGGAAAGCATCATAAGTCGATATGAAAGTGCCCTAAATTTACTGTCTGAATGCATTCTAGGGGTAAATGAACAAGGAATTGTCAATTTTTTAAGTGGTTCTTATGCACAATTTTTAGGGATTGATGATCCGAAGGAAGCGATTGGTAAGCATTGTACGGAGGTTGTTGAGAATACGAGGATGCATATTATCGTAAAGACGGGACAGATGGAAATTGGGCATATCCAGCGTATAAGTAATCGGAATATAATCGCAACGCGCATACCTATCATCAAGGAAGGCAAGATTATTGGAGCAATTGGTAAAATTATGTTTCATGATATACAGCAGTTTAAAGCTTTGGGAGATCAAATTAGTGAAATGGAATCAAAGTTATCTTACTATCAAACTGAATTACAGCGGCTGCAAGAAAGGCGACTTTCCTTTCAAAGCATTATAGGAGAGAGTGCAAAAATGAAAGAAGTCAAAATGATGGCTTTAAAGGTTTCTAAAAGTCGGTCTACCGTTTTGATAAGAGGAGAAAGTGGTACAGGAAAAGAGCTCTTTGCACATGCGGTACATCGTGCAAGTCCGCGTGCTAGTGGCACATTTATTCGCTTGAATTGTGCTGCGATTCCGAGGGATCTTTTGGAGGCTGAATTGTTTGGATACGAAGAAGGGGCTTTTACAGGAGCAAAAAAAGGCGGTAAGCCTGGGAAGATTGAGTTAGCTCATAAGGGAACATTGTTTTTAGATGAAATTGGTGATATGTCATTGGACATGCAGGTGAAGTTGCTTCGTGTATTGCAAGAGAAAGAGATTGAAAGAATTGGAGGTACAAAAATTCAAAAGATTGATGTCCGTTTCATTGCGGCTACACATCGAAATCTCCGTGAAATGGTGCAAAGTGGGGAGTTCAGGGAGGATTTATATTATAGGCTGAATGTGTTTGAAATTGATATCCCTCCGTTGCGAGAGAGAAAAGAAGATATGATACATATAACGGAATTTTTAATTAAGAAATTGAATGGTGAGCTAGGTAGTAACGTTATTTCATTGGATGAGAGAGTAAGAGATTTATTTATGGAGCATGATTGGCCAGGGAATATTAGGGAGCTAGAGAATGTATTAGAACGAGCGATGAATGTTATAGAAGGAATGATTATTCAAGTGCATCATCTTCCTGCCTATTTACGAAAAAAAGATTTGGAAGAAGAGTTAATCCATGAAATATTTACGATGGGCCATGAGAACCATGAGATGAGTTATTTACTGAAGGCGGAAGTGGAATCCGCTGAAAAACGTGCGATTACGAGAGCTTTGGAAAAAACAGTTGGAAATGTAAAAGAGGCAGCCGAGCTTTTAGGAATTCATCGGGCCAGCTTATATCGAAAAATAGAGAAATACGAAATATCGTGAAGGAAAGTAAAGGGCAAATAGGCCCTTTTTTTGTTTGTAGTAATAAACACTGTCTCTTTTTTGCGACATTTTCTTATAGATGCGACATGGTTGCTAATGTTTGTAGCGCAAATGCGACATGTGAGGTTAGAAAAGTAAGGGAGATTACGAAGGAATAAGGGAATAGGTAATGAGTCGATTTTTGGCATGTTTCTTGCTATATAAATAAAAAAAGATTTTAGTAGGAAGGGGATGGAATTAAATGCTAGAAAATCATAGCTTACCGCATTTTATTATGCAAAGTATCGAAAAAACACCAAGTAAAGTATATTTACAATTTGAAGAACAAAGGGTTACATATGAGGAACTTTATCATCGAATTACAAGAGCTATAGCGGGGTTTTGTGAGCTCGGTATTCAAAAAGGAGACAAAGTTTGTATTATGCTTCATAACACTCCTGAATATCTGGATGTATGGTTTGCTTTATCTTTTATGGGAGCAATTGCGGTGCCTCTGAATGTGCATTTAAAAGGAGAAGGCTTGCAGTATATTATATCTCACTCTGATTGTAAGTTAATTATCGTTGATAAGGAATTTGTTCCTCAAATTGCCTCTTGTTTGTCATTTATACATAGGGACATTCAAATTGTTGCTTACGGAAAAAATGAAAGCGTAGTCATTGCAGGTGATGGCAAAGAGTGGTTAGTAATCGAATTGAAAGATGTACTAAATACAAATAATCATCACCTTCCAACTGCATTTGTTTCCTCCACTTCTATTAACAGTATCCTCTATACCTCTGGGACGACTGGTTTACCTAAAGGGGTTATGTTAAGTCATTCTGCTTATGTAAATTCTGCGCAGTCATTTGCCAACTATATGGTTGGCGCAAGTTCAAAAGATGTCTTATTTACAGCGCTTCCGTTATTTCATATAAACGCCCAGGCCCATACAGTACTTGGATCCATTTCTTCCAATGCTACGATTGCTCTAGGTAAGCGGTTTAGTGCTTCTAGATTTTGGTATGAAATTCGCAGTCATGGCGCAACCATTTTTAATTCTTTAGGATCTATGATTCCTATTCTCTGTAAGCAGCCGGAAAAGGAAGATGATAATGAAAATTTAGTAAGGGTGACAGCTTGTGCTGCTACGCCTAAGGAATTTTGGAAGCCGTTTGAGGAGAGGTTTGGCGTTCGGATTGTAGAAGGTTACGGATTAACGGAAACAACGGGTTTTTGTGTAACGAATCCATTGTATGCCAATAAGCCACCTTCTATAGGAAAACCATATTCTTACGTAGAGACGAAGATTGTTAATGAGGATGGAAATGAAGCACGGACTGGTGAAATTGGAGAGATTTTTATTCGTTCCTTACAGAGACAAGCATTCATGGAAGGTTATTATAAAATGTTTGATAAAACAGAGGAGGCAATGAAGGAGGGATGGTTCCATACAGGAGATCGAGGTTATCTAGATGAGGAGGGTTACTTATATTTTTGTGATCGAATTAAACAGTGTATCCGAAGACGTGGTGAAAATATCTCCTCTTGGGAAATCGAAAAAGTTGTGAATAATCACCCGAAAGTACTTGAATCGGCGGCCATCGGTGTCCCATCAGAAGTGGGAGAGGAGGATGTTAAATTATATGTGATTGTAAAGAAAGATGAAACGATGTCCCATGAAGAGATTATAGATTGGTGTCAAGAACGTATGGCTTATTTTATGGTACCTCGATATGTTCAGTTCAGTGAAACCTTCCCAAAAACAGCGACGGAACGGATCCAAAAGTTCAAGCTGAAGGAGGAAGGGATTGGTAGCGCTTGGGATCGCGAACAGGCCGGTTATGTAATTAAAAGAACGAGTTGATGTGCTGATTTTACTTTATTACATATTAGAAAGAAGGGATTGAATTGGAAAATAAGCGGGTTGTTACATGGTCCAAAGAAAATGGAGTCGCAACGATTATCATTGATAATCCTCCTGTGAATGTACTGAGCAGTGTTGTGATAGATCAACTGACGGTAGTAGTCGGTGAAATAGAACAGGATGATGAAGTAATTGTTGTACTTCTAACTGGAGCTGGAGAAAAGGCTTTCGTTGCAGGAGGAGACATTAAGTCGTTTCCGGAATGGATTGGAAAAGGGAGTGAATATGCAGAGGGAAAATCAATGTGGCTTCAGAATCCGTTAAATAAAATAGAAAGATTGCCCAAGCCTGTAATTGCTGCTATTAACGGATTAGCGCTTGGGGGCGGGTGTGAATTAGCTTTATCATGTGATTTACGGATTATAGAAGAACACGCCCAAATCGGGCTTCCAGAAGTGAAGTTAGGTTTGTTTCCAGGTGCAGGAGGAACGCAACGTTTACCGCGATTAATTGGAACTGCAAGTGCGAAAGAAATGATGTTTACTGGTGAACCACTCACTGCCGAAGTAGCTTGGCGAGTTGGTTTGGTGAATCATGTTGTTCCGCGTGGCGAATCGCTGAATAAGGCGAAGGAACTAGCTGTGAAGATGGCTCGGTTTTCTCTTCCTGCTTTATCCTTGATGAAGCAATCTATCAATAAGGGATTATCTGCTTCTCTTGAGGAAGGATTAAAAATAGAAGCTGAGAATTTCGGACATGTGTTTCAAACAAGTGATGTAAGAGAGGGAGTGGAGGCCTTTATAGAAAAGAGGGCACCAATCTTTCATCATAAATAAAAAGCTATAACTATAATATGCAAAAAAGTAATGCCTGCCTCCGGCAGGCATTACCAAAATATATACAAACAGAAAAGGATACAAAGTTAAAAAATCCATATTATTGAGGGGGATTGGGGTTATGGATTTATTGATTGTATTGTTAGCGCTTGGCTTGCTTATTTTTGTTGCTTACCGAGGATTCTCAGTCATTTTATTCGCTCCGTTATGTGCGTTGCTCGCTGTGTTTTTAACAGAACCGGCAAATGTTTTACCATTCTTTTCTAATGTTTTTATGGCGAAGATGGTCGGATTTATAAAATTATATTTTCCTGTCTTTTTGCTTGGAGCGATATTTGGTAAAGTGGTAGAAATCACTGGAATAGCAGAAAAAATCGCGAAAATTATTATCCGCTTTATAGGCGTGAAAAGAGCAATTCTTTCCATCGTATTAATGGGAGCGATTCTTACATACAGTGGTGTCAGTTTATTTGTCGCAGTATTTGCGATTTATCCATTTGCAGCGCAATTATTTCGTGAGGCGGATATTCCGAAACGTCTCATTCCTGCAACAATCGCATTCAGCGCATTTACGTTTTCGATGGATTCACTTCCTGGATCGCCTCAAATTCAAAATGTTATTCCAACTACGTTCTTTAAAACAGATATTTATGCCGCTCCTACATTAGGAATTATAGGAGCACTGTTTATCTTCATATGTGGTATGTTGTATTTGGAAAGATGTAGGAAGAAGGCTGCTGCTAAGGGGGAGGGGTACTTCGGAAAAGGCGATGCTACTTCTGAGATGGCTGCTACAACTAGCGCGCAATTGGTGCAAAATCCGATTGCTTCGGGCGATGTAATTCCAATTAGTTACTGGATAGCATTTCTTCCGCTTGTACTGGTTGGAGTGATGAATAAAGTCTTTACAGCATTCATTCCTGTTTGGTATACAAAGGGATTTGATTTTGCATCCATAGGTTTGAAGGAGTACGGAACAATTGATATGGGACAAGTTGTGGGGATTTGGTCAGTGGAAATGGCACTTCTTATCGGAATATTATCTGCTATATTATTAAACTTCCAAGCGGTAAAAGATCATTTTCAATCAATTACAAGCGTTGGTGTGAGTGGTTCAATCTTAGCAGCTATGAACACTGCAGCCGAGTATGGATTTGGTGCCGTTATAGCAGCTTTACCTGGATTTGTCATGATTCAAAACTATTTAACGGGGACTTTCTCAAATCCATTAATTAGCGGAGCGGTCATGACGAATATATTATGCGGGCTGACGGGATCAGGCTCGGGTGGAATGAGTATTACATTAGGTTTAATGGCTGAAAAATATATTGAAGCGGCAGCGAACTTTGATATTCCGTTAGATGTGCTGCATCGTGTAATTGCAATGGCGGCAGGAGGGATGGATACTTTACCTCATAACGGAGCAGTTATAACTTTACTTGCGGTTACAGGATTAACGCACCGGGAAGCTTATAAAGAGATATTTGGTATTACGATAATTAAGACCCTTGCCGTATTCTTCGTTGTTGGAGTGTATATGATGTTTTCTATTGTATAATAGGTAACTTGATCGTCAGTTAAAAAGAATGTATCTATCAATTAATTATGAATAATAGTAATCAGAAAAAGCCGTCATTCCATGAAATGATGGCTAAGAGAAAAAGGCAATACTACTAGTAGTATTGCCTTTTATTTAGTTAAATATATATACTCAAAACCTCCCTAGGCAATCCATCAATCTCACAAACTTTTTCAGAGGTAAAACCGACGTTTATTAAAATTTTGCGAGAGGGGATATTATTTGGATCAATAATTGCTTTTAGTACCTTTATATCTGTCTGCTTCGCTATATTCATTAGTTCCTTTGCAATCCTACTACTATACCTTTTTCCCCAGTGCTCTGGCAAAAGCATATAACCAATTTCAGCCTCTTTAACATTATCCTCGTTTACCGTAACATGTCCAAGATTGATATACTCATTTGTAATAGAATCATATACTTTATAAGAGCCGAATAGTTGATGATTTTCATTGCGCTTTACCAGCCTTGTAAAGTCATTTTTCGCTTCATCTAACGGAATAGCGCGTTCGGTAATTTGCGCCATTACTTCTTTATTGAATACGAGTTGGAAATATAAATTAAAATCTGTTTCTTCAAATTTAGCTTTTGTATAATATTCCTCCAAACTAATTTTCATTTGTTCTTCAGAAAAAAGATAAATTAAATCGTAATTTCAATTTGATTACCTTCAGGATCGCTTATCACACTTTCGTAATAGCCATCTCCAGTGAAACGTGGTCCATTTAATAAAGGATAACCATCATTTTTTAATGTTGTAGTTAATTCATTTACACGTTCTTCACTACCGACAGAGAAAGCCATATGAGCATAGCCAGTTATGTTGGGGTTCGGCTCTTTTTCTATACCTTTTTTACGCATAATTTCAAGTCTTGCACCAGATTCGAACGTAATAAAATAAGATTCAAATTGTTTTGCTTTATTATGATATAAAGAGTTCGCTTTACCATTAAAGTACTTTGTATAAAAAGAACGCATTAATTCTAAATCATTTACCCATATTGCAATATGTTCTATTTTCATAGTTTTCACCAATCCTTACTTAACTAATTTGGCTTTCACTTTATAAAAATTGTTTTTGCATTGCAAGAATTTTGATTGGGTGTTAAAGGTGTTATTAATTTTTGGTTATTTGTGAGCATACAATATGTAATTAAGTAAAGGAGAAGCATAGTAATTAAAGAAAAAGGTGAATGAAGCATATGAATCCATTTGAGCAAATGATGTACGTTGGTGTCATTATGTCTATTGTACTATCTGCAATGATTTTAGGATCTTTATATTATAATCCTCGTCTTTCGTTAACTGAATATCCGAAAGATATTCAAAAGGTAGTTTTTCCACAATCGATTCATGAAAAAAAGCAAACAATCTACTTTAATATTGCATATAATGCTATTCTTTTCGGTACGCCTGTCGTTTCTACATATATACTACATAAACATGAAAAACTATTATATGTTGATGCCTATTTACATACTTTTGGTATTTTAATGATTTTTAATGTAGTAGATTTGTTTATACTGGATTGGCTAATCTTTTGCTGGATTACCCCAAGATTTGTTGTTATTCCTAGTACCGAAGGCATGA
This sequence comes from Bacillus sp. EE-W1, assembly GCF_009760835.1. Classification (NCBI taxonomy): domain Bacteria; kingdom Bacillati; phylum Bacillota; class Bacilli; order Caryophanales; family Bacillaceae; genus Bacillus; species Bacillus sp. EE-W1. The sequence continues at coordinate 122,006 of NZ_WIPE01000064.1, read as the reverse complement.
AGGGATATAAAAATTATAAGTTTCATTTAAGAGGGGCCATAGTCGGCACAAAATTTTTAGCAATCGTAAGTTTGTTTTTGGCAGGAATGGTGACAACTATTTAGTATGAAGAGTTTATAGAAGATAGTGAGATTTATCCCGCGTTAACGGACAGTAAAACTCCCACCTCAAAATACAGTTGGAGCAAAGAAGTTAGGTGGGAGTCGGGCTGTCCGTAAACGTCCGATTGGTGAGGGCTAATAATCAGTGGGGGAGGAACAAAACCCCCACTGATTAAAGTTTCACTTTATGATATATAGAATTAAAAATGAGAATTTGATAGTATTGGAGTAAGGAGTTTTAATAGCAGTATATTAAGTCGTATTAATATACTGTTACAAATGCTTTCCTAATTTTATGGAAGTATTTGATAGAATTCAAAAAAAATAATGGAGGCTAATATGAAAAAAATAATTGGCGCAGCAACAGCAACTGTTTTTGGATTGGGAGCATTTACTACAACTGCTACCGCAGAAACAATCGTAACAGCAGATGTACTCAACGTACGTGAAAAACCGACTACTGAATCAAAAGTTGTCAAAAAAGTAAAAGAAGGAGAAAAGTTAAAGGTTATACATACGGAAGAAGGATGGTCCAAAATTGATTTAAATGGTAAAGAAGTGTTTGTAAGTGCGGAGTTTACAAAAGATGTGTATTATGTAACAGCGAATTTGTTAAATGTCCGTTCTGATGCAAGTACAGAATCAGAAATACTTGGCAGACTAAAAACAAATGATGTAATTGAATCAACGCATCCAGTAAAAGACGGTTGGTTACAATTTGAGTATAAAGGAAAAACAGCTTATGTTAATGTTTCTTTCCTATCAAGTACAGCACCAGTTGAAAAAACAGCTAAAGAGAAAACGAAGCAAGTAGCGAAAGTACACAAAACAGCTAAAGCTAAGGATGAAGTTAAAGCACAAAAGATAGCAAAGCCTAAGGAAGAAGCGAAAGTACAAAAAGTAACAAAGCCTAAAGAAGAAGTGAAAGTACAAGAAGTAGTAAAGACTAAAGAAGAAACGAAAGTACAAGAAGTAGTAAAGCCTAAGGAAGAAACGAAAGTACAAGAAATAGTAAAGGCTAAAGAAGACGTGAAAGCCCAAGAAGAAGCAAAAGCTAAGGAAGAGGCCGAAGCAAGAGAAATAGCAAAGGCTAAAGAAG
>NZ_WIPE01000064.1:120576-120796 GCF_009760835.1 Bacillus sp. EE-W1 | reverse complement strand
GGCTAAGGAAGAAGCAAAAGCAAGAGAAGAGTCTAAAAATAACATACAGTCTGCTAAACGTGAATTAACGGTAGTTGCGACAGCATATACTGCTGATCCAAGTGAAAATGGTACATATGGTGGACGTGTTTTAACTGCGATGGGGCATGATTTAACGGCTAATCCGAATATGAGAATTATCGCAGTAGATCCGAAAGTAATCCCATTAGGATCTAAAGTA
>NZ_WIPE01000064.1:113629-120566 GCF_009760835.1 Bacillus sp. EE-W1 | reverse complement strand
TGGCGAAGCAATTGCTGGTGATACTGGAAGTGCTATTAAAGGAAATCGTATTGATGTTTTAATGGGCTCAAAAAGTAAAGCTATGAATTGGGGAAGACAAACTGTTAAAGTTAAAATTCTTTAATAAATAAAGTTATCTAGATAGAAGTCAGTTCTCTTTATTGAGACTGGCTTTTATTTTTGTATCGCAACATCAGTAAGAATCGCATTAAATATATCTTTTTGCGTGAAGGTATCTGTAAAAATAGTTTCTCGAGCAACTTCAATTGTATCGTGCGGATTATACCATTTTTGTAGGGAACCCTCACCAAATTCATATCGTTTGTCCCTTGTATTATGTCGTCGAATCGTTTCTTTTAATGATAAATCAAAGTAATATGTATATGCCTTTCCTTCAAAAAAATGTATTAACTCTTTTAGCATTTCACCGTATCTACGACTGTTTAAAATGCCTTCTAAAATAACAAACTCACATTTTCCTTTTCCATACTTTGTAATTTCAAATAGTAAATCATGTGATAAATTTCCCATCGTATCATGTACGCTAAGCATATCTCTACGTACAACATCTTGTGATACTAAAAGTGTACCTTGTCCGAAATATTCTTGTAGTTGCTTTGCGATTGTTGTTTTACCACTTGCGGAGTTTCCTCTAAGAATGATTAATGTTGATTTATGTATAGGATTAGACATAATGAATTCCCCCAGCATGAATGATTATATAGAAAATTTTAACAAATAAACCATGGAAAGTGTATAATTAATAGGATGGAAATAAAAAGGTGGGAGCTAGATGGAACATGAATTAAATAAGGCGCAGCCGATTTGGAAACGGACATGGTTTCGCTATCTAGGGGCATTTATAATTGTTCAATTACTATTTATTATTTGTGAGATTATAGGATGGGCACCAAATTTTAAGCCAAGTGGAGATTTTTTAAATAGAATTTTACATTCTGAATTTTTCACGGAATGGTTCACTCCATATGAAATTCCTCATTTTAATGTGTTTACAGCTCTTTTTGCGATTACATTGTTACCATACGCACTAATAGGTGTAATGAAAGATTTCACAACAAGAAAAAATATAAATAATTAAAAAGAGGTATTATATGCTATTTCAAAAAGATAATATATCGATTAGATACGTAATAGAAGAGGATGCACCAATCATTTCAAAATGGTTAACAGACCCAGAAGTCTTGCGGTATTACGAAGGACGCGATAATCCGCAATCTGTAGAAATGGTACTGAATCATTTTATACATAATCCAAATAGTCATGAAAAAAGATGTTTAATAGAGTTTGATGCTGTTCCAATTGGTTACATACAAATGTACCCAATTGATTCTGAGTGGAAAACATTATATGGCTATGAAGAATCACAAAATGTATGGGGAATGGATCAATTTATCGGAGAGCCGACTTATTGGGGAAAAGGAATTGGAACGAAACTCGTTCAGGCAGAAATTAAATATATTATGGAGAACACGGGAGCAGAAGCAATTGCAATGGATCCGAAAGTAAATAATGAACGTGCGATAAAATGTTATGAAAAATGCGGCTTTAAAAAAGTGAAGATATTAAAGGAACATGAGCTGCATGAGGGGAAATTAGAAGATTGTTGGATGATAGAATACAAACAAAGGGAGCTGCGCGAAATGAAAAAAGCATTACTAGTAATTGATGTGCAAGCAGGTATGTATACAGCAGGAATGCCAGTACATAATGGGGAAAAGTTTTTAGAAATATTGCAAGAGCTTATTGGGGAATGTCGTTCAAATGATATTCCAGTTATTTATGTACAACATAACGGACCAAAAGATCATCCGTTAGAAAAAGGTACAGAGGGCTGGAAAGTGCATGAGGCGATTGCTCCGCAAAAAGGGGATCGTATCGTTGAAAAGACGACGCCAGATTCTTTCCATAAGACAAACTTAAACGAAGTATTACAAGAAAAAGGCATTGAACACGTTATGATTTCAGGAATGCAAACAGAGTACTGTGTGGATACGACAACGCGAAGAGCGTTTAGTGAAGGTTATAAAGTAACGTTAGTGAGTGATGCACATAGTACGTTTCATACAGACGTGTTACGTGCGGAAGACATTGTAAAGCATCATAATGTAGTGTTTGGAGCGTTTGCTAATGTTGTTGCGTTAAAAGATTTGAAAGTGACTGCCTCTAAATAAGAGGCAGTTTTTTATTATAAGATATATTAAAAAAATTGTTCATATAATTTCACATACCATAATGAAAATACACAAAAGGAGCACCACATAATTAAAAAGGGCGCTCCTGCATCAAAATGTTATTTCTTCTTATCTTTATCCAAAACATTCTGTTCTTCAGCAAATTCCGTACCATATGCAAAGCGGCGATTAATATGAATGTTATCGTTTTTGTGCCTTGTGTGTGAGTTAGAAAAGCGATGAACAATTACTTCAGATAATGTAAAGACAGTAGCGGAAAGGAAACTCCCCCATGCAATTTGCATGTAATTGTCTAATAAAATATTACCGAAAATCCATACGCTTAAATACGTTAGTAAGAAATCCGACATAATGGCACCGGTATTGCCTATTCGGTTTAATATGATTTTATCGACGAACATATAGGAAACGATTGTAACAAAGAGACTAAATGAAATAATTTGGACGAACGTTGCAGGGAAAAACAAAGCGAGTCCAATACTAAATGCGATAATGCACGATATAAATTTGATAAGTACTACAGTAAAACCATTCAATATTTACACCTCCGATTTATACATAGTTTTACAATAAATTTAGGAGTTCATACATTGTAACGAATATATTTACATAAAACTTTTTCATGTTCGTTTTTGTCTAAATATTAAAAAAACAAAGAAAAAATGTTATAGTAAAATGAGAGTATATGACATTTTTAGGTAAGGGGGAATCCATGATGTGGATTACTTCAGAAGTAGAAATTCCAGAGGAGTTAATTGATCATCTTGAACAAGGAAAGTTAGTACTATTTGTTGGAGCGGGAGTTTCTATGAAAGGGAAATCAAACTTACCGAATTTTGATGATCTAGTTGATGAGATTGCGAAAACGTTATATGTAGAAACGCGTGAAATAACAGAACCTCATGATTATTATCTTGGTAAAATTGCGAAAACAAAAGATATACATCAAGTTGCAAGAGATTTAGTTCATATTGAAAAATCAAAGCCGAATCCGCTTCATTATGCGATTCCGAGGTTGTTTCCTTTAGATACGGAAGTCCGCATTGTCACGACAAATTTTGATCGGCATTTTACAACTGCGATGAAAGAAATGAATAGAGAATTAAACGTATATTACGCACCTGCGTTACCTACAGGTAGAGCGTTTAAAGGACTCGCTTACATACATGGCAATATAGAACAAGAGAAAGAAGCTTTAATTTTAACAGATGGTGATTTTGGAAGGGCTTACTTGACCGAAGGCTGGGCAAGAAGGTTTTTAGTTGATTTATTCTCGAATTATACTGTTTTATTCGTTGGATATAGCCATAATGACCCAGTAATGAAATATTTGGCTACTGGTTTACCGCCAAGTACAAGGCGTTATGCATTTGTTGCACAAGGGGAAAATACGTACCATTGGGAGCATTTAGGAATACGGCCGATTGTATACCCGAATAAAGGTAATAATCATCAATCTCTTGTTAAAGCAGTGAAGCGATGGGCAGAATTAATGGGAGATAATTATATTACAAAACGAATGCGAATTCGTGACATAGTAACAGTTCCACCGTCAGTAGAGCAGGAACAATTATCATACATAAAACAATCCATAAAAAAAATTGAAACAGTCCGCTACTTTGTTGAATTTGCTCATGATTATGAATGGGTGGAATGGCTTGAAGCAGAAGGGAAATTACAAAATTTATTTTTAGTTACATCAAACGATAATGAGGTAGATGAATTACTTGCAGAATGGTTGGTGGAACAATTTCTTTTTAGTCATCAAAAAGAATTATTTCAATTAATTTTTAAAAATCATTCTAAAATATCTCCGTTATTATGGAGAACAATTTGTAGCTACTTAAACGAAACGAAAATTAAAATGGACCCGTTGTTGTTTGCAAGATGGACGCTTCTTTTATTAGAAACAGCTGAAAAAGATAGTAAATCTATTGAAAAAATTTCTTGCTTACTGCAAAAATGTTCTTTTCCTGAGCATAAAGAAATTGCTTTATTATTACTAACGTTTATTTTGGACGGAAAACTGAAATTGAAGCGGGAAAGAAAATGGGGAAATGATACGCAAGAATCAATAGAACTTGAGGAATCGAGTCGTTTACCAGTGTCTACATTTTCTTATGTGGAGCAAATTTGGAATGAGAAGATGAAACCTCATATTTCCTATTACGCCGTACCAATTATGATGATGGGAATAGAGAAGATGCGAATGTTATCACTACGACAAACGGCACTGAAAAAAAAGGATAAGGAAAATGTTGAAAAAGAGTTTCAGCAAAATGATCTTGCATTTTTAATTCAAATTGTAAAAGAGTGTTTAGCTTATTTGTGTGAAAATAATGAAAAAAAAGCAAATTATTATATTACAGAAATGATAAAAGCAAACAGCATGCTTCAGAACCGAATTGCAATTGATGCGATGAATAAAAATAGATTCGTTAGCGCTGATGCCAAAATGAAATGGTTGTTACAGGAAGGACTTTTTTTAGATGTCACGTATAAACACGAAGTTTTTCAACTTATAAAAAATCATTTCGCACACTCTTTAGAAAAAACAAAGGAAGAGGTTATTCAAATTGTATTGAAGGACCTTGCAGAGGAGAGAGCATTTGATGCTTGTTTAGTTTTAGATTTATTATTCACTTGTGATTCGAATAGTCCATCTACAGCAAAAGGTTATGAGTTAATGAAGCAAAAACATCCTCACTTTCATTCTGATCGATATAGTGTACAAAAGAAAGAGACGGCAGATCAAAGTATTACTTGTAATGTAACTGCTGATGGATTATTGCAGTTGAAAGACGATGAAATTATGAAGCAAGTTCGTCAATTTTCTCAAGATGGTGTTTTTGAACAACGCCATTTTTTAGAGATGTTATCGAAAGCATGTAAGTTGAATACAGAATGGAGTATTTCATTTGCCTATCAATTAGTTGGTATGCACGAAATAAGTAATGAAGTATGGTTTGTTTGTATTAGAGAGTGGCGAAATAACCGAGGATTGACAAATGAACAAATCCAAAAAGTAATTCCGCTATTACAGAAATTTGTTAGAAATACTGCTTTTCATTGGTTAATTAGTAGCTTTCTATATGAGATTAGTAATCGATTAGAAGAGTTAGAGGAAAATAGTATACGCAGTGTGAAACGTTTTGCTTTTTCGGTATTCCCTCAAGTAATGAAAAGTGATACAGATTTTAAGCTTGGAAAACAAGACTTTTACAATGAATCGATCCAGCATCCTGTTGGGAAAATGACAGCTGTATTATTAAAACTGTTATCATATGATCATTTATACGATCGTAATGTATATGAATATTTATTTTTATTTGAAGAACAAGTAAGAGTTAGTAAAGTACGGACAAATTTTATGTTAGCTCGTTTAGTAGCAGATGTTACATTTCTTTATCATATTGAGAAGCAATGGTGCCGAAAATATTTGTTGCCATGCTTAGATTTAAAGAAAGAAAATGAGATTACGAAATATGCATGGGCAGGCTTATGTTACACGCAAATCAATTTACCTTTATTTACAGAAATGAAACGATTTATTAAGTATGCAGTAGAACATTTGGAAGTATTACATCCGCATACGAGGGAAGCTTTCTTGAAATGGCTCAGTTTTGTATTTATTAAATGTGTACTGTATTGGGAGCAAAAAACAGATTGGTTATACCCGTTACTTATACAAGAAAATGAAGAAAATAAAATTAAATTTATGCAGTTTTTATGCTATTATGTCAAAACGTTAAGTGCAAAAGAACAACACAAATTTTGGGCATCTTGGCTCAGTGTATTTTTGCGAGAGCGACCGAAAATGGGTGAAATCACAGCTAGAGAATATGTAATGCTTTTGCGTATTATTTTATTTATGGATGAAATAGTAGAAAGAGGATTATCTATAATAAAAACATTTTCAGGTTTGGTTGGAAAAGGGAATCAAACGGAGTTAAAACAGTTGTTTAATGAAATACTTGAAAAGACAGAGAGTATAAAAATGTATAAAGAATTGTATGCAAATGTATTTTTCACTTTACTACAAACGCTTCAAGAAGCCGATTTACTTGAAACTGAAATCATTCAAATAAAAGAAATATTAATCCAGTATGGAGTAGAAAAATATGTATTAAATGCAATAGATAATGAGATAATTCGCATCGGAATTGTTATGGAGAATTTACAAGAAGAAATGTAGGGCGGAAGTGGAATTTTAAAAAAAATATAAAAAGTTGTTGACAGTGTTTTGAAAAGCGTTCTATAATACGAATCATACTTATTCAATTTCAAAAACATTTGAATAAACAAAGTGCAATGAAGAGATCACAGTAGTGGTTAGTCTTACTGTAACAGAGAGCTGGTGGTTGGTGTGAACCAGTACAGGGATAATCATGAATTACAGTCTTGGAGCATCTTTTTCGTAGTAAAGATAGTATTGTCTTTATGAAGGGAAAGACGGTCAGATGATCGTTAACAATGAAGAGAGGTAGACGAAATAAGTCTACAACTAGGGTGGTACCGCGATAAATATCGTCCCTACTGATTTATTCAGTAGGGACTTTTTATATTTTAGTGGTCTAACTTGAAAATTAAATATATATGCGTTGAAAGGAAAAGCAGTAGTTGTTGTTTCCCTGTAACAGAGAGCTGGTGGTTGGTGCGAACCAGTACAAAAACAAGAGCGAATTACAGTCCTAGAGCATCTTTTTCGTAGTAAAGATAGTATT
>NZ_WIPE01000064.1:79376-113619 GCF_009760835.1 Bacillus sp. EE-W1 | reverse complement strand
AAAAAGCGGTCAATTGATCGTTAACAGTGAAGAGAGGTAGACGGAAAGTTAGTCTACAACTAGGGTGGTACCGCGATAAATATCGTCCCTACTGATTGAATCAGTAGGGATTTTTTGTACAAAAAAGTGGGTTTTGATTGAGTTGATAGTGTCCTTATAGTAAGTATTCGTTTAAAATAAGAAGAGGTATCGATTCCACTTAAATTTTGTATAATTTATCAGTTCAGAAAATAGAGAATTTTTCATTCTCTTACTATACTTTTAAAACATTAGAGGAGGATTTCCAAATGGCAAATCATGAATTAGATCAATTACGTAAACAGGTAGATGAAATTAACTTACAACTATTACACCTTTTAAACAAACGTGGTGAAATCGTTCAAAAAATTGGGGAGCAAAAGCAAGTACAAGGTACGAAACGTTTTGATCCAGTACGTGAGCGTGAAGTACTTGATATGATCGCAGAGCATAACGAAGGACCATTCGAAACGTCAACAGTTCAACACATTTTCAAAACAATCTTCAAAGCTAGCTTAGAATTACAAGAAGATGATAACCGTAAAGCATTACTAGTATCACGTAAAAAGAAACAAGAAAATACAATCGTTAATGTAAAAGGTGAATTGATTGGAAACGGAACACAAACGTTCATCATGGGACCTTGTGCGGTAGAAAGCTTAGAGCAAGTTCGCCAAGTAGGGCAAGCGATGAAAGACCAAGGTCTAAAATTAATGCGCGGTGGTGCTTTCAAACCAAGAACATCTCCATACGATTTCCAAGGTTTAGGAGTAGAAGGATTACAAATTTTACGCCAAGTAGCAGATGAGTTCGACTTAGCGATCATTAGTGAAATCTTAAATCCGAACGATGTTGAAATGGCGCTAGACTACGTTGATGTCATTCAAGTCGGTGCACGTAACATGCAAAACTTCGATTTATTACGAGCTGTAGGTAAAGTTAACAAGCCAGTATTATTAAAACGTGGATTAGCAGCAACAATTGATGAGTTCATTAACGCAGCTGAGTACATCATTGCACAAGGTAACGACCAAATTATTCTATGTGAGCGTGGTATCCGCACATACGAAAGAGCGACACGTAACACATTAGATATTTCAGCAGTACCGATTTTAAAGAAAGAAACACATTTACCAGTAATCGTTGACGTAACGCATTCAACTGGACGCAGAGATTTATTATTACCAACAGCGAAAGCAGCACTTGCAATTGGTGCAGATGCAGTAATGGCTGAAGTACACCCAGACCCAGCGGTTGCATTATCAGATTCTGCACAACAAATGGATATTCCAGAATTCCATAGATTCATGGATGAGTTAAAAGGTTTCAAAAATAAATTATCTTAATTCCATATCATATATGCGCTGAAGAGGAAACAGTAGTGCTTATCTCACTGTTAAAGAGAGCTGATGGTCGGTGTGAATCAGTACAAAGATAAGCATGAATTACAGCCTTGGAGCATCTTTTCCGCCAACTTTTGGAGGGAAAGACGGTCAAACGATCGTTACAGAAGAAGAGAGGTAGACGATAGTTGTCTACAACTAGGGTGGTACCGCGATAAACATCGTCCCTACTGAGCGCTCAGTAGGGACTTTTTTGTACAAAAAAATAGTAAAGGGGCAAGAGAAATGAGATACATTACAGCTGGAGAATCACATGGACCGCAGTTAACAGTTATTTTAGAAGGTGTACCAGCAGGTTTAATATTAACATCGGAACATATTAATAAAGAATTACTAAGAAGACAAAAAGGGCACGGACGCGGAAGACGCATGCAAATAGAAACTGATACAGTTGAAATTGTAAGTGGTGTTCGTCATGGGATGACACTTGGCTCACCAATAACGTTAATCGTTAAAAATGATGATTTCAAACATTGGACGAAAGTAATGGGTGCAGAGCCAATTTCGGAAAAAGAAAGCAAAGATATGAAACGTACAATTACAAAACCACGTCCAGGACATGCAGATTTAAACGGTGCAATTAAATATGGACATCGTGATATAAGAAACGTATTAGAGCGCTCATCTGCAAGAGAAACGACAGTTCGTGTAGCTGCTGGTGCAGTTGCGAAACAAATTTTGAAAGAATTAGGCGTAGAAATTGCAGGGCATGTTCTTGAAATTGGTGGGGTACAAGCGAAACGAATTTCAAACTTACCAATAGAAGAAATTCAAACGATTACTGAAAATTCACCAGTTCGATGTTTAGATAAAGAAGTAGAACAAGAGATGATGGATGCGATAGATAACGCTAAAAGTAGTGGGGATTCAATCGGCGGTATTGTTGAAGTCATTGCAGAAGGTATGCCAATTGGTGTTGGTAGTTACGTTCATTACGATCGTAAATTAGATGCAAAACTTGCTGGTGCAATTATGAGTATTAATGCATTTAAAGGTGCTGAAATTGGCGTTGGTTTTGAAGCAGCAAGACAGCCAGGAAGTAAAGTACACGATGAAATATTATGGGATGAAGAAAATGGATACACGAGAAAAACGAATAATGCCGGCGGTTTAGAAGGCGGTATGACAACAGGAATGCCAATTGTCGTAAGAGGTGTTATGAAGCCAATACCTACATTATACAAACCGTTAGCAAGCGTTGATATTGATACGAAAGAAGCATTCCAAGCGAGTATTGAAAGATCTGATAGTTGTGCAGTACCAGCAGCAGGTGTAGTAGCTGAATCTGTTATAGCATGGGAACTTGCACATGCACTAGTCGAACAATTCGGAAAAGATCGTATGGATTTAATTCAGCAAAACATTACGCAACATAATAAATACGCAATAGAATTTTAATAAAAAGGTGGTTTTAACATGCAAGTAAAAGATCAACTATCATCATTACAACCATATAAACCAGGTAAATCACCTGAACAAATGAAAGAAGTGTACGGAGATCATTTATTTGTGAAATTAGCATCAAATGAAAATCCATTCGGCTGCTCACCACGTGTTTTAGAGGAGTTGCAAAAATCGTGGTTGGAACATGCTTTATATCCTGACGGAGGTGCTATAGCGCTTCGTCAAACAATTGCAAAGAAGTTACATGTTCAAATGGAACAAATACTTTGCGGTAGTGGTTTAGATGAAGTCATTCAAATAATAAGCCGTGCAGTACTTAGAGCAGGAGATAACATCGTAACGGCTGGTGCAACATTCCCGCAGTACCGTCATCATGCAATTATTGAAGGTTGTGAAGTGAAAGAAATCCCTTTAAATAACGGTGTATACGATTTAGACGAAATTTCGTCAGCAATAAATAATAATACGAAAATCGTATGGATTTGTAATCCGAACAACCCGACAGGCACATATGTGAATGATCGAAAATTGACTCAATTTATTGAAGGTATTAGTGAAAATACGTTAATTGTCATTGATGAAGCGTACTATGAATACGTAACAGCAAAGGATTTCCCAGAGACATTACCGCTTTTAGAAAAACATAAAAACATTCTTGTACTTAGAACATTTTCTAAAGCGTACGGATTAGCTTCTTTCCGCGTTGGATATGCAATTGGACAGGAAGAGCTAATCGAGAAATTAAATGTCGTACGTTTGCCATTTAACGTATCTTCATTAGCGCAAAAAGCAGCGACGATTGCTTTTGGTGATGACGAGTTTATTGAGGAAATAGTTCGTGTGAATACAGAGGGATTACAACAATACGAAAGCTTTTGTAAGGAAAATGAAATTCCGTTTTATCCATCGCAAACAAATTTTATCTTCTTGCCAGTTGAGAATGCTGGGGAGATTTATGAAGCTTGTGCACACGCAGGATTTATTATTCGTCCGTTCCCAAATGGTGTCCGTATTACAGTCGGAACAAGGGAGCAAAATGAAGGAGTGATTTCAGTGTTAAAACAACACTTTGAAAATAAAAAAAGAAAGTCTCGAGATGAGGAAAATGCGTAAAAAGGTAGTTTTAATTGGAACTGGTTTAATCGGAGGCTCTCTCGCATTAGCAATTAAGAAAGAGCACGATGTAACGATAACAGGTTATGATATATTTCAAGAACAAGTAGAGCGTGCAAAAGAATTACATGTAGTAGATGAAGTAGCAGTAGATTTACAGCATGCATGTGAAGAGGCGCATTTAATTGTGTTTGCTTCTCCAGTTGAAGAAACGAAAAAGTTATTACACAAATTAGCGTCATTTCATTTACGAGAAGATGTTATTGTAACAGATGTTGGTAGTACAAAAGGGACGATCATGAATGAAGCGGAAGCTTTATTTTCAAAGGAAGTTTCTTTTATTGGTGGACATCCGATGGCAGGTTCTCATAAAACGGGAGTTGAAAGTGCAAAAGCACATTTATTTGAAAATGCATTTTATATTTTAACGCCGATGAATCATGTGCCAAATGAACATGTGGAAGAACTAAAGCGTTGGTTACAAGGAACAGGGTCTCATTTTCTCGTTCTAAATACGGAGGAACATGATTATGTAACAGGGATCGTTAGTCATTTTCCGCATCTTATCGCAGCTGGATTAGTAAAGCAAGTGGAGAAACATGCAGGAGATAATCCGCTCATTCATCAATTAGCTGCCGGAGGGTTTAAAGACATTACACGTATCGCATCTAGTAGCCCAAAAATGTGGAGTGATATTGTTAAGCAAAATCGCGAGCATTTAATGGTATTATTAAAAGAGTGGATCTCTGAAATGGAAGACTTATATGATACAGTTTCTACCGGAGATGCAGGCGAGATTCAAAACTATTTTGCAGACGCGAAAGAATACCGTGACTCTTTACCAGTACGAAAGAGAGGGGCAATTCCTGCCTATCACGACTTATACGTCGATGTTTTAGATAAAGTAGGGGCATTGGCTCATATTACGAGTATTTTGGCACGTGAAGAAATTAGTATTACGAACTTGCAAATATTAGAAGCACGTGAAGGGTTGCTTGGGGTATTACGTATTAGCTTCCAAAGAGAAGAAGATCGTATGAAAGCAAAGCTAGCGCTTAGAGTAGAAAAATACCAAACTTATGAAACAATTTAAATGAGAAGGTGAAAACATGAAGGAAAGAACAATAGAACCTGTTAATAACGGATTAAATGGTATTATTACAATTCCAGGAGATAAATCCATTTCACACCGCGCTGTCATGTTCGGCGCGATTGCAGAAGGAAAAACAACAATTAAAGGTTTCTTGCCCGGTGCAGACTGTTTAAGTACAATTTCTTGCTTTAAAGAAATGGGAGTAGAAATCGTGCAAAATGGTGATGAAGTCACTGTAGTTGGTAAAGGATTAGAAGGCTTACAAGAACCGAAAGCTGTATTAGATGTTGGTAATTCTGGTACAACAATACGTTTAATGTCAGGAATTTTGGCAAATACACCATTTTTCTCTTGCGTACAAGGTGATGCATCTATCGCAAAAAGACCGATGAAACGTGTTACAAATCCATTAAAACAAATGGGTGCAAACATTGATGGCCGCGAAGAAGGGACGTTTACACCGTTAACAATACGTGGTGGAGATTTAAAAGCAATTGAATACACTTCACCTGTAGCGAGTGCGCAAGTAAAGTCAGCTATTTTACTTGCAGGTCTTCGTGCAGAAGGTGTAACAGCTGTTACAGAACCACATATTTCACGTGATCATACGGAAAGAATGCTTGAAGCATTTGGTGTTAACGTAACTCGCGAGGGAAAAACAGTGAAACTTGCAGGTGGACAGAAGTTAACAGCGACAGACGTTCAAGTACCAGGTGACGTATCATCAGCAGCATTTTTCTTAGTAGCAGGTGCAATTATTCCAAATAGTAAACTAGTATTACAAAATGTAGGAATGAACCCAACTCGTACAGGTATTATTGATGTTTTAGAGAAAATGGGTGCTACTTTTACTGTAGAGCCAATTAACGAAGGAGCATCAGAACCAGCTGCAAATATTACAATTGAAACATCTTCATTAAAAGGAATCGAAATTGGTGGAGATATTATCCCAAGATTAATCGATGAAATTCCTGTTATCGCCTTAGCGGCAACGCAAGCAGAAGGAATTACAGTTATTAAAGACGCACACGAATTAAAAGTAAAAGAAACGAACCGTATTGATACAGTTGTTGCGGAGTTAACGAAACTAGGAGCTCGCATAGAAGCAACTGATGACGGGATGATTATTTACGGAAAATCAGCACTAAAAGGCAATACAGTAAATAGTTACGGTGATCACCGCATCGGAATGATGCTTGCAATTGCCGGCTGTCTAGCAGAAGGAAAAACAACAATTGAAGACGCAGAAGCAGTAGGCGTATCATATCCTACATTCTTCGAAGAACTTCAAAAGTTAGCCAAATAAAGTAATAAAAAGCAGATACGGGATGTATCTGCTTTTTATATTGGATTCGTGTCGTTAAGTCCATATAATTTCATTCACCGCACTGGAATATTGAGAATTATGGTACAATTCAAACAAGGAATGGAGGAGAAATATATGAACGTTATACGATTAAAAGAAGATATATTTAGAGAAGCATTACGCTTATCGGAATACGCTTTTCAATATAAAGTTGATGAGGAACGATTGCAACAACAACTTACAAAGATGAAAGAAAGTCATGAAATATACGGTATTATGGAAGGTGAAGATGTAGCAGCAAAACTGCATCTTATTCCGTTTCATATATACATAGGCAAAGAAAAATTTAAAATGGGAGGCGTTGCAGGGGTAGCGACGTATCCAGAGTATAGAAGAAGCGGGTATGTAAAAGAATTGCTTCAACACTCACTTCAAACGATGAAAAATGACGGATATACAGTATCAATGCTACATCCATTTGCTGTTTCATTTTACCGTAAATACGGCTGGGAACTTTGTGCGAATCTCTTTGTATGTCATATGACAAAGAGTGATTTAGTTATGAAAAAACAAGTAAATGGTACTGTAAAACGTTTCAATAAAGAAAATCACCCAGAAGAGGTCGAAAAGATTTATGAAACATTTGCAGAACGTTTTTCCGGTATGCTAGTTCGCGATGAAAAATGGTGGTTACAAGCTGTTTATGATGATTTAACATTAGCGATTTATTACGATAAAAATAAAACGGCAGCTGGCTACATGCTATATAAAATAGAAAACTATAAAATGACAGTAGAAGAATTTGTTCCACTGCATAATGAAGCGCGAAATGGTCTGTGGAACTTTATTTGTCAGCATGATTCTATGATTAAAGAATTTGAAATGACAGTGAGTGAAAACGAACCGTTATTATATACACTAAAAGAGCCACGCGTGAAAGCAGAAATAAAACCATATTTTATGGGCAGAATTGTAGATGTGGAGCAGTTCTTAAAACAATATGAGTTGAATTGGAACAATGCACAGCAAGAAGTGATTTTACATATTATAGATTCATTTGCACCGTGGAATAACGTTACAGTGAAGCTTGCAAATCATGAAATAATAATTATAGAAGAAGAAATAAAGGATAAAGGAATTAGGCTAGATATAAATGCATTATCTACTATAATGTTTGGATACAAACGTCCGTTAGAACTTAATGAACTAGAATTAATTAGAGGAAGTGAAGAGGAAATACGAGCGTTTGAGAATATAGTTCCGGTACGAGAAGCATTTATTTATGATTTCTTTTAAAAAATTGGGCTGTCCAAAATCAAATTTTGGGACAGCTTTCTCTTTGGTTGTCGGTTTTTGTCGGTAAGTCGATATATCCTGAGAATCGCTGATATATTCTAATAATCGTTGATATAATTTTTTCACTAAAACGCAACCATACTTTGTCACGCACTTGACTTTTATTCCATGTAATTTATAATTAAAAACGGAATGAATTTTCATTCCTGAAAATAGAGGTGGAAAAAATGGCTAAAAATAAACAAGAGGATATTTTTGATGCTGCGATGCAACTTTTCGCAGAGCGTGGTTACGATGGTACGACAATTCCAATGATCGCTGAAAAAGCAAAGGTCGGTGCGGGTACTATTTATCGCTACTTTGAAAATAAAGAGGCGCTTGTTAACTCGTTATTTTCGAAAAGTATGTTAGAGCTTTCTGAAATGATAAAAACGGATTTTCCTGTTGAAGCAAATATTCGTGAACAGTTTAGTCATACGTACAACCGTTTATTTGAATTTGCGAGAAACAATGTGGACGCTTTTTTGTTTACTAACTCTCACTGCGATAGTTATTTTCTTGATGAGCAGAGTAAGAAAATATTTGACGATTTTATAAGCTTCTTTATGAATATTATTGAAGATGGAATCGCAAAAGGTTTTCTTCGTCCGTTGCCTCCAGTTGCTTTAATTATTATTGTATATCAACCGCTAGAAAAACTAACGAAGGTAATTGCAACGGGGCAATTAGAATACTCAAAAGAATTAGTAAAAGAATTGGAAGAAAGTTCTTGGAACGCTATTAGAATCATTTGATTCTATAGCTTATAAGTATAGGAATGAATATTCATTCCTGAATATATTTAAAACATGTGAGTAGGAGAGGATATTTGTGTAACAATAGGAATGAACATTCATTCCGGAAAAGGTAGTTTAATAGAATTTAAAAAATAATGTAATAGAATGATAGGAATGAACGTTCATTCCGAAAAAAAGTATATTTAAAAGGATAGGAATGAATATTCATTCCTTTTAAATTTTCAAAACGGGAGATGATTAAAATGAGTAAGCTGAAAAATTGGAGAAGTTTATCTTTTCTATTATGGATAGTTATTACTATTACAATGATCGTAACGATGCCTAATATGGATAAATTAGTGAAAGAAAAAGGGCACATTACGATTCCTAATACAGAACAAAGTAGTATTGCTGACAAGATGATAAAAGAGATGGATAAAGACGGGGCTGAAAAGTATGACATTATAGCTGTTTTTAATAGTGGAAGTAAAACAGCTTTAACAACTGAACAAAAAGAGGAAATAATAAGAACAATCAATGCTTTACAAAATGAAAAAGAGCAATTAGGAATTAAGGAAGTTGTTTCACATTTAGATAATAAAGATTTGGAAAAACAGTTGATATCTAAAGACAATACGACCATTTTAACGCAAATCTCAGTAGATAAAAAAAATGGTGAAATATCAAAAGTTGCAAATGGGCTTCATAAAAAAGTGCAAACGAAAGGGGTAAAAACGTACTTAACAGGAAGTGATTTAATAGCGGGTGATTTTCTTACTTCCTCTCAAGAGGGAGTGAAGAAGACAGAAGTTATTTCTATCATTTTCATTCTAGTTGTATTAATCATTGTATTTCGTTCACCAATTGTTCCAATTGTATCTCTTCTTACAGTGGGTGTATCATATTTAGTTTCAATGGGGATTATTGCCCATCTAGTAGATCAATTTAATTTTCCGTTTTCTAACTTTACACAAGTGTTTGTAGTTGTTGTCTTGTTTGGAGTTGGAACAGACTATAACATTTTATTATATACAAGATTTAAAGAAGAATTAAGTAAACAAGAAAATGCATTTTTGGCTACGAAAGAAACGTTTAAATCAGCAGGGAAAACCGTTTTATATAGCGGGATAGCAGTACTAATCGGTTTTGCATCTCTTGCTTTAGCGAGTTTTAAATTATATCAATCTACTTCAGCAGTAGCAATTGGTGTCGCAGTATTATTACTCGTATTAACTACGTTAAATCCATTTTTCATGGTGCTTTTAGGAAAAGGAATGTTTTATCCAGTTAAAACATTTAAAGGTCATGAGGATAGTCGATTATGGGGATTTCTTGCGAAAAACTCAGTAGCAAGACCATTTGTCGCTTTAATCATTGTATTTGTGATATCGATTCCTTTCGTAATGAAATACTCTAACACACTAAATTACAATGATTTATTTGAAGTAGATAATAAATATGAGTCGAAAATGGGGATTAACGTAATAGAAGAGCATTTTCCACCAGGTTTTTCTTCACCAAGTACGTTAGTCATTCAATCAGATAACAAGTTAGATGAGGCGAGTTCGCTTCAAACTTTAGACGAACTAACTGATAAGATTTTGAAAGTGAAAGGTGTTTCAGAAGTATATTCACCGACGCGTCCAACCGGTGAAAGGATAAAAGAACTATATATAAATAAACAAGCGGGAGAACTAAATACAGGATTAGGAGATGCCAATGGTGGTATAAAGGAAATTAATGATGGATTAACTACTGCGAAAGATAAAATGGGTAGTAAAGATTCAAATAGTCTTGCAAACGTTCAAAAATTAATTGATGGAACAACGGAAGCGAAAAATGGTGTAACAGCATTAGGAACAGCTTTAGATCAACTTTCAAATGGCATAAATGACGGAGCACAAGGTGCGCAGCAAATTGAGAGTGGGTTAACTTCAGTAAATGAAAATATTAGTGTATTATCTAATGCAACTTCACAACTTCATGCTGGTTATTCGCAGTTAGAAAAAGGTTTAAGTTCTTACGATCAATACTTCGGAAGTATTTCTCAAGCGATTGATGGTGCGAAAAAAGGCTATGAACAAATTGAAATGTTAATGACGAATTTCATTCAAACGAAACCAGAATTAGCAAATGATCCGAACATACTGCAAACGATAGGGATCTCTAAAGAGGCTCAAAAGCAATTAGGTGAGCTTTCAAATGAATTAAATAAATTAGCAACGCAACATAAAGCGGCAATGGGTTCATTTAAAGAAGCGAATCAAGCGTTATCGAAAGTGGATAACGGCTTAAAAGGCATGAGCGATGGAGTTACTAAGTTACAAAAAGGAGCAGCTGATCTTAAAAATGGATTAAATGAAGGTGCTACAGGTTCAAAACAAATTGCGAACAAGTCATCTGAGTTACAAACCGGATTAACAAAAATAAACGACGGGCAAGGTCAGCTATTAACCGGGCTGAAAGACTTGCAAGAACAGATGGTGCAATTACAATCAGGATTATCTAAAAGTACAGAAGGGCTTGAAAAGGTAAGTAACGGCCTAGGAGATGCTCAAAAATATTTAGGGGAACTAAATGAATCAAAAAGCTCTGAGAAATTTTATATCCCAAAAGAAGTGTTAGAGGGAGAAGATTTCCAAAAAGCATTGAATACGTACATGTCACATGATAGAAAGACTGCTAAAATGACAATCATTTTAGACGTAAATCCATATTCAAAAGAAGCGATGCCAATCATTGAAGAAATTAATAAAACGATAGACGGTACGTTAAATGGTACAGAATTAAAATCGGCGAAAAAAGCAATCGGCGGCACAACAGCTAGAAACGTTGATTTAAAAGAAGTAACAGGCCAAGATTTCTTACGTACAGCTACAATTATGTTAATTGGAATTGCGATTGTATTAATCATTATTACACGGTCATTTTTAAATACAATCTTTATTATTGGATCTTTAATATTAGCTTATTTTGCATCACTTGGCATAAGTGAACAAATTAGTACACACGTATTAAACGTAGAGTCATTAAGCTGGAATGTGCCATTCTTTAGTTTTATTATGATTGTCGCTTTAGGTGTGGATTATAGCATTTTCGTAATGATGCGATACAATGAGTTAGAAGGGGATCCCGCAACGAAAATTGTAAATGCATCTCGTCACATAGGAGGAGTTGTATTATCGGCGGCACTTATTTTAGGCGGTACATTTGCTGCATTAATCCCTTCAGGTGTATTGACGCTTATACAAGTAGCATCTGTTGTTGGTGTTGCACTGTTACTACTAGCTATCATTGTGATGCCAATATTACTACCTGCTTTAATAGGATTAACGAGTAAAATGAAGAATTATACGAAGAAATTAAGTAAAAGAAAATAAGAAGAATCCCCTTTTAAAAGGGGATTTTTCTTATTTAATAAACTTTTCCATCACGTCTTTATATTTTGCAAACTTTTCATCTTTCATTTCGCCATTTATTTGTATAGGAAGTGAGCGATAAACATTATGCTCCAATTATAAATATTTTGTTCAAAATAACTCCTCTTTAAATTGTGAAATTTGCTTCTATATAATATTGTTTCGTTAAAAAACAAACATTTTATTCAAGGTAGAAGATGGATGAATAGCAATCAACCGTTGCTATTCATCCATCTTCTACTATATAATAGCTATAGTCTACAATAATTGAGTCGTAATATGCGATTTTTTAAGACAATCGGTGAGAAAACGCTGAAATAAGCGGTATTAGTAGGAGGACACAAATGATTACAGTAAGTAACGTTAGTTTGCGTTTCGCGGATCGCAAATTATTTGAAGATGTTAACATAAAATTCACGCCAGGTAACTGCTACGGTTTAATCGGAGCAAACGGTGCGGGTAAATCAACATTTCTAAAGATTTTATCTGGAGAAATTGAACAATCAACAGGTGATATACATATTACGCCAGGTGAGCGTCTAGCAGTATTAAAACAGAATCACTTCGAATATGAAGAGTTCCCAGTATTAGAAACAGTAATTATGGGTCACACGCAACTTTACAAAGTAATGCAAGAGAAAAATGCCATTTACATGAAAGAAGACTTTAGTGATGAAGATGGTATGCGTGCTGCTGAACTTGAAGGTGAGTTCGCTGAGCTTAACGGTTGGGAAGCAGAATCAGAAGCTGCAATCCTTCTTAAAGGTTTAGGTATTGGTGAAGATGTTCATGATAAGAAATTGTCAGAATTAACTGGGGCAGAGAAAGTAAAAGTATTACTTGCTCAAGCATTATTCGGTAAACCTGACATTCTATTACTAGATGAGCCTACCAACCACTTGGACTTAAAAGCGATTCAATGGTTAGAAAACTTCTTAATGAACTTTGAAAATACAGTAATCGTTGTATCCCATGACCGTCACTTCTTAAATAAAGTTTGTACGCACATGGCTGATCTTGATTTCGGTAAAATTCAACTTTATGTTGGTAACTATGACTTCTGGTATGAGTCAAGCCAATTAGCTTTAAAATTAACACAAGATGCTAATAAGAAAAAAGAAGAGAAAGTAAAAGAGTTACAAAACTTTATTGCACGCTTTAGCTCAAACGCATCTAAAGCGAAACAAGCAACTTCTCGTAAAAAATTATTAGATAAAATTACATTAGATGATATTAGACCATCATCACGTCGTTACCCATTTGTTGGCTTTACACCTGAGCGTGAAATAGGAAATGACTTATTAACTGTTGAAGGTCTTTCTAAAACAATTGATGGTGAAAAAGTGTTAGATAATGTGTACTTCACTTTAAATAAAGGTGATAAAGTCGCATTTATCGGTCGTAACGATATTGCGATGACAACATTATTTAAAATCCTTATGGGTGAAATGGAGCCAGATAGCGGTTCATTCAAATGGGGCGTTACAACATCTCAATCTTACTTCCCAAGAGATAACTCTAAATACTTTGAGAACAGTGACTCCAACTTAGTTGATTGGTTACGCCAATTCTCTCCACAAGATGAGTCAGAAAGCTTCTTACGTGGTTTCTTAGGCCGTATGTTATTCTCAGGTGAAGAAGTTAAGAAGAAAGTTTCTGTATTATCTGGAGGCGAAAAAGTTCGTTGTATGCTATCTAAAATGATGTTAAGTGGTGCGAACGTAATCACACTTGACGATCCAACGAACCACTTAGACCTTGAGTCTATCACTGCATTAAACAACGGTTTAATCGCATTTAAAGGTACAATGTTATTCACATCTCATGACCATCAGTTTGTACAAACAATTGCAAACCGCATTATCGAAGTAACGCCAAACGGTGTAATCGATAAAGAGGCTACTTACGATGAGTTCTTAGAAAATGAAGAACTTCAAAAACAAGTAGAAGCAATGTACAAAGGTCAATAATAAATGATGAAAAACCTCGCTCTCTTTATGAGAGCGAGGTTTTTTTATAATCTTTTATTTTATGAATTGTGAATAATTATACAGAAATAACTTTAGAGAAGAAAAGACCTTTTGATGTTACATATAGAGAAAGGACTGTATTAAGAATAAACTTGAAATATATGAAGGAATTTAATATACACCGAAAAAAACAAATACTATCTATTGTGAATTTCACTATATTACATTAATGTTCCAGAACTGGAGACATATTTATTTGCGAAGCAGTAAATAAAGGTTTATAGTATGTGGAGTCATAATTAGTGGATGAGACTTGGGAGAAAACAGAAAATGTTACAAATTTATTTTATTAAATAGAAACCAAGGTCAAAATGTCTAGAAAGAAATAGTTGAATAAATACTAGCTTCAAATTATAATTACTAATATTCTTCATTTAGTTAAACAAACAAAATCTATTTGAAGATAAAAATTGAATAGAGACAGACTTATAAAAAATAAGCCTTGAATGATCAAAAGAGGTGGAGAGATGAAGCAATTACTATTAAAGAGTAAGCGAGTGTTAAGCAATCACTTTGGATTTTTCGTGTTTGCAATTATTTTATTCTGGTTAAAAACATACGCAGCATATGTGACAGAATTTAATTTAGGGATATCCAACACAATCCAAAAGTTTTTACTGTTTTTCAACCCGTTAAGCTCAGCAGTTTTATTTTTAGGGCTCGCATTATTTGCAAAGGGGAAACGTGCTTACATTTGGTTAATTGTTATTAATTTGTTAATGTCTATACTGTTATACGCAAACGTAGTATATTATCGCTTTTTCAGTGACTTTATTACGTTCCCGACATTAACACAAACGAATAACTTTGGAGATTTAGGTGGTAGTATTTTTGCATTGCTACACGCATATGATCCACTATATTTCCTAGATACAATCATTTTAATTGTTTTAGTTGCAACAAAATTTGCAAATCCAAAACCAATTCGTGTTGCGAAACATAAAGTATCACTAGTATTTGTAGCAGGTATTTTATTATTCAGCATTAATTTAGGTCTTGCAGAATCCGATCGTCCTGAATTATTAACAAGAACATTTGACCGCAATTACATTGTGAAATATTTAGGGGCATACAACTATACGATTTATGATGGCATTCAAAGTGCGAAAGCATCAACAGAACGAGCGTTAGCTGATGGAGATAATATGACAGAGGTTAGAAATTATCTTGCATCAACATATGCAAGTCCAAATCCTGAGTACTTTGGTAAAGGAAAAGGAATGAACGTAATTTATATTCATTTAGAGTCATTCCAAAACTTTTTAATTGATTATAAATTAAACGGGCAAGAAGTTACACCGTTCTTAAATTCATTTACAAAAGATGCGAATACGCTATACTTTGATAACTTCTTCCATCAAACAGGACAAGGTAAAACATCTGATGCTGAGTTCATGCTAGAAAACTCAATGTATGGGTTACCACAAGGATCTGTTTTTACAAATAAAGCTCATAACACGTATCAATCAGCACCAGCTATTTTAGGTCAACAAGGATACACATCAGCTGTATTCCATGGTAATTACAAAACGTTCTGGAACCGTGATGATATTTATAAATCATTTGGTTTCAATAAATTTTTTGATGCGTCATACTATGATATGAATGAAAAAGATGTAGTAAACTATGGATTAAAAGATAAACCGTTCTTTAACGAATCAATTCCGTTATTACAAACATTGAAACAACCGTTCTATACGAAGTTCATTACGTTATCGAACCATTTCCCTTATCCAATTGATAAAGCGGAAGCAACAATTGAACCAGCGACTACAGGTGATTCATCAGTAGATACGTACTTCCAAACAGCACGTTATTTAGATGAGTCTGTAAAAGGATTTTTAGATTACTTGAAACAATCTGGTTTATACGATAACTCAATTATCGTTATGTACGGTGATCATTACGGTATTTCTGATAATCATGGCGCAGCAATGTCACAAATAATGGGTAAAGAAATGAACTCATTTGAAAATGCACAACTGCAACGTGTACCATTAATCATTCGTGTTCCAGGAATGAAGGGCGGCGTACAACATCAATACGGCGGAGAAATTGATGTTCTTCCGACACTATTACACTTACTAGGTACAGATACGAAAAATTATGTCCAGTTCGGATCAGATTTATTATCACCAGAGCATAAACAAGTCGTTCCATTCCGTAACGGTAACTACGTAAGTCCAACAGTGACTGCACTAAACGGCAAATACTATGATACAGCGACTGGTAACGCTGTTGAATTAACAGACGAAATAAAACAAAATGAACAAATGGTTCAAAAATCACTAAAATACTCTGACCAAGTCGTAAACGGAGACTTATTACGATTCTACACACCGGAAGGTTTTACACCAGTAGATCGTTCGAAGTACAACTATAACCATCGTGATAAAAATAAAACGAAGGTAAAGACGACTGAAGACGGGGAAACGAAATAAATATTAAAGAGCGCTACTCATTTGAGTAGCGCTTTTGTTTGTACATATAACGTTGTCATTATATAGAATTATCTTTCGTTTTTTGTTTCATCTTTCCAAAGAATACTACACCGGCAATGATAATAATGATAAATGCCCATTTTATGAAAGGATTACTTTCGAAAAATCCAGCGAACCATTTCTCATCTACAATCATTTTCGCAGCAGTATAAGCTAAAACAGCTGCTCCAATCGTAATGATGACAGGGAATCTATCCACCCATTTTAAAATTAAGGTACTGCCCCATACTACTACTGGAATAGATACTAATAGTCCAATGATTACTAAAGAAAAATTACCATGCGCAGCTCCCGCAACAGCGAGAACATTATCAATTCCCATTAATGCATCAGCTATAATAATGGTTTTAATAGCAGACCAAAATCCTTCTTCTGCCTTAATATCATGATCTTTACCTTCAGCAATTAATTTGTAAGCAATCCATATAAGGAGTACACCACCAATTAGAAGTAGCCCTGGTATTTTTAATAACCAAACGACAACTAAAGTAGCGAGGGCTCTAATCGCGATTGCCCCGATAGTTCCCCAAATAATAACTTTCTTTTGCTGATCTTTCGGTAATCGCCTTGCTGCTAACCCAATTACAATGGCATTATCACCGGCTAACACTAAATCAATTACAATGATGGCAAGTAAGGCAGATAAATATTCGGTTGTAAGAAAATCCATATACACATCACTCCTTAAGAGTAATATGTGCTAAAGTGTTGATAATATAAAAAATAGGATTGAATTTGTATACTCAATCCATAATTTCTTACTGTATTTTGATATATATGTTTTAATTCTGTATAAGCCGTTTTTGCAATTTTTTTTGCTTGTCGTTTCTTTTTCTTAATTTTCGATTCATCTTTTTGATACGATTTTCTTTTCTATTATCCCAGTTATCACTTCTGATTTCATTAATAGATTTATCTTCCTTAGCACGAAAACGTCTGACTTTTTTTACAAAGGAAAGGGGGATTTTGCCGATAACACCTTGTTTTTTTAATGAGGCCTCTTTACCTTTATACCAATCAGGATGAGATAATAAATAGTCGAAGTCGAATATTAATCTGTACTCTTCATCCATAAAAGTAAACCAGTCTTTTAATGTTCGTTTATTTGTTTGATGAAAATACATAGAGCTAGCAGTCATGGCACAACACCAGTAACTAATATCACTCCATAGTACCCATTCATTCGGCACATCAAGTGTTAAAATTACCATTTTTGAATTTTCTCTACCCCAGGCTTTAGCATTTCGATCTGGATAATTATTTGCTTCCCAGACCCAAATAGGATAGTTACCTTCGTAGTGGGGTAATCTTTTTTTAGCTACACGTACCATCCAATCGTATGGATATATAAAATCGGGATCGATGTTTTCTTTACTTCCTTCTAAATAACCAAGTTTTTTAAATTGTTTCCATGCTGTTTCAGTTTGAACTGTATATACTATCATGTGACACCTACTCATTTAAATTAGCCTATAGTATAACATGACATGTTTTTAAGTTGAATTAATGTGATTCTTAATTTCTATTCATATAAGGGAAGGAGGGAGTTGAATTGAATACACGAGAAGTAATACCCAATGCGATAAAAAAAGACTCAATAACCTACTAGAGGAAATCAAGTCTTTTTCATTACATACGATTATCGTGCCAGAAGTTTAATGGGAAGTGTTCGTTCTCACTATAACTTTCTAATTCATATCCTTTTTCTTTCAGCCCCTTAATAATTCCAGGTACTGCTTTAACGGATTGTGGATGAATGTCGTGCATAAGAATAACTTCTGTCGGTTTGTTAGCACCATTTAGAACGTTTTCGACAATTTTAGCTGACGCAGCGTCAACAGGCATTTTGTTATATTTCCAGTCTAAAGAATCAATTGTCCAATCCCAAACTTTCAAGCCATTTTCTACAACTTTGTTACGAAGAGCTTCATTTAATCCTGGCATTGAACCGTAAGATGGACGAGTTAATACTGGTGATTTACCTAGAACACCAGCGATTAAGCCTTGGTCTTCCTTCATTTCATCTACGTAATGACCTTCTGTGTAAAGTTTCTTGTAGTTATGAGTCATACTGTGCATCCCAACGTAGTGGCCTTCAGCATCTTCACGTTTTACAAGATCAGGGAATGCTTTTACGTTTGAACCAATTAGGAAAAATGTTGCTTTTGCATTTTCTCTCTTTAACATATCTAAAAGCTCAGCTGTGTATTTTCCAGGACCATCATCAAATGTTAAATAAGCTACTTTTCTAACTTGCCCATTATATTGTTTTGGAGCTTCTTTCGGTGCAAGAGATGATTGAATTTCACTTACAAGTTGAACAGATTTTGCTTCATCCTCTGTACTTGCTAGAGCAATATGTGCTGATCCTAAAGCTGCTTCGTATGTAAATAATACCCCCGCGCAAATCAACATAGCCCTTTTTACTAAAGTTGTCATTCGAATTCCATTGTGCATAATTTTCCTTCTCTCTATAAAAGTTCTACTCTACTATATTAGCAATTATAGGGAGGTAATTGCAAAAAAACTTTTTTACAAGTGCAAAAAAGTTTGTTCAAAAATATGCAAGATTTTGTATCAATTGCAGTCTTGAAAAAACAGGGTGATTTTAATGTTTATTATGAAAATTTTCTGGAATTAAATTTGGTTCTTCTAATAATGATGTAGGTGGTTTTTAGGAGAATCGATATCAAAATGAAAGGGGACTAATCATACTTTCGTAGCATTTCATTTTCATTCCAATTATTGATTCGAATATTTTTGTTTTCTATTAAAATATTGGTATAGAAAAAATTAAATTTTAGTCTGGGGAACATTTGATATTATCGGAAGAACTATTTATTTCATCTCAATATTTACATAACTACTTTTATATGAATTTAATACTAAAGTCCTACTATTTATAAACTAATAGGTCTTTCAACTTAGGTAGTTCTCACACTAATGAGGGATATGAAAGGAAATATATGTAACTTATAATAATTACTATAAAGCTTTGGAAAATGAAAAGGAGGAGATTTGCATGAAGAATTGGGTTCAATTTAGAATGGCAAGACCAACAGATAAATTTGAAGAAGTTATAAGTTTTTATGAGACGGGGTTAGGATTAAAGCGTATAGGAGAATTTCACAATCATGAAGGATATGATGGAGTTATGTTTGGATTACCGGATGCCGAGTATCATTTGGAGTTTACAACGCATGTTAATGGAAGTCCATGTCCGGCACCGACAAAAGATAATTTACTAGTTTTTTATATGCCTAATAAAAATGAAATTGAAAAAATAGTGAATCGATTAAGTAATATGGGCTATCATGAGGTAGAACCAGAAAATCCGTATTGGATAGAGAAAGGGACCACAATAGAGGATCCAGATGGTTGGAGAATTGTACTTATGAACGCATTTGAATAAAGAAGCTCTTTTTGTATGAAATAGCACGTTTTTATAATGAAACTGGTATGAAAATAGGGACGTCTGCGGCAGCGAATTTATTAGCTGCTAAACAAATTGGAAAAGAAAAAGGTGCGAATTTTAATGTAGTTACAGTTTTTCCGGACGCAGTGTCTATAGAAGAGTGGTCAGATGTAAAGAGCTTACAACAAATATAGAGAAAATCGAATAAATAAAAGTTCTTTCATATTCTATTTCTTATACTTTGGAAAATTGATGAAATGAAAACCTGTATATGTAAAATGTACAGGTTTTTCGTGGTTGTGTTAGTTATCTGTAGAAACTTTAAAATTTCACATACCGTATTTTAAAAAATAAATATAGGAAAACCAAAAAGTAATGTAGAATATATCGTACATACATATATGAAGTCAACATAAAAGATAAAGAGGTGGGCATATGTTACTTGAAGAAGTAATGCAGCAACTAGAGGAATATGGAACAGAACAAAATCGTAAAACGTATAAAAACCACGGAGCGAAAGAGCCACTATTCGGAGTTAGTTTTGCCAATTTAAAATTGTTAAAAAAGAAGATAAAAAAAGATCATGATTTAGCAATTTCGTTATGGAAAACAAAAAATATGGATGCAATGACTTTAGCAACAATGATTGTAGATCCAAAGCAAGTTACGACAGAACAGCTAAACAAATGGGTACAGGAAGTTGATTATTATTGTTTAATGGACGTTTTGATGACGGCTATTTGTACGTCGCCAATCGCGATAGAAAGAATGGAAGAATGGACAAAGTCTGATGATGAATGGATTGGAAGAGCAGGATGGTCTCTATTAGCGAATATAGCGATTAAAAATAAAACGTTACATGATGAATTCTTCACTCCGTATTTAGAAGAGATTAAAGCAAATATACATAATGAAAAAAATAGAAAAAGAGAAGCGATGAATAGTGCTTTAATTGCGCTAGGAATTCGTAATGAAGACTTAGAGAGAAAAGCGATTGAAATTGCACGTGAAATTGGGAAAGTACAAGTTGACCATGGGGCAACGTCATGCAAAACACCAGAAGCAGAACCGTATATACAAAAGGCGAGAGAAAGAGCTGAAAAAAAGAAAGTGAAATAAGAAAAGGGGAACGGTTATGAAACCAATGGAAGCAGCACAAAGCATAATTACATCACAATTTCCGAATTGTGATGTAGCTTTACTGGGAGGAAGCGTTGTAAGAGGAGAAGCGACAAAAACATCTGATCTGGACATTGTTATAGTTGATCAAAATTTACCGTCTTGTTATAGAGAATCTTTCTATAGTAATGGATGGCCTGTTGAAGTGTTTGTACATAATTTTGAAACGTGTAAAACCTTTTTTAAAATGGATTGTGACCGAGGGAGACCTTCGTTACCACAATTAGTTTCAGAGGGTATTGTATTAAAAGGAGAAAATGAAATTGTTGAGAAATTAAAAAGAGAAGCAAATGATTTACTAAATAAAGGGCCAGCTAAATGGACTGAAGAAATGATGAAGCAGAAGCGATATTTTATTACGGATACTTTGGATGACTTTATCGGGGCGACAAAAAGAGAAGAAGAGTTGTTTATCGCGAATTTATTAGCTGATTTATTACATGAATATATATTAAGAGTAAATGGAAAATGGCTTGGAAGTTCAAAATGGTTTATAAGGGTACTTAGAAAATATGATGAACAATACGCAGATCAATTTGTAGCGGCTTTCGATCATTTTTATATAACTGGAGAGAAAATGAAATTAATTACTTTTGTAGAAAAAACACTAGAACAGTATGGAGGAAGAATGTTCGAAGGGTTTTCTATAGGAAAATAAGAAGGGGCTAACACAATGAATGTACCATTTGTTCAATTAAGAGAACTGACACTAGATGATGTAGAAGATCGATATCAATGGTCATTAGATACACAAGTAACGAAACATTTAGTTGTACCAGATCAATATCCACCGTTCACTCGTGAAGATACGAAAATATGGATTGAAGCATGTATAAATCGAAAAAATGGTTATGAACAAAGAGCTATCACGGCAGAGAACGGCATACATATTGGATGGGTAGATCTTAAAAACTTTGATAAAACAAATAAACATGCAGAACTGGGAATCGCGATTGGTAATAAAGAGTATTGGGGTAAAGGATATGGATTAGCAGGTTTATATAGTATGTTACATCTGGCATTCATTGAATTTGAATTAGAAAAAGTTTGGCTACGTGTAGACGAAGATAATTTTCAAGCTAGAAAGAGCTATGAAAAGGCCGGTTTTGTTTGTGAAGGACTAATGAGAAATGATCGATTACGTAAAGGTCAGTTCATTCATCGATATCGTTATAGTATGTTAAGAGAAGAATATCAAACATTAATTAGTAGTTCATAAAAATATTATGTAAATTATAAGGGGATGGAGTAATATGATTCGATTACTAACGAAAGAAGATGCGGAAAAATATTGGGAGTTACGTTTACAAGCATTACAAGTAAATCCAGAGGCATTTGTAACGACTTATGAAGAGGCGATTCGTCAAGAAAATCCGATTAAGCGAGTGGAAAGTAATTTAACAGCTGCTACTAGTTGTACATTCGGTGCTTTTAATGCGGATCATCAATTAGTTGGAGTTGTCACTTTACTAACAGAAGAGAAAGAGGCATATAAACATAAAGGGCATATCGTTGCGATGTATGTAGATGCAAGTAATCGAAGAAGTGGCCTTGCACGTGAGTTAATACGTAAGGCAATTGAAAAAGCAAGAGAAATGGACTTGGAACAATTGACTTTAGGTGTTGTGTCCACAAATGAGCCAGCAAAAAAATTGTATGAATCAATGGGCTTTCAAACGTATGGAATCGAGAAAAGAGCTTTAAAAATAAACGGTGTATATAGTGATGATGAATATATGGTGTTGTTCTTTTAAGAAAGGGAGTTTAGTATGAAAGATCTCCGTTTAGAAAAAAATATGAACCCGCAAGTAGCGATTTTGTATGCGACGGTTACGGATACATTTAAACGATTGCAAAAGTTAGTAGAAGGTATTGATGAGAAAGAATTGTCTTTTAAAGGGTCAGAAAATAATGAAAATAGTATTGGACAACTACTTCAACATTTAGCAGTTGTCGATTTACATTGGGTGTACCGCTTAAAAGGAGAAGCAATTCCACAGGCACTTGATACTATATATGGACCTATGTTAAATGAAGCAGGAAAACTGCCAAGTTTAAGAAAACAGACGTTGCAACAATTAATGCAAGATTATGAAGCTGTGCAACATATGTTTTATGCGGAATGTATGAAACTAACAGAAAATGATTTAACACGAGAAGTTTTTTATGAAAAGGGAGAAAATGCGACTATAAGATGGGGAATATGGCATATAGCAGATCATAATCGGTACCATCAAGCTCATATTAGTCAGATAAGAAAACTATATAGAGCTAGAATACATGCGAGATAAAGATTTCAAATTTTAATTATATTTAATTTGTTGTATAGTATAAGAAGAAACTAAATAAGGGGTTTTATCATGAAAGCTATTGCAGTAGGGATATTGGCATCATTTTTCTTTGCCTTTACCTTTGTTTTAAACCGGGCGATGGACTTAGAAGGTGGAAGCTGGATTTGGAGTGCTTCACTACGGTACTACTTTATGGTTCCAATGCTTTTACTTATTGTCATGTATAGAGGAAACTTAAAGCAACTCTTTCAATATATGAAAAACAATCCGAAAGAATGGTTAGTTTGGAGTATCGTTGGATTTGGTCTCTTTTATGCACCACTTAGTTTTGCTGGAGCTTTCGGACCTGGTTGGCTCGTTGCATCAACATGGCAAATTACGATTGTAGCAGGGATTTTGTTAACACCATTTTTTGCGGTAGATCCGTTACATAAAAAACTCCCAATGAAGGAATTAGTTATGTCGGGTATTATTTTATGTGGTGTTGTACTCATGCAAGTAGAACATGCTTCTTCATTAGGAATTCGTGAAACCGTTTTATGTGTAGTTCCTGTACTTATTGCAGCGTTTGCGTACCCTCTTGGAAATCGAAAAATGATGCAAGTTTGTAAAGGGGAATTAGACGTATTTCAGCGAGTTCTCGGTATGACATTAGCAAGCTTACCATTTTGGTTTTTACTATCTGGTTATGAAGTATCAACAGGCGGATTACCGTCAAGTAGCCAAGTTTTCCAATGTTTTATAGTAGCAGTTAGTTCTGGCTTAATCGCAACGGTATTATTCTTCTTTGCGACAGATCTTGTAAAAGATGATCCGCAAAAACTAGCAACAGTGGAAGCAACTCAGTCCGGTGAGGTTTTATTTGCGCTAGTAGGAGAACTTATCTTGTTATCTGCACCAATTCCGTCATCTTTATCTTGGATTGGTATGAGCCTCGTTATTATTGGAATGATACTACATAGTTATGTAGCGGTCGTTGTGAAGAAAGAAGAAAAAATAACGGCGTAATGAGATTAGCTCTTTATATAAAGAGCTAATCTTTTTTCATGGAAAGGGATGTAGAAATGAATTTGCAACGCGTCGAACAAATTGTGAAAGATCCAATTTTAAATGTGTTACAGTATGCAGTCGGGCCAAGTGAAACTAGCTTAAAGAAAGCAGTTTTATATTATGAGAGTAATAAAGGTACTTTGTACAGATATGAAGAAGAGGCTTGTATAGGTATTGAAATAATCGGAGCAAATAAAGCGAGAATATGTCACATAGCAGTCGTCCCGCAATTTCGTCATAAAGGAATTGCGTTGCAAATGATAAAGGAAGTATTAAGAATGCATCAATTGACGTATCTCGAGGCTGAGACAGACGATGAGGCAGTAGAATTTTATAAAAAAATTGGTTTTCAAGTTAAAAGTTTAGGAGAAAAATATCCAGGAATTGAAAGGTTTCATTGTTACATGGAAAAATAGTATAAAAATATGCAAATGTGCATTTTAGGTATAGTTTGAAAAAAGTAAGATTTACATTATATAATAAAGGTATCTGGAAAAATATAGATAAAAGAAATTAGGTGTATAACACATGAGAATGGATAAAAGTAAATTTATAAAAATTGCTACTTCAATAGGGGTATCATCTTTTTTATTAACTGGATGTGGCGATTATGAAGAAGATACTGCTCAACAAGAAAGTACTGCTGTTAAAACGGATGGTGGAAAGCAAGGAAATGAACAAGAAACTTTACATTGTGATGATAAAACTCCTACCAATGAAAATGTAGAAAATGATGAGTTATGCAAGGAAATTAATCCATCGTTTTCATTGTATAATGAAAACTCACATTTACCGATACTGCCATTCGTAGCGGGATATTTATTAGCAAGCAGAACTTCAAATATGAATTATTCAGCAAAACCCAATGTAATGAAAAAAACGTATGCAAATAATATTATTCCATATCGTGAAAAAGACCAAAGTAGAACTGGTGGCAGCGGTGGTGGAGGATACTACGGTGGAACTAACAGTAACAACAATAATTCTTCCAATAAAGTAGATTTAAACAAACAACAGCCCAATTCCTCAAATAAGGTGACGCCAGATACAAATACGCCGAAATCATCTACTACTCAAACGCCGAAAGTGAATTCTGGTTCAAGTGGAATTGGAAACGCAAAAGCACCAGCCGGATCATAACACGAAAGGATAATAGGATCATGTATACAGAACAAGAGCAGAAAGAGTATATGAAAGTATGGTTTTCACTTGCGGAAGAGGCTGGTCGGAATGGTTTTACATGGCCGAGTCTATTAGAAAATGAAGAATGGAATCAATATATGGCAACAGGTATGTATCGTATGCCAGTAAAAACTTATACTGCTATTTCAAAAGCGACAGAGGAAGTTATGTACGTGTTATATAGAACGTATCAATATATTGTCAATACAACAGAAGATTTTCAAAAACTAGGATTTCCAGCTGAAACGTGGGAAATTGCGAGAATGAAACATATTGGTTTGTTTTCATATTTTACAAGGTTTGACTTTATCGTAAATGGTGAAGATATAAAGTTAATAGAAGTAAATTGTGACACACCAACAGGTTATTTAGAGCCGTCTGTCGCAAATGAAGTGTTATGCCGTTATCACGACGTGAATCACCCAAATCATATAGAAGAGCATATTGTGCAGGCGTGGGAACAAATTAAACATGACTATAATATAGGTCCTGAAGAGACGATATATTTTACTAGTTATGATTGGCACGATGAAGATCATCAAACAGTTCAATTTTTAAGAAGCTATTGCTTAGATCAATCAACAGACTATATAGGAATACAAGATATCGTCGTTACAGATGATGGTATATATACGCCAAGTGGCGAACGAATCCATTATTTATATAGACTATATCCAATTGAATATTTAGTTTCAGATACCGATAAAAATGGGAAAAGAATTGGACTTCAGCTTTTAGATCATATAGCGCAAGGAAGAGTGAAAATTATTAATCCACCTGCTGCTTTTCTTATGCAAAATAAAAGTGTACTCGCATTAATTTGGCAACTGTTCGAAGAGGGAGTTTTCTTTGAGAAAGAAGAGCGAGAAATCATTCAGAACTACTTCTTACCAACATATTTTACAAATAAACCGTTTATAGAAAGAAATGAATCATATGTTTCTAAACCTTTATACGGCCGTGAAGGCGGAGGAGTATCTATATACGAAAATGATGAACTATTGGCTGAAGATAAAACGAAGTATTACTTTGAACAACGGAAAATATATCAGCAATACATAGAAATGCCTGACTATACAATTGACACATGGGATGGTCCGTATGCTGGTAAACTATTAATTGGTTCACACTGTATTAGCGGGAGAGCCGCAGGGTTATTTTTACGTGTAGGCGAGAAAATAACGGGAAACTTATCGATGTTTACAGGGGTTACAATTGAAGGGTAAATGAAACGGAAGAGCTTATCAGTTGTGATGGGCTCTTTCGTTTATATATAGTGTTTGTATTGTTTTGACGTATCACTTTTATTTTTCTTCATACTGAAAAAACGTATGTAATTAAGCAAATTAGTTCAAATAGTAGAAAAGAGAATAAAGTTTTTTTATTTATCTGCTATTGTTATTTGAGATCGATATATTGTCATTTGATTATTATGCATGTGAATTTATAACCTTTTTTTGAAGTGACAGAAATGATTAAGTTAAAAATTAAGAAAAATATGATAATATATGTATGTATTAGTTTTAAAAAATGGGGGAACAATCGTGAAAATGAATGACATAGTGGCAAGTACACAATTGCCAAATACAATCAAAACAATTACAAATGATTTAAGAGAATTAGGGTTAGAAAAAGGAATGACGGTTATTGTGCATTCTTCGCTCAGTTCTATTGGCTGGGTATCTGGCGGAGCCGTTGCGGTAGTAGAGGCGTTAATGAAAGTTATTACGGAAGAGGGAACAATTATTATGCCAACTCAATCTTCGGATTTATCTGATCCGAAACATTGGTCAAGACCACCTGTACCTGAAGAATGGTGGCAAATTATTCGAGATAACGTCCCGGCGTTTGAGCCACATATAACACCAACAAGGGCAATGGGAAAAGTAGTTGAATGTTTTCGTACATATCCAAATGTAGTACGTAGCAACCATCCATTAGGAAGTTTTGCTGCATGGGGAAAACATGCGGAAGAAATAACGATGAATCAGTCGCTATCAATGAGTTTAGGAGAGGAATCTCCATTAAGAAAAATATACGATTTAGATGGATACATATTATTAATTGGTGTTGGATATGATTCCAATACGTCTGTACATTTATCTGAAGTACGTACTGGTGCATGTGAGTTAATAAAAGTAGGGGCACCAATTATAGAGAATGGTGCAAGAGTATGGAAAGAGTTTGTTGATATGGATTACGATTCTGATAAGTTTGTAGAAATCGGTGTAGAGTTTGAGCGAAAAGGAACTGTAACAAATGGAAAAATAGGAAATGCAACGTGCCGTCTTATGAAGCAACGAGATATAGTTGACTTTGGAACAGAATGGTTTCGTAAGAAAAATCAGTAAGGGATGGTTACAATGAAGGGGAAAAAGGTATTAATTACGAGTGGTGGTTGTTTAGAAAAATGGGACCAAGTGCGTGGTCATACGAATATGGCAAAAGGAACAATTGGTAGAATAATTGCTGAAGAGTTTATAAGTAAAGGAGCACATGTTATATATTTACACGGTTATTTCGCTGAGAAACCGAACGATGTAAACAATCAATTAGAATTACACCCATTTGAAGGAATTGTTGATTTACAAGATAAAATGAAAAGTATAATTACACATGAAAAAGTCGATGCGGTCATTATGGCAGCGGCTGGATCAGATTGGGTTGTAGACAAAATTTGTGATCAAGATGGTAATGTTCTTAATATGAATGGGAAAATTTCAAGTGATATAGCGCCAATTATTCATTTTCAAAAGGCTCCAAAAGTATTAAAGCAAATAAAAGAGTGGGATCCAGAAACCGTACTCGTTGGCTTTAAACTTGAAAGTGATGTAAATGAAGAAGAATTGTTTGAAAGAGCGAAAAATAGAATGAAAGAATCTAAGGCAAATGTAATGATTGCAAATTCACCACATTCTTTATATTCACGTGGAGCGGTGCACTACGTAATTGGACAGGACGGTAAAGGGAAGTTATGTAATGGGAAAGATGAAACGGCGAAAGAAATTGTCAAAAGGTTAGAAGTACTATGTAATCACATTACTGCTTTATAATTTTAAGTATTTGGATAAGAGTGAATCCGCATAGTATATATAGGTAAGCGAAACTTTAATTTATGGGAATTTTACTTTTACACAAACGTTAACCATTCAAGATGGATACATAAAATAATTGGTGAGGAGTGGATTCTATGGAACATTTATTAAAGCAAGCGATTAAACTAAGAAATGAAAAGAAATATGCGCAATCTAGAGAGATACTAATGGGGTTAACCAATTTTACGCGGGATGCAGAAGTGCTTTTTCAATGTGCCTGGATACATGATGTAATGGGACTTGAAACAGACGCTGTGCCGTATTATGAACAGGCAATTGCAAATGGTCTTGATGGTGAGTCACTTTGCGGTGCATATATCGGTCTTGGAAGTACATATCGTTGTATAGGTGAGTATGACAAAGCAATTACAGTTTTAGAAACAGGTTTGCAGCAGTTTCCGGATAATGACGTGATAAAAGTATTTTTATCATTAGCAAAATATAACGTTAACGATCATGAATCCGCGATGAAATTATTACTTGAAACGGTTATAAAAGTAGACGAAGTTAAAGAATTTGAACGTGCGATTACATTTTATAAAGATCATTTAAACGAGGTTTTTAAATAGAGGAGTGAACGTATGAATGCCACACTATCACGAAGGCGAAAAGGCATTTGGATTGGACTCGTATCTTTCATCTTGTTATCAAACTATTTATTGTATGCCCTTCCGATTGTACCAGCCGCTCCGAAAGAAGTAGTGCTTGGTTCTTTGTTAGATTGTATGTTTGTAATTCCGATTATTACATATTTCTTTATTATTCAAAAAAGATACTCGCTAACGTATATATTTCCTGTCGTAATAGCTGGATATATATTTGCGAGATTTATTATTCCAAGTGACTATTTACAAGCTTTTTCAAACGTTTCTTATATTATAGTTGCGGGAGAAATTGCTTTTGTAGGTCTAGAACTATTCCTGTTGTATAAAATCGTTAAAGTGCTTCCTAATACAATCAAAAGATATAAAGAATATAGAAGAGAATATTCTTCATTTTCTTATGCGATTGATGCAGCGTTTGATGCTACTATGAAAAGAAATAAATTAGTAGATATCATTGTAACAGAGTGTAAGTTAATCTATTATGCATTTTTATCGTGGTATATAAAAGTACCGGAAGGTGAATCCGTATTCTCATATCACAAAAAGACCGGTGCAATAGGTGTATATATCATGATCATTCATGCGACCATAATAGAAAGTATTGGTTTTCATTATTTACTTCATCAATGGAATCCAGTAGTAGCATGGATTTTACTTATTTTAAACGCATACGCAATGTTTTATTTTTTAGCTGAAATACAAGCAATGCGTAAAAATCCAATTATTGTTACAGAAGAACGAGTAATCATTCAAATCGGATTAGGAAAGAAAATTGTTATACCATTTACACAAATTGATAAAATTGCATTTTATAAAGACGAACCTTTAAAGAAAGAAAAAGAAGTTCTTGACGCAACTGTGATGGAATTTATAAAGGAACCTCCAACATTTGAAATAACGCTAAAAGAGCCAGTGAAAGCACAATTGTTATATGGATTTTCTAAAACAGTAAGTCGTGTTCACTTAAATGTTGATGAGGAACGGAAATTTTATGATGCGGTTATAGAGAAGTTGAAGCATGAATAATGCTACTAATTTTCATCGTGCGTTTGGTGTGTATGGCATTTGTATCGAAAACAATAATTTATTAGTAATTGATAAATTTAAAGGTCCATATAGAAATCGTAATGATCTACCTGGTGGTAGTTTAGAAGATGGAGAATCATTATTAGCTGGACTTCATAGAGAGATTAAAGAAGAGACTGGGCTAAATGTAACGGTAGTAAAACAAGTAGGTACAATTAATTTTCAATTTCCATCAAAATTTAATGAGTACACACATGTACATCATATCGCAGTTTTTTACTTTGTAGAAAGGTGCGGAGGTGAATTCAAAGTATCGGAACAATTTGAAGAGCAAGATTCATTAGGAGCTAGATGGATTCCAATAGAAAGTATTACTGAAGATAATTCATCTCCTCTTGTATGTAGTGCTGTAGAGTGGTTAAAAGAATCTAAGTTTAGTTTAGAAGTAAAGGCTTACAAATAAAGGCTTACAAATCATGGGTTATAAAATAATAATAATACTGGAGTTCCTTCTAATTTAGAAGGGGCTTTTTTGTGAAGGAGAAAATGAGATTATATAAATATTAACTTGAAAAAATGAATGAATTGACTGGACGCTTTCTTAATGGAAATATAAAGGGATATAATAAAAGAACTAAAATAAAAGGGGAAATAAAAAATGAGTTGCTTACGTACGTCAGACATTGAAATTATTGAAAGAAAAATCCGATATGATGGTACAACCATAGATCATGCTTGTTTACTAATAGAAGCGCAGCAGGACAAAATTATTTTATATCATGAAGTACAGTATTCTTTTACAATGGCAGCAAACGATAAGAAGTTAACAATCCCGAAAGGAAGTTATACAGTTGCATATTACTGGGGAAATCTTCCATATAATTTATACGTTTGGAGAGATCAGGATGGGGGGTATCTAGGTTCGTATTTTAATATTGTAAAGAATACATGTATAACGGATGAAGTGGTATCCTTTGAAGATTTAATCCTTGATATTATGATACTTCCAAGTGGAGAATTTTTTATATTGGATGAGGATGAATTACCTGAGTCGTTAGAACAATTTGAAGACGGGTATGTAGAAAAGGCTCTTCATACAGTCAAAAACACAATTCAAGAGTCACTTCCAGAAATCATTTCAGAAACTGCTACTCTTTATAAAAAAATAAATATCGTTCATTAAAACCCAGTTGACTTATCGGAAATATTTGTATAATATGTAGTTAATTCTATAACGTATTGCTGATTGGAGAAACCAAAGGCATTTTATCTATTGATAAAATGCCTTTGGTTTTTTTATTATACAAATGCTGAATCTATTCATTTAAATGAATCATTTCAAGGAGGGGAAGAAGTGACTGTTTCAATTGATGGGGTATCAAAATATTTTTCGAAACAAACTGGTACGGTTCAAGTATTAGAAGATATTAATTTTCAATTAGAGAAAGGTGATTTTGTCACTGTAATCGGACCGAGTGGTTGTGGGAAAAGTACGCTTTTGAAAATTGTTGCGGGGTTAGATAACGAATTTGAAGGTGAAGTTATCATCGATGGAGAGCAAATTGTAAAACCGAGTAAAAAACAAGGTTTTATTTTTCAAGAACATCGTTTATTTCCGTGGTTAACAGTTGAAGAAAATGTTGCTGCAGATCTGTCGTTAAAAGATAAGTATGTAAAAGACAAGGTAAAGGAATGGGTTGAAATCGTTCGATTGGATGGTTTTGAAAAATCATATCCGAAAGAAATTTCAGGCGGAATGTCACAACGTGTTGCGATTGCGAGGGCTTTATTAAGAGATCCGAATGTATTATTACTTGATGAACCATTTGGAGCACTGGATGCTTTTACTCGAAGTCATTTGCAAGAAGTGCTGCTGAACATTTGGGAACAAAAGAAAACGACAATGATATTTGTTACTCATGATATAGACGAGGCGATATATCTTTCAAACCGAATTATCATCATGAGTGCAAAGCCTGGGAAAATACATAAAGTTATTGAAAATAGTTTGCCCTATCCGCGAAATAAAACTTCTCAATCGTTCCAACAACTTCGAACGAAGGTGCTACATCAGTTTGAACACAGGGGACTGATTCAAACAAGTATATAGGAAAAGGGTGGATTATATATGTATAAAAAATGTAAGGTTCTTTCTTTTGCATTAGTTATATCTTTATTTTTATTAGGATGTGAAAAAAACACTGCAAGTAGTAAGAAAGAAGAGGTAACAATACAAATTGGTATACAGCAAGGATTAAGCCCGCTCTTACTGGCACAGAAAAAAGGGTGGTTTGAAGAAGAGTTAAAAAAAGAAGGAGTTAAGGTGAAATGGACAGAGTTTCAAAGCGGACCTCCTTATTTTGAGGCAATCGCATCAAATCGGTTGGATTTTGGTGAAGTGGGGAACTCCCCAGTTATTTCAGCGCAAGCTGCAGGTATTGAATTTACTGAACTTGCTAATACAAGTTATGCGAGAAAGGGAACAGGGATTCTTGTACAAAAAGATAGCAAGATTACGAGTGTAAAAGATTTAACAGGTAAAAAAATTGCAGTAGCAAAAGGAAGTAGCGCATTTAATTTATTATATCGAGCATTAGAAAAAGAAGGTATAAATGCGAAAGATGTAGATGTCATTCAACTGCAACCAGATGAAGCGCAGCCGGCATTTGAATCCGGATCAGTAGATGCATGGGCCATTTGGGATCCATTCATTTCACTACATACGTTAAATAAAGGGGCAAAGGTTATTGCAGATGGTGAACGATTAAATGTTTCTTCACCAGAGTTTTTAATTGCGAGAACAAAATTTGCGAAGGAACATCCAGAATTAGTTGAGAAATTCCTTAAAGTTTATGAAAAAGCACGTGTATGGCAAGAGTCAAACTTAGATGAAGCGATAAAAATATATACTTCTGCAAAGAAGATAGATGAAGAAATTGTAAAAGAAGTGTTTGATCACGACAAACCAATTTTAGTTCCGGTAACGAAAGAAATAATAGCGGAACAGCAAAAGACAGCGGATTTTCAATATAAGCTCGGCTCTATAAAGAAAGAAATCAAAACAGATAAAGTTGTAGATAATTCTTTCGTAGAAAAAGCATTAAAGGCGGAATGAAAAGAGGTTTTGTAAATTGGAGAATACGAAAGCTGTTATGAAAAGGGCGAGTATAGCGATTGGCAAAAACAATGTAAAGAAAGTACGAAAGACGAATGTAAAAGTGCTAGTAAGAGCGATTACTATACCGATTATCGTATTAATTATTTGGCAGTTAGCCGGCGTATTCGATTTAGTTTCTAAAACAGTTTTACCAACGCCATTAGATATATTACTAGCTTTTCAAGAACTTATAAAAACAGGAGAGTTATTCGGTCATTTAAGTATCAGTGTATTTAGGGCTGCGGCTGGTTTCTTTATCGGCGGGAGTTTAGGAATTATTTTAGGAACGATTGTTGGATTTTCAACGAGAAGTGAGCAATATTTAGATCCATCTGTACAAATGTTAAGAACTGTACCTCATTTAGCTGTTGCGCCACTTTTCGTATTATGGTTCGGTTTTGGAGAAACATCGAAAGTATTATTAATTGCGGACGGTGCATTTTTTCCTCTATACGTAAACGCGTTTTTAGGGATACGAGGTGTAGATTCAAAGTTATTCGATGTTGCCAGAGTGTTAGAGTTTAGTAAAAGAAAATTAATTACAAAATTAATTTTACCAGCAGCATTGCCGAACCTATTACTCGGAGCAAGATTATCATTAGGAGTTGCATGGGTGAGTTTAGTAGTAGCAGAACTTATGGGGTCTACAGAAGGTATCGGCTATATGATTATGGATGCAAGGCAATTTTCAAATACAGATATCGTATTTGTCGGCATTATTATTTTTGCATTCGTTGGAAAGTTTTCTGATTCACTCGTACGTTTACTAGAAGTGAAGTTTTTAAGATGGCGAGATAATTTTAAAGGAGAGACAGGGAATTAACATATAAAGTGAAACTTTAATCAGTAGGGGACATCCCCCACTGATTATCAGCCCTCACCAA
>NZ_WIPE01000064.1:0-79366 GCF_009760835.1 Bacillus sp. EE-W1 | reverse complement strand
ATCTTACTGCCCGCAAATAGCGGGGTAAATTATTAGGGGTAATTTATATAGAGTATGTTAGTATACGTTTCAAAATAAATAAGGGGTGTGTAAAGATATGGAATTATTATGGTTTATTCCGGCTTATGGAGATGGTCGATATTTAGGAACGACAAAAAGAGGAAGAGCAGCTGAATATGGTTATTATAAGCAAGTTGCACAGGCAGCTGATTATTTAGGATATACTGGTGTATTACTTCCAACTGGTCAAGGTTGTGAAGATCCATGGGTGTTAGCATCAGCTCTTGCGGCTGAGACAGAGAAATTAAAATTTTTAGTAGCAGTTAGACCAGGGTTAATGTCACCGACAGTTGCAGCGAGGATGGCATCTACATTTGATAGAATTTCAGATGGGAGATTACTTATTAATGTAGTTGCTGGAGGAGATCCTGTTGAATTGCAAGGTGATGGATTGTATCTTGAACATGATGAAAGATATGAAGTTGCAGATGAATTTTTAAAGGTTTGGAAGTCAGTATTACAAGGTGAAACAATCTCTTTAGAAGGAAAACATATTAAAGTTACGGAGAGTAAAGTTGTATTTCCTCCGGTTCAAACACCGTATCCACCAATTTATTTTGGCGGATCGTCCGCTGCAGGTAAAGAAGTTGCGGCTGAACATAGTGATGTATATTTAACTTGGGGAGAACCACCAGAGCAAGTGAAAGAGAAAATAGATGAAGTAAAAAAACTTGGGGAAGAGAAGGGGCGTAACGTACGATTTGGTATTAGACTACACGTAATTGTAAGAGAGACAGAAGAAGAAGCATGGGAAGAGGCTGAAAGGTTAATTCAATATGTAGATAATGAAACAATTGAGCTCGCTCAAAAAACATTTGCAAGATATGATTCAGTTGGACAAAAACGAATGACACATTTAAATAAAGGAACGAGAGAGTCGTTAGAGATAAGTCCTAACTTATGGGCTGGAATTGGGCTTGTAAGAGGTGGTGCTGGCACTGCGCTTGTTGGAGATCCGCATACAGTAGCAGAAAGAATAAAAGAATATGAAGCGTTAGGAATTGATACGTTTGTATTATCAGGATACCCCCATTTAGAAGAGGCATATGAAGTGGCAGAACTGTTATTTCCTTTATTGAAAGACGAGAAGAAACAAGAAAATAAAATTGTTGGTGAAATGATAGCTGATGCATATGCATTAAAAAAATAGTGAGAAATAAAGTTGAACCAATCGGCCATTAACAGGCAGTTTCACCTATGTTTTGCTTCATTTTGTTTACTGCCTGTTAATACGGGATAAAAAAACTCGCAAGTATTTCACTTGCGGGTTTTCGTCGTAAACTATTAGAAAATATGGTAAAATTAAATAGTAACTTAAGGTACGGTTGGTTGTTCAATTATCACTTCTCCAAATAGGAGGGGGGTGATAATACGTGAGTGAAATAGCGTTGCTACTGCAGGGTGGACTGTTTCTCGTTGCATTGTTAACGTTCGTCGTCGTTTTAATAGACAAGCTCAAAAAATAACAACCCACCTATGCCAATAGAATGTGGGTTGTTTTGTTTGTAAGAAACAAATAGGATAAATGAACAATCCAATCTGCTAAGTTACGTGGACTAGTGTGTAGCCGCACACTGGTCTTTTTTATTTATTTACAATTAATAATTGGTTTATGTGATTGTATTGTTCTTTTCATACTTATTATAACAC
The DNA here is from genome assembly GCF_009760835.1 of Bacillus sp. EE-W1. Lineage (NCBI taxonomy): Bacteria > Bacillati > Bacillota > Bacilli > Caryophanales > Bacillaceae > Bacillus > Bacillus sp. EE-W1. The sequence goes on along the minus strand of NZ_WIPE01000064.1, from coordinate 77,656 downwards.
AGTGTCTTTTCATCAAGAAAGGAGACCGTATGTTCTGGTTTGGATTAAATAGTAGGTTTTTTTTCTTTAAATAGCCCATCCATATACTGTTTTAAAGTTTGGACATAAAATTCCTGCCTATTTACATCATTTACGCCGACAATTGGAGATGAAAGTTCATATCTCTTTTCTGATAAATGAACGACAACGTCAAATATATCAAATAGACGAATGAAACAGAACAGGCCATCTTTATCACTTAATAAAATAAAGTAATGGTTCTCGCTATTTGTATTTAATGTATTCCATAAAGAACTTTTACTTAAATCGCGAACTATACTTTTTTCTTTTAATTCCATAAAATCGGCATTTGATAGAATGTTAGAAATAACAATCGCATCTGGATCTTCAAAATAGCCATCAACAGCTTGGACAGCGAAAGTATAAGCTGTTTTTAATACACTCATTTTGTATTTACGGTTATCTAAAAGTAATTCACGTTGAATAGAGCTAGCTACTTTCGTTACACGTTCTTCTTTCCAAATTTCATTATGTAGCGAAATATCGTGCTTTTTACATAGTTTCATAATTAATGCATTGGAATAAAGTATTTCATCACTTACTTCAACAACATCTGTCTCAGCAGCCGCAAGTTCCTCACCATGTTCATTCGTATAGAGCGGGGAATCAATTTGTTTTTTCATTTGCTCAATCTTAAATTGACTTAATTTATGCCGAATTAAGGGGCGATCAATATTTGTTGTCATTTGTTCGTGGCAAGTATCACAAATTGAGTTTGTGAAATAATATCCACATAATATTTCGGGGATGACATATTGTTCACTAAGTTCTTTCGTATCTTTTCTGCATATGATGCATTGTGTCATTTTTATCACCTTTACCTGCAAATTTGTATGTAATCTCATTGTAGTGTATTTATTGGTATTTTGGAATATTGTAAAGGAAAATATTATGTGAAATTCTTGCTTATTTTGGTACAATGAAGAGAAGTGCTAGTTTAAAGGAGGACGTTTTTTTGAAATCGAAAGTGCACTTTTGGACATTAGAAGTGCTAATGGTTGTAGCGATCATATTTATTTGCACAAAAATATCGTTTCTATTTCAACCGATTGGTATCTTCATATCAACGTTGTTTTTCCCAATCTTAATCGCGTTATTTTTATACTTCATATTTAACCCATTGTTAGTCTTTTTGGAGAATAAAAAAGTACCTAGAAATTTAGCGATTTTACTGTTATATCTTTTTATTATAACATTAACTGCAGTTGGAGTTGGGGTAGTTGTTCCAACGATCTCGCAACAGTTAATGGATTTAGTAAAAAATATGCCCGGTTATATTAAAGAGGGAAAACTATACATACAAGATTTATCCCATCATAGATTGTTTGAATGGTTATCTACACAAAACTACGTTTCCATTGAAACAATTGAGAAAAACGCGATTGAATACTTAAAGGATATACCAAACACGATTACGTCGAGTGCAACGGCTTTATTTGGTATTATCACAAACGTTGCATTAGTTATCTTCACAGTACCGTTTATTTTATTTTATATGTTTAAAGATGGACATGCGTTTCCAGGGAAAGCAGTTAGTCTATTACCTGAGTCTTACCGTGAAGAAGGACTTCGTATCATTAAGGAAACGAACGAAACATTATCTGCATATATTCAAGGGCAAGCGCTCGTTTGTATATTTGTAGGTGCTTTTACTTTTATCGGTTATTTAATTATCGATTTACCGTACGCTTTCGTTTTAGGAATTATAGCAGCATTTACAAATATCATTCCTAACCTAGGTCCATTTATCGGTGCAGCACCAGCTGTTATTGTAGGTCTGTTCGTATCTCCGATGCAAGCGTTGTACGTAATTATTATCGTAACAATTGTACAACAGTTTGAAAGTAACATCATTTCACCGCGTATTATGAGTTCAAAATTAAATATCCATCCGTTAACAATTATTATTTTAATTTTAGGGGTAGGTAACTTTGCGGGAATTATCGGAATGATTTTGGCAGTACCAGTTTATGCAGTAACAAAAACAGTTGTATCGAACTTAGTGAGATTGTTTAAGACGAAACGAAGTAATCGAAAATAGTATAAGTTGAGAAAGATACACCGCTTTTTAAGTGGTGTATCTTTTGTTTGTTAATCAATGTAAAAAAGTGTATGCATAAACTTTTATTATATATTTATTACATATCAAATATAACGATAAACTTGTATGATATAGCCTCAATAAAACTATGTGGAATCCCTCTGAACTATCCAAATCATTTCCTTACAACGTGCTAGCAACATCATAATCGACCCCTTTCAAATTTTATATTTTTAAAAGATTATAGATGAGAGTAGTACTTGCTTCTACGATCTCGAATTTCGTCTATAACCTGTTTATATTGTTGTTCTTGTTTTAATTCCGCATCAGAATAGTTTTTTTTCTGAATTGTAATTGTTAAAAAGAAAAGGTGAAACTTCATGATACATTCCTCCTTTCGAAAGGAATTATAGATGGCTACAGTAGTGACTTTGACGTTCTTTTACATCCTCCATAGCTTTATTAATTTGATGGTCATGCAATATCTCACTGTCTGAGAACTTAGTTTTGTGAATGGTGATCGTTAAAAAGAATACTTTAAATTTCATTTGTTTTTTCCCCTTTAAAAGTTATTTAGAAAAGACGGCTGTAATAAGAAGCTTGGTGCTCTTTCACTTCGTCCATAATAGTTTGAATGTGTTGCTCACGCAAAATCTCACTTTGAGAAAGCTTACGTTTTTGAATGGTGATTGTTAAAAAGAATGCTTTGAATTTCATGAAGGTATTGCTCCTTTAAAATATATTTTTAATACATTTGCGTATAGTATGAACTTTTAATGTCAGTCATTTTATCAGTCAGTTGTTTTAATTGTTGTTTACGAATGATTTCATCTTCAGATAAAGTGTTTTTCTGAAGTACAGTTGTAAAAAAGAAAATATGAAAAGTCATAAATGAATTCCTCCTTTCGAAAAGGAATTACAGGTGATCACAATAAAGCGCTTGGCGCTCCTTAACATCATTCATAGCTTTTTCAATTTGCTCATTATGAAAAATTTCATCTTTGGAAATTGTATTTCTTTGAATCGTAATACTTAAAAACAATACGCTAATGGTCATCGAATGTTGCTCCTTTCTTTAAAAAATAATATAAGAGGCTAAAAAATCGCACAAAAAAGCCACAGGAAGATATAGTTCTCCTATGGCTGGGCGTCAAAAGGCCACAGGAAAGTATACGACCTCCTGTGGCGAATTTATGAATTAATAGAAATAAAGTGCGATTTTCAATTCTCCATTAGGGTGGTCGAATTCATATTTAATTGTCCGAAAAACAAAGGTGCAGTTAACGCTAAAGTTAAAGCATGTAATTGTAATTTCATCATTTCCTTCGACCTCCTTTTAGAATTTTTTCTTACGTTAGTAAGTATATACAATTAATGGATAATTGTAAACATGAAAATTGAAAATTTTTAATTTTGATTAAAATGCGTATATTTTAAAGGGTTTTGGAAAGAAGTATTGTAATGAACGAAATATCGATAAAATGGGGGATGCTAAATGAAATATATGCATCGTAATGTAGTTGTTATGCTAACAATTTTTTTATGTATTACTGCTTGTTCTAGCGGAGAAAGAATAAAAGAAATATCTGATGTTGAACCTAGTGACTTTAAGAAATATGCTGGGACATACGTTGGTAATAACTCAGATATGGTTGCAATTGTTAATCATTTACCCGGTGGTGATACATTTCAAAGTATTAGTTTGGAGAATGAAAGTATAAAGGTAAACTATGGTGCAAATGGAACTCTGACAGAAGACATGGTTGAGACGTATTGGTTTGATGGCAAGGACACAATGGAGAAGAATTTTCTCTTTAACGTTATTTATCTAGCGATTTTAGTACCAAATGCGAAAAGTTACGAGTTTCAAGTAGAAAATAAAAATTTCACGATAAAAAGAGAAGATATACTATCAATCTTGTATGAAAAATTTGATGATTTTCCAAAAGAAAATGATATATGGGATAAAAAGAAAGTAGTAAAGTTCCTTAACGATAATAGCGAAAAAATTACAATGTTTATAAATGATAAAGAGTTTCGGAAAGCTTTATTTGCTAAATATCCGGTGCAGCAGTTGAAATAAAATGAAAAGAATTTGAGAACAAGAGTTGATACTTCAACATTTTAGAAAGAGAGCCATTCTTAAACGAATGACTCTCTTTTTTTGTAAAAGAAATTTATGGAAATAAATGTTTTTATGTGATATGGTTAATTACATAAGTAACGAACCTATGAACCTAAGGTGGTGAAATTGTGAAACCTACTCTTGAGCAAAATAAATTAATATACTTACAAATTGCAGAAACGATTGAATCTGATATTTTAAAAGACATATTACTTGAAGAAGAACAAGTTCCATCAACAAATCAATTTGCGAAGATGTTACAAATAAATCCAGCTACTGCAGCTAAAGGGGTAAATGTATTAGTGGATGAAGGGATTCTATATAAAAAGAGAGGGATTGGGATGTTTGTTGCAAAGGGAGCGAAAGAAGTCGTACTTAAAAAAAGACAAAATACTTTTATGACTGAATATTTACCTAAAGTGTGGGAAGAAGCAAAAGTACTAGAAATATCAAAAGATGAATTGATGGATATGATTCAAAAAATTACGAAGGAGGGGAAATAGGGATGATTGCACTTGAAACAAAAGCCGTAACGAAAAAATATAAAAAGAAAATAGCAGTAAATGAAGTAACGATTTCATTGGAAGAGCATAAAATATATGGTTTGCTCGGTAGAAACGGGGCAGGAAAAACGACACTATTAAATTTACTTGCAGGCCAAATTACTTCAAGTAGTGGAAGTATATCAATATTTGGCGAACATGTTTTTGAAAATAGTAAAGCAATGCAAAATATTTGTTTCGTTAGAGTGAAAGAAGAAGCACATCTAAGTTTTAAAGTAAAAGAAATTTTTAAGATGTGCAACATGTTTTATAAAAACTGGGATGGAAAGTACGCTGAAGAACTCGCTGATAAATTTCAGCTTAATATGACAGTGAAATATCATAAATTATCACATGGCATGCAAACAGTCGTCGGAATTATTCAAGGATTAGCAAGTAGGGCACCAATTACCATTTTTGATGAACCAACTACAGGTTTAGACGCAGCACATCGCGAGTTGTTTTATAGTTTACTACTAGAAGATTACGGTGAGTATCCACGAACAATAATATTATCAACACATTTAGTAGAAGAAGTAACCCATGTTATTGAAGATGTAATCATCATAAAAGCAGGCGCACTTGTTGTTCAATCATCGGTGGAAGATTTATTGCAACAAGCTCATATTATTTCAGGAAAAAAAGATAAAGTAGATGAGTTTTCGATAAATAAAAAAATAATAAATCGAGAAGTTTATGGAAATAAGGGGATTGCTGTTATATGGGAAGAACTTTCTAATGAAGATTATTACTCTCTTGAAAAAGAAGGGTTACTGATTGATAGAATTACATTACAAAAACTATTTATACACATAACTGGTGGTGAAGTGAAATGACGATGTTAATGAAGCAGTTGAAGTTACATATAAATTTTCATTATAAAGCAATTTTAATATTTTGGATTGCAGCATTACTTATAAAAGGAATTACAAGTGTAATGGATTTGAGAGAAATAAGAGAAGGATTTTTACAACATATATTAAATTATCCTTCGATTGCAATTACATTGTTTATAGTAGTAAGTACTTTTATCATACAGGATGATGTGTTTCGTTTAGCAGTTTCATTTGGAGTAACGAGATTACAGTTTTTCATTGGATCAGTTTTCTATATCTTATTACAAGCTGTGGTTTTCTCATTCCTTCAAGTAATTTTTTTAAAAAATACATTGTATAGTACAGTAAATATTAGTTTAGGAGAACAATCAGTTAAACAGTTTATTGTACAACTATTATTGTATCTTACAATAGCAACTTTCTTTCAAGTAGTAGTAGTGATTAAGAAACGTTTTAAGTGGATTGGTCTTATGATTGGTGGAACATTTTTTATATCATTGAATAGTGTGCTTTATGCAGAAGTAGGAATACAGGATTTAAATTCTACATCTAATCTATCTTTAATAGATATCCCATATTTTATTGTCAGTTCAATTATATTAACTATCGTCTATGTCGTGACTAGCGGTATATTTATTCGAAAGGTATCATTTGAGCAAACAATTTAAAATATAATTAAGTATATATTTGAGGAGAGTAGGAAAAACAAATGGGAGACACTTCTTCACTAATTACAGTCTTTTTATGCATTGCACTGCTCATATTTTGGCGTCGTTACCGATCTATGCATAAGCCAATAAAGGGGACGGGGAAAAGTATTTTGTGGCCATTACTATTTTTAACACCAGGTGTTTTATGGTTTTTTGGTCCCGTGCATCTAGCTATCTTAGAAGTTATAATAGCAGCATTCATTGGAATTCTTTTCGCCGTACCACTTATAGTTTTAACAAATTATGAGCGAAGAGATGATGGGAATATTTATACGAAAAAAAGTGCTGCTTTTTTAATTACTTTTATTGGACTTGTCGTATTGAGATATGGTTCAAGGCAATATATTGTTGATTTAGATCAACAAACGATTGGTTTATTATTTTACGTAGTTGCAGTATCGTATATCATTCCCTGGAGAATTGCTTGTTATATAAAGTTTAGAAAAGTTTGGCGGGAAAATAGTAATCATGTTATATGAAAACTTCTCATTTGAGAAGTTTTTTATTTTTACATGTAAGTAAAATAATTTGTTGAAGTGCAAGACAGTTATAGAATATGATACATATTAAAATAAGGGAAAGTAGAGGGGATAAAAATGCGTACAGTTTTAGTTTTTCTAAATAATATGTCCATCGATAAAATAGAGAATATTAGACAAATACATGATCCTTTATTTGAATTAATTCCACCGCATATAACAATTGTATTTCCGTTTAAGAGTAATATTTCAAATGATGAATTAAGATCTCATATTTTGAATTTAGCAAAAGGGATAGGCAAAATTGAAATTGAGTTTGCAAATTGTATCACTAATGTAGGAAACTATTTGTATTTGGAAGTGGAGAGAGGGAAAGAACAGATAGAAGAATTACACGCTAAATTATATACAGGTCCTTTGCTACAATTTTTGAGAGCAGATATTCTATACATACCGCATGTAACAGTGGGAAGAAAAAGTAGTGAGGAGTTAGCTGCTAAAGTAGCCAAGGATATTCGTAGTTTACCTGAAAAGTTACAATGTGTAATTGATAGAATTAGTGTAGAGCGAATTGGAGAGGGTGGAGAATCAATTATTGAATTTGAAGTACCGTTGTAAAAAAGCTGACAAAAGTCAGCCTTTTTTATTCGTAGCATGAAGTAAAGCACCAATCGCACCGCTATTACCACCATCTCGTAAAAAGATTGGTGTTTTATTTTGATATTTTGTGTAGTTACTAATAATATTTTGAAGGTGTACGTTATTACATAGAGTGGAACCAATATAAATAATATGGTCAATGTTTTTTGTTTCGGCGAATTGAAGGCTTAATGCAGTAACAACTTCACCGACAAGTCCTTGCACAGTTGCTAGTATATCAGCACTACTAAAATTTGAATCTGTTTTGGTAGCTTTACCAAAATTGCTTGCAGTTAAGCTATTATCAATAGGAGAGAGAATGCCACCATAAATATCACCGACCGTAATATCTAGTTCTTTTCTAGAACCTAATTTTGTTAAAGGAATCACATCTTCAAAATGATCTATGTTTGTTAACAATTTTGAAAGCCCCATAATAGTACCACCTCCAACACCTGTTCCACCAGCTCGAATATATTTGTCATTATAAACGTAATGAATGGAAGTACCTGTACCTATATTTGTTAAAATAAAGTTGTTTATATCATATTGCTCTTCTTTTAATATGTATCGGACACCTACAAGAGTAGCTTCGAATTCGTTTAGTTCTACTATATTATATGAGTTTGAAAGTAGTTGCTGTAATTGTTTTGCTTTACCACCTGTTATACATATTTGTTTTATACGAGTGCTTTTCTTAAGGCAATCTATTATTTTATCTTGTTCATTTGAATAAAATTTTTCAAAAGCTAATTGCTTTTGTTCGTTCAAATAAGCAATTTTCGTTAATGTTCCTCCAGCATCGATACCGATAGTACTTTCCATTTTCTTGCTCCTAACCAAGTAATTTGTTTACTCTGTTCATGTTGGTGAGACGAATTTGTAGGAGGGAGATATCCTGACGAATTACATCGTCTCTATTCTGCTTGATATATTAATAGCTTTTCTATAGTTACAATCGGCTGATCTTTAATAGTTGCAGTACCTTTACCGAGAATAAAACCTCGACGATTGCGAGTAAGCTTATAATGTAAATCAAGTTTATCACCGGGATATGCGTTTCCGTGGAATTCAACCCCATCCAACGAAGAGAGGAAGCCTAGACCTTCAGAGTCACTTGTATTTACAAATGCACTAAGCTGAGCAAGTGCTTCTACAATTAACATATGAGGCATATGTTTTTGATTATCATTTATAAACCACTCATTATTTGAAATCAGTTTATATCCCGTAACGGATTCACCATGTTTTACATTTGTTACTTTATCAATCATTAAAAAAGGATAACGATGAGGAAGAGTGTCTTGAATATGCATATGAAAGTACCTCCAATAAATAATACCCCTGCTACAGTTAAGCAGGGGAGTTATCATTAATTTTTAACTAATTCATTTACTTTTTCAAGAGAAAAAATACCGCTATTTCTAATGTTTTCAACAACTTGTTGTAACACTTCTTTATCTTGAACAAGTGCAATTCGTACAAAGCCTTCTCCATGAGGTCCAAATGCATGACCTGGTGTAACAACGACATTCGCACGATCCATTAATGCATAAGCGAAATCTATAGAAGTCCAGCCTTTCGGAATTTCGGCCCAGACGAACATACTACCAGCTGGTTTATCAACATTCCAACCAAATGTCCGGAATCCATCAACTAAAGTATCTCTACGTTCTTGATAAATACCGCGATTTTTCTCACAAAACGCAGCGCCATTTCTTAGTGCCGCTGATGCCGCTTTTTGAATTGGTAAAAACACACCGTAATCTGTATTTGATTTAAATTGAGTAAGTGCACGAACAATTTCTTCGTTTCCAATCATATATCCAATACGGCTACCTGCTAAACTATAACTTTTTGATAAAGAGTTGATTTCTACTCCAACTTCTTTAGCACCAGGTACAGAGAGGAAGCTAATTGGTTTATTGCCATCAAAATAAAATTCAGCATAAGCAAAATCATGGACAACAATAATGTTATGCTTTTTCGCGAATGCAATTACCTCTTTAAAGAAATCTGCATGGGCCATTGCTGGAACTGGATTCCCTGGGAAGTTTAAAATCATCATCTTCGCTTGATCGGCAATTTCTTCAGGAATTAGCTCTAAGTTAGGTAAGAAATCATTTTCTTTCTTTAATGGCATGTAGTAAGATGTTGCACCAGCCATTTGAATTCCAGTTTCATAAGCTGTATATCCTGGATCCGGAACTAATATAATATCTCCCGGATTTGCATAAACCATAGGTAAATGAACGAGTCCGTCTTGTGAACCCATTAATAATAAAACTTCTTTATCTGCATTTAATTTAACGTTATGAGTGTTGTTGTAATATTCAGTTACAGCTTCGTGAAATTCTTGAATACCACTTAATGTGTATCCATAGCTTTCTTTATCACTTGCTGTATGTACCATTTCTTCTCTTACGAAGTCAGCAGGCGGCATATCAGGATTCCCGATACTTAAATCAATCATTTTGTGGCCTGCTGCAATCTTTTCTTTTTTATAGGCCCCTAATTCACTAAATATAGAAGATTGGAATGCTTTCATTCTAGTTGCTAACGTGTAAGTCATCAAAACCCCTCCTAAAAACAGTGTTTTCTTTCTACGTTTTTAATTATTCTGAAAACACATGTTTACATTTTATCATTTTTTTATGAAAATTAAAACGATTGACAAATTTAGAGGGAGGATAATAAGGAGAAACATAAAAAAACGCAGAAAATATTTTCTGCGTCTTATATGAAGTGTCATCATTTCTTTTTATATGTACATAATCTTTCCACTGCATAAAAGTATACATTTAATTTGCCATCGACAACTTTTATAGTTTGATCTGATGTAAATGAGTTACCATAATCAATATGATACACATTAGAATCCTTTACAAATGAGCCTTTGTATAAATCTTCTTTTTTCTTTGTTGTTTGCATCTCTACTAAATATTGAATAATTTTTTCTTTCTTTTCTTCTTTTACAACTGTTTCAAATTTATACGATACAGGACAAAGACCATTTTTGTTGTCAACGACTTCCCAAGAACCGTATATATCATTATTGCTACATCCGCTAAGTAGAACGATGAATATTGGAATAATTAATAGAACCTTTTTCATTTTGTACTCCTTTCTTTTTACTTTCAATAAACGTGCGAATACGATAGGAATATTGTAATAAATAAAGTTTAAATTTTTATAAAGAATTATTTAATTTCATATAAAAATTTAGAAGGAATTGAAAAAGCATGAATCTAGTGTAAAGTCAGATTTATGCCGAGTACTATAGTCTATGCTATGTTTCTTTTGAGGGAAAATAAAGAGGAAAGTAGGATCACTATTCCATTTAAATATATACAATGGCAACAATAAAGGCTAATGTACCTGCTCTCAATCCAGTTGTATCAAATATAAAAGCGAATGCTGCGGTAGTCAAAAAGACTATGGGAGTTAGTAGTGAAAATATGAAACCGGAGATAATTCTTCTTTTAAAGTTATGTCCAGATAAGGAAATAGCTAAAAAGTTTATGATGCTAAACAGAGCTAATACAAAAATAAAGATAATAAATAACTGCATGCCATCAGACAATTGCGAACCCCCTATATATATCATGTTAGTATACTGTATTCAAAGCGAAAGGGGTACTCCTTTAAATAATTACAATAAGCGTAATAAAAAAGTTTTTATATAACAAAGACGCATGGATTAATCTAATAGGATCCATGCGTCTTTGTTTATGTTATAAATTCGCAGATTGCGAAGGCTGTTTTTCATATTGTTTCTGTTTAGATAAAGAAATGAAAATAATTAATAATGAAATGACGCCGAAAATTAAGACCATGTACTGTAAACCAATCGTATCTAAGAAGAAACCAGTACCGAGTAAAACGATTTGGAACATAACTCTCTCAAACATATTACGGAATGAGAATAGACGGCCGTGATAGCTTTTTTCCACTTTCGTTTGGAAAATTGTCGACATAATAGGGAAGAAGCAACCGACACTAAAACCAAATAAACCAAATGATGTAAGAGACATCCATTTTATATCGCTAAAGAACAATGATAGATGTGCAAAAGCGGTACAAACTGCGAAGAAATATAGTAACTTTTCAGGTTTGAAATGATCAGATAAACGTTTAATAACGAAGGCACCTAACATAAATGCGATACCTTCAATGGTATATATAAATCCTTTAATCGTTGGATCATGTTGCATTTCGCTAATATTAATTACCATTAAATTAAATCCAGCTATAAATAATAGAGGGATAATACTTAATATAAGTGCTGTGAAAGCAATCGGAATTCCTTTTAAAATACGAAATACTTCCATAAAGCTATTATCTTTTGCAGCTTGTTTGCTTGGTGTTGTTGATTTCTTATCTTCGAATTGAAGGAAGAAAGTTGAGAGGAATAATAAAGCGTATGCTGCCATTGAGAAGGCATACATATACTGTAAACTCATTACAACTAAAAGAATTCCACCTAGTGAAGTACCTGCAATACGAGCGATTGTACCTACATTCATATGTACACCGTTCATCTGTAATAACTCATGCTCACGTACGATAAGTGGGATTACAGATTGTAATGCAGGGAAATAAAATGCTGCTGAAATTTGAAGAGCAACCATAAAAGCAATCATAAAGGCGATGCTTTCAAATTGGATAGCGAAAAACATAAAAATAACACTAATAACGCGACCGAACCCAGCGTAAAGAAGAACTTTTTTCTTTTCATATTGATCAATTATGCGACCTGCCATAGGTCCAACTAAAACACCTGCTAATAATCCGATAAATAATATAACGGATTTCATGAAATCAGAAGGGACATATTTTTGCATAAATTCAAGGTTACCAAGAATACCAAGCCATAACCCTAGACCAGCAATAAACTCCCCAATTAAAACAATCCAAACATTTTTATTGCGCCACATAATATAAAACCTCTCCGTCTTTTAAAATGAAAAACTCGTATATAAAACCTCCTTATTTTATGTATTATTATTAACGAACTTTTTTAGAGTCAGAGTCTATATTACGTGTTTCATGAGTGGATTTCAATCTTTTTGATTTGTCAAAAATTTGATGTGCTAATACATGAAATAAGCAAATTAAAATGTAAAAAACTTATAATTAAATATTCATTGAGAGTGAGGAGAAATAAAATAAAAGCATCAAGAAAATATCCTAAGTAAATGATATTTTTCTCGATGCTTTTTATACTTTAGGCCGAATATTCTTCTTTACGTACTTCGAAAAATTCATTACGACGTAAGTAATTATAAACCTTCTCGGAAACCTCTTCTTCTTCAGACATTAAGAAACGATGATCAAAAGCATAGAATGATTGACCTTTAATTAATTTTACGTAGTATATTTTACACGCCTCCTCTAGCACAATTGGAACTCACCTAATATTATGATGACCCATATGCTTGTTACTCATACTTCAAGTTTCAAACGATAGAAGCTAAACAAATTGAAAAAGCTTACAAAACTGTAATGTTGTTGTCACGTTTTCCGATAGTTCGAAATAAGTAAATCCTTCTATAATACAAATAAGTTACATAAAATAAGGGGGTAAAAAGATGGATGAAGTGATTGGAGAAGTTGCAGCGGGTATTTGTGAGTTTGTGGTGGAAGTAACGGCAGATGTTATTGGTAGCCTATCTTCAGGAAATGAAGAAAAGGAAAAAGAAACTATATAGAAAGCTAAAAACTGTGAGATATATTCTTACGGTTTTTTTATTTTTTCAAAGCAACATATAATCTGTCCAAAAGAGGAATTGAAAATATGAAATAGAATGTATTAGTTATCTGAATCGTGTAAAAAACAATTGAAAGAAGATGATAAAATGAGTAAAGAAGAGCTTGTGAAACAGCAGTTTGGTAATAATGCGGAAAAGTATGTGAAAAGTAAAATTCATGCTAAAGGACCGGATTTACAATATGTAGTTCAACAAGTTGAGTCTCGTCATAATAATCGTCTTCTTGATATTGCTACTGGCGGTGGACATGTTGCGAATATATTAGCTCCATTGTTTAAAGAAGTAGTTGCCTTAGACTTAACAGAAAAAATGTTAGAGAATGCGAAAAATTTTATTATCAGTAATGGACATGAAAATGTATCTTTTATTGCTGGAAACGCTGAAAGTTTACCGTTTGCTGATGGTTTTTTTGATACAATTACGTGCCGAATTGCAGCACATCATTTTACGAATCCACCTCAGTTTATTTATGAAGTAAATCGTACGTTAGAACATAATGGATTGTTTATTTTAATAGATAATGTTTCACCGGAAAATAATGAATACGATACATTTTATAATTTTATAGAAAAAAAGCGGGATCCGAGTCATGAACGAGCGCTGAAAAAAACAGACTGGATTTCCTTGTTAGAAAAAAACGGTTTGCAAATGCAGTCATGTCTAACTTTTGACAAGAAATTTGAATTTGACTGGTGGTGCGATATGATGAATGTACCTTTGCTGAAACGTATGAAATTAACAGAGTGTATGATGAAAACACCAGTTGAAATGCAAGAATTCTTTCATATTCAAATTGAAAATAATAAAATAAATTCGTTTTATACTGAAATGGCATTGTTTGTATGTAAAAAAAGCGCGACATTAAAAAGATAAATTTCTTGCAGTCTTTTCAAAGTACGTTATACTTAGTACAGAGAAAATGAGAATTGAGGAAAAGTAATAATGATTCGCGTACGTATTGAAGGAACTGAAGAAGAAATGCTTGAATTTATGGAGAAAATGCCGGACATTCCTGGATTTGAAAAAACACATATGAGAGAACCGAGAAAAGGGAATAATCCAAAATACGATTCAAGTAAGAATGTATTAGCGTATTTATCATATAAAAAGATTGAAGTCGCCAATAAATAGGCGGCTTTTTTAGTTGGCACTGTTTCACAGCCTTGTCTTTTTTACATAATAATAATAGTAGATTATGTTGAAGAGGGGTGAGGATAGTTAAAAAGAAAATCATCTTTTTTGGAGACTTTGGTATTGACGATGCTGTGGCGTTAATTTATGCAAATAAAACATGTAAATTAGATATTATAGGTATTGTTGCTGAATATGGGAATGTATCGCGAGAAATCGTAACAGAAAATGTGTATTTTTTAGAAAGATACTATGCTACAGAAGTGAAAATCATTGAGGGTGCAGCTAGACCAATGACAGCTGAAGAACCTTTGTTCTTTCCTGAAATTCATGGGGAGCACGGCCTAGGCCCAATTATTCCACCTGATATAAGGATTTGTAAACGGGAAAATTTTTGTGAGTTAATTAAATTAATCGAGCCTTGTCCAGAAGATATTATTATCGTAGCGACTGGACGATTAACAACATTGGCAACGTTATTTTTATTATATCCAAATGTAATGGATAAGGTATGTTCATATTATATTATGGGCGGTGCGTTTTTATTTCCTGGTAACGTTACGCCTGTATCAGAAGCTAATTTTTATGGGGATCCAATCGCCGCAAATATTGTGATGAAGTACGCAAAAAATGCGACTATTTATCCGTTAAATGTAACACAAGCAGCCCTCATTACTCCTGAAATGGTGGATATTATTAATAAAGAAGGAACAGGACAGGCGAAACTTATTAAACCGATGATCGATTTTTATTATGAGAACTTTTATAAAAAAGAATACCCGGGTATTGCTGGAAGTCCGATTCACGATTTACTTCCGTTCATTTCCTTTATTAATGATGATATTTTTGAATATAAAAAGTCAGCAGTTTGGATCAGTACGACAAATGATGTAACAAGAGGACAAAGTGTGGCAGACTTTAGAAAAATAGCCGAGCCAACAACATTTGATAATAGACCAATTCAAAAAATTGCAGTTGGTTTTGACTATCCTGCATTTAAAGAAGAGTTTATGCGGACAATATTAAAGCCTGACTGTCCTTAATATGTGTATTACGAATAACATCAACCTCGAGTCGAAAAACTGGCCGTTCATTATTTTGAAATAATCTAATAGTTGATCTGTATGAATAACTATTGAAAAATGTAACATAACTAATGGTAAGCAATTGTTTCTAATTATATTTTGATTGGTAAAATATAAAGGAGGTTATCATATGATTTGGTCTTTAATCGTCGGTGGTATATTAGGATGGCTTGCGAGCTTAATTACTGGAAAGGACGTACCTGGTGGTGTAATTGGTAATATTATTGCTGGTATTATCGGTTCATGGATTGGTTCGAAATTACTTGGTAGTTTTGGTCCAGTCATTGGTGGATATGCAATTATTCCAGCTTTAATCGGTGCGATCGTTTTAATTTTCATCGTAAGCTTCTTATTACGAGCAATGCGAAAATGAATGTAAGGACTGTTTACATTTGTAAGCAGTCCTTTTTATATGTTATGCTAGTATTATACAATCAGGAGGTGTCAGCATTGAAAACATTTACAGTAAATTTCCATCAAGAAGATAATGCTAAAGCGACAACAGTACATAAATTAAGTGAAGAGGACTTCAACAAAGCAACAGAAAAAGGCACTCGTCATCTATTTGATTTAGATACAAACGTTGGATTCTTCGTATTCTTTGACGCAGAAGATGCAGAAGGAAACGATCAATACTTAATGTTACAATACGAAGGTGATCATGAAGAGCCAACTGCGTGCTACGGATTTGATTTAAAACTATACTATCAATTTTTAGCACTGTACTTAAATGATCTTGAGTTCCAAGGTGAAACAGATGAAGAAGAGGAAGAGTATGGCCCAATTCATCATTTAGCTCACTTGCTTTATCATATTGTTGAAGATGGTAAGTCAATCGAAGTGTAAAAATACATATGTAAAGCTGTCCTTTTTGGACAGCTTTTTTTATTATTATGATGAATGTTATGATTTGCATAATGGTAAATGGATTTCTGATGGTGATAAATGGTTTGATTAAACAGAAAAAGCAACAAGGAAGGCTCATCCCTCTTTGTTGCTTTTTTCTACGTTTAAGGAAGGATTGCGGTGTATATGACGAGAAGGGATATATAAGGAGATGGGAAAAATGATAAATAATACAATTCCAAGTTTTTTGAAAGTATGGGAAAGTGATAATGTAGAATTAGAAGTTCTTAACCAATATTTCATTTCGCATCCAGAGATATTTGAAGAATACTTTAAGTATCATTGTCCACATACGAGAGAACGTCTTTCTACTGCCATTAAACAATATCCCGCAAAAATAGAAGGTATTCATATCATTGCAGAAACATTACCGATTATTATTCAAGAGATAACGAATGAATATCATAATAAATATAATCTTGATGTAAATATGCGGTTTCATTTATTTGTTGGAACTTTTGGCTCTAATGCATTTGTAGAAAGGGAAATCATTGGTGACATATTTTTTGCAGCAGAAAAATTATCTTCAGATGTAAATCATCTTCGTGTTATTGTCGCTCACGAAATAGGCCATATATATCATAATGTTATGTTACAAAATGATGGGATGGATTGGGAAAAAGCTGAGTGGACTGACGCGGCAGTTACTTTGTATCGTGAAGGTGTTGCAACATATTTATCAAAACAAATTATAAAAGGCGTAAATGAATCAGTGTACTACTCATATAACAATGATGGTGAACGTTGGTTACAATGCTATATAGAAAATGAAAAACAAATAAAGAATCGTTTTTTGGAAGATTATATAGAAGGATGGACGTTCGAAAAAGAGAAAGAGTGGTTCCGGTTATCTGGCGGACAATACTTTGGATACAACCGAATTGGTTATTTTTTAGGAACAGCTTTTGTAGAGGGTGTTGTACAAGCACTAGGAGAAAGTGAAGCATTTATTTTTTGGAACAAATATAATTTGAAAAGTAGCGTAATGGATTGGTTATCGAAAGGAATAAGATTATAATAGGGGGCTGAAATGTATGAAAGTGTATGTAAAGATAGCTATGTTATTTCTCGTTTTTACATGCCTATTGGCATTAGTAGCATGTAAAGGGACAGACGAAAAAAAGGAAACAAACTCAACCTCTGAAAATAGTAAAAACGAACAAAATAATTCTTCTGAAGAAAAGAAAGAGCCTGAAGCAAAATCAAATAATGAAGGATCAGCAAAACCAAAGACAGATTCAAGCACGAAAGATACAGTAATCAATCAAAAATCAATTGACCACATTAAAGATTTGTTTGAACTAGCGAAAGAAGGAAAAGTACCTAATGTTCCGTTCGCAGCTCATACAGGAGATATTGAAGAAATAGAAAAAGCGTGGGGGAAAGCAGATAAAACAGAACAAGCAGGTAACGGAATGTACGCTACCTTTACAAATAAAAATGTTAGCTTCGGTTTTAATAAAGGATCACAAGTTTTTGATGTACGCTCCTATCATGCAGAACTGAAATCAATTACATTACAAGATATAGAGAAAGCATTAGGAAAACCAACTTCAGTTAAGGTAAATGGGGAAGACAAAATATATGTATATAAAGTAAACAATCAGTTTGAGTTAAAATTCATTATTCCAAAATCGACTGGGAAGGTAAATCATATTTCGGTATTTTCACCAGAAGATAGTATTAATAAAATGGCAGGGTAAAAAAAAGGATGTCACGAAAGTCTGGAGACTTTTGTGACATCCTTCTTTTTACTGTTAAAAGGATGAGGGACGCAGCCTATAAAACATGGGGAGTATGTTCTGAAATATCTTTTTTTATTTTATTACGCTCTAAATTTTGAACAAAAAGAGCTTGAATAATGCCCCCAATTATTAAGAAACAAGCACAAATATAAAATAGCATACTACCGTTTAGTTTACTTAGTAAAACCGCACCAATAACAGGACCGCACGTTCGAGATATATCCCAATGTAATCCATAAATTGAAAAATACAATCCACGTTTATCTGTAGGAGCGATTTCTGAAACGAATCGAAGTAAATGGTTGAAAGCAATACTTTCTCCAATGACTAAAAAGAGTAATGTGAAAAATAGTGACAAGATTGTTGCTGAAAATCCGTAGCCAATTGCAGCTATCGTAAAGCAGGTGTAAGAAATAAGTATAATTTTCGCCATAGAAAATCGTTCAGACCATTTCACGAGAAAGATTTGCAGAATGATTTCCATAATAGCTTTGCATGTTGAAATAAAAGCAAGCATGAATACGAAATCTGGAAATATATCTTTAGCGAAAATGCGATAATTTGTCTCAGTTTGAGCATAAAAAAAGCTAATAGGAATTGTAGAAATCATAAGTCCCAAAACGGCGTAATGTTTGTGTACAAATTGTTTTGGAGATGATACTTCAAATTTTTGCTTTGGTGTTGTAAGTACTGGAGCAGTTTCTGGAAGCTGCGTCCATACAACTACTGCATATACCATAAGTGTAATGCTTTGCATGATAAATAAATATTCAGGGTGAGTTTGATAAAAGATAGCACCAATTATTGGACCAATTACGGAACCAATTGCAGCCATTGTATGCAAAAGAGCAAAAATTTCTGCTTGTTGTTTTTGTTTTGTTAAATCGGCAATTTGTGCACGTTGAGCGGGAATATATAAGGAACGGCCAACCCCATTTATGACGTATAACAGTGCAAATATAAAAACAGATTGAGCAAAGACGAAGCTGCCGATTGCAACGCCTTGTAGCAATAATCCGAGCAACATAATTTTCTTTCGCCCATATTTATCAGTAACTCCCCCAGCAATAAGTGTAAATATGATGTCTGAAAGAGGTTGTAGTCCAAAAATGAGCATGGTGATTATTATATTACCGTTTAACATTTTATTAACGTAAATAATCATAATGAGAGCTAACATGGATTCAGTTGTTCGGGTTAATAATTCGCCCCACAGTCTTATAATGATTGGTTTATTATAACGTAGTAAAAGATTGTTCAATATTAATTCCTCCTTTCTATATTGAAATGATAAGATGAAAGGAGAATTGGAAAAAGGGTAGAAAGAATAAGGAGTATTTTTCACCTTTTAGGGGGAATATGATGTTTATTTTAGATCAATACATTGAACTATGGATTGCCTATGGCAAAAGGGAAAAAGAAGGAGAACAATTAGAAATAACAGTGCAAAATATATCCGAAACATTATTTTGTACGGAACGTAATAGTAAATTAATAATAAAAAAATTAGAAGAACTACGTTGGATTACTTGGTTTCCAGGGCGTGGAAGAGGGAATCGTTCTAAACTAATATTTCAAAAGCAACCGATGACATTAATTTTAGAAAAAGGAAAAGAATTAACGAAAAAAGGAGATGTGAAAAGTGGAATCTCATTTGTAGAACGCTACAGCTCACAATTTTCATCAATAAAGAAAGAGTATGAAGCTTGGGTAGATTCCATATTTGGTCATCAAATAGAACGGACACCTGAAGGAAGAAAAGACGTACTTCGTTTACAAGTACAAATGAACCTGGACATCGCTTTAGATCCAGTTTACGCTACGATGCGCTCAGAATGTCATATGGTTAAACATATTTTTGATACACTCGTATATGTGAATGAGGAAACAAATTGTATAGAGCCAAGACTTGCTTTTCACTGGCAATATAATGACGCTGACAAGGTTTGGACATTTTATTTAAGAAAAGGCATTTATCTTCATAATGGAAAACGACTTACTGCACATGATGTTATCCATTCATTGAATCGATTTATGAAAACTGAAAACAACCCACACGCATGGATGTTACAACATGTTGAAAGCGTCCGTGCAGTGGATGAATGTGTTGTTGAAATTCAATTACATGCTGAAAATAGGATGTTTTTACATATGCTTAGTGCAGAACAGTGTTCTATCGTACATGAAGATGAAACAGGAAACTTCATTGGTACTGGGCCTTTTACATTACGAGAGAAGAATGCATATTTATTTGTACTAGAAGCACATGATTTATATTATCGCGAAAGACCTTTCCTTGATCGAATTGAACTGTTGAATGTGGAGCAAAGTGTAAATACATATGACGTGTTAGTAAAGGCGCAGTATAAAGATAAAGAAAAACATAATAAAGAAATTTCTCGGCTTGAATCGAACGTAACATATGTAACGTGCAATCTTGTAAAAGAAGGACCAATGCAAGATGAGCTACTTCGAAAGGCGCTACATCAAATTATTCATGGCGATAAAATTGTTCAAGAACTCGGCGAAGAACGCGGAGAAGTGGCAAAGAAACTAATATTAGCAGATGAAAGCATAGTAGAAATTGAGGAAGATATAGAAAGTTTAATTAAGAGAAGTAAATATCATAATGAAGTGCTACAACTTTATACATTTACAGGACGAGATCACGTTGAAGATGCACAATGGATACAAAAAGAGTGTGCGAAGTACGGGATTTATGTAGAAAATAATTTTCTTGAAATAGAAGATTTATTAGAAATGAGTACGATACAAAAGGCTGATATGATGCATGATAGTGCAACAATTAGCGAGCGAATAGAAGATAGTCTGCTTTATATGTATCTGACAAAAAACAGTTTTATTCATGGGCAAAGCAGCATGGACTTTCATAAAACGTTGTTCCCATATTTTAAAAAAGAACAATTAGAGAATAGAGTTACATTGTTACGCGATATTGAGGACACTTTGTTACGTCATATTCATATTATTCCTTTATACCGAAACAAACAACAAGTAACTTCTCACGAAAAAGTACAAAATATAATGATTAATTCACAAGGGTGGATTGATTTTTATGAAATATGGTTTACATGTTGATAAATAAGGGTTTTTACGCATTTTACATGATGTGTAAGAGCCTTTTTTTCGTGTGTGAAACAGGTTTGTTTTACACATTTTTACGCTACTTATGATAAAAGTCTATTTACAGCGTAACAGTGTTATGTTACATTATTGTCAGGAAGGAGTGTTATACAGTTGAGTACAGATTTAATTTCAAAAAAAGATTTATTAGAACTAACTGGTATTTCATACGGACAGTTATATAGGTGGAAAAGAAAAAATTTAATACCGGAAGATTGGTTTGTACGAAAGTCAACATTCACGGGTCAAGAGACATTTTTTCCGAAAGAAAAGATATTAGAGCGTATTGATAAAATCCAAACGATGAAAGAAGATTTATCACTTGATGAACTAGCAAATATGTTTTCACCGAGTGTTAGAGAAATTCTTTTAACAAAAGAAGACGTCTTACGTAAAGGAATTGCATCAGAGCCAGTTTTACAATTCTTCATAGAACAAACGAATAAAACAACAGAGTTTCAATTTGTAGATATTCTTTATGTGTATATGTTAGAAGAGTTACTACAATCGGGAGAGATTAGTTTAGAAGAAGGAAAAATGGTCTTGCAAGTTTTACGTGAAAATTATGAAGCGATTAAGCATAAAACTTGTGACTTAATCATCGTCCGAAAGTTAGGGATTTCTACATGTTTCTTAGTTTCAAATGTGGACGATTTAATTTTTGAAAAAGGTACTAAAATTGTTTTACGCGAAGCGATTATGAAATATACCGAAGC
This sequence comes from Bacillus sp. EE-W1, assembly GCF_009760835.1. Taxonomy (NCBI): domain Bacteria; kingdom Bacillati; phylum Bacillota; class Bacilli; order Caryophanales; family Bacillaceae; genus Bacillus; species Bacillus sp. EE-W1. The sequence continues at coordinate 55,726 of NZ_WIPE01000064.1, read as the reverse complement.
ATTAAAAACGAAACTGTTGTAGTGGAGGAGAAAGTATGCGTACAGATAATTTGATTATAAATGGTTACGGTTCATCGAATGGCGGCGAGTTTCATAAAGTGCAATTAAATGGAAAAGGGACTGTTAATGGAAATATTGAATGTGACCAATTTGAATGTAACGGATATGGTGCTGTTACTGGAAATTTGAAAAGTAGTAGTGCAAGAATTAGTGGATCAGGTAAAGTTGATGGTACAGTTATTGCGGAAACGATGCGAATTGATGGGAAAGCAACAATTACGCAAGATGTGAAGGCAAACAGTTTAAAAATTGCAGGAAAAGGTACAGTAGGCGGAAATGTAACTGGAGAAGAGTTTAAAATCAACGGTCAAGCAACGATTGATGGGAATTGTGAAGTGGATACTTTTTCTTCAGAAGGACAATTTACAATTGGTGGATTATTAAGCGCCGATGAAATAAATATTAATATTCACGGTACATGTCGAGCAAAAGAAATTGGTGGTCAAACGATTAAAGTAAAACATAGACTAAGTACTTTTAGTAAACTGTTTAAATCAGTATTTGGTATGCAGTTAGAGGCTGAACTATTAGAAGGTGACAATATTGATATTGATTATGCTCACATAAAAACGGTAAGAGGAAACAATGTGACAGTAGGAGCGAACTGTGAGATTGAACTCATTGAATATACGGGTGTTCTTACTGTCGATAAAAGCGCAAATGTAAAAGAAATTAAGCAGGTTTAATGGGAGGGAGAAAGTAATATGGAACATCAACATAGTCTTACTGTCAATGGCTCTGGTAGTTCAGCAGGTGGGGATTATAACAAAGTGAAGATTCGCGGTGAAGGAACGATTTCTAATGATATGAGCTGTAATGAATTTAAAACGTACGGCACGAGTGAAGTGCGCGGTAATATGAAGGTGAAAAATTATGTCGTGTATGGAGATAGTGAAGTACAAGGAAATGTAGATGCGGAATATGTAAAAGTATACGGAAATACACAAATGAATAGTGATGCCCATATTGAAAAAACGAAAGTAAGAGGTATGATAGAAGTTAAAGGGAAGTTTACTGGTGATTTCGTAGATGTGAAAGGCGCTTTAAATGTGAAAGGAGATATTGAAGTTGAAGAACTATCACTAACTGGTGGCCTTGAAAGTGATGGATTACTTAATGCTGAAAATATTGAAATTTCACTTCGTTATGAAGGCAGCAAAGTGAGAGAAATCGGCGGTAAAAAGATTACCGTTCGTAAAAAAGCGAGATTTATTCCATTTACAAGTCATGCTGGAAGCCTCCAAACGTCTATCATTGAAGGAGATGAAATTTATTTAGAGCATACGATTGCTGAAGTAGTACGAGGAAATAACGTTACCATTGGTCCAGGATGTGAAATTAGTGTTGTAGAATATCATACTAGTTTTAATCAAAAAGGTAATGCAGTTGTAAAAGAACATAAACAAATATAAGTAGTACGAGGGAGAGCAAGGTTATGGTTGAGAAGAATAATAAGCTCGGCTTTGTTGTGGCGGGCTTATTGCTAGGTATTTTAATGGCATCAATGGACAATACCATTGTCGTAACAGCGATGGGAACGATTGTTGGTGACTTAGGAGGCCTTGAAAACTTTGTATGGGTCGTTTCTGCCTATATGGTCGCAGAAATGGCAGGTATGCCGATATTCGGAAAACTATCAGATATGTATGGTAGAAAGAGATTCTTTATTTTCGGTTTAATCGTCTTTATGATTGGTTCGGCACTTTGTGGTACTGCTGAAAATATTACACAGTTAGGTATTTATCGTGCCATTCAAGGTATTGGTGGCGGGGCATTAGTGCCGATCGCGTTTACTATCGTTTTTGATATTTTCCCTCCTGAAAAGCGCGGGAAAATGGGTGGATTATTCGGAGCAGTATTTGGTTTATCAAGTATTTTTGGCCCGCTGCTTGGTGCGTATATTACAGATTACATAAGCTGGCACTGGGTATTTTACATTAACTTACCGCTTGGCGTTTTAGCACTTATTTTTATTACATTCTTTTATAAAGAATCACGAGTTCATAGAAAGCAAAAAATTGATTGGTTTGGCGCAATTACTTTAGTTGGTGCAGTAGTTTCGCTAATGTTTGCTTTAGAACTAGGTGGACAAAAGTATGATTGGGATTCTAACTTTATTTTAAGTTTATTTGGCGGATTCGCTATTTTAATTATTGCATTTATTTTTATTGAACGTAAAGTAGAAGAACCGATCATTTCATTTGAAATGTTTAAACAACGTTTATTCGGAATGAGTACCATTATTGCATTATGTTACGGTGCTGCGTTCATGTCAGCAACTGTATACATACCGTTATTCATTCAAGGTGTATACGGTGGTAGCGCAACAAACTCAGGATTATTACTTTTACCGATGATGTTAGGATCAGTCGTAACAGCGCAGTTAGGTGGATTTTTAACGACGAAGCTTAGCTACCGAAACATTATGATTATTTCTGCTGTTATTATGCTAATTGGACTATTCTTATTAAGCACATTAACGCCAGAAACAAGTCGTATATTATTAACGGTTTATATGATTATTATTGGATTTGGAGTAGGTTTCTCATTCTCTGTACTAAGTATGGCAGCTATTCACAACTTCGGTATGGAACAGCGCGGATCTGCAACTTCAACGAGTAATTTCATTCGTTCATTAGGAATGACACTTGGTATTACAATCTTCGGAATGATTCAAAGAACAGGTTTTCAAGATCAATTAGAAGAAGCTTTTAAAGGTATGAGCGGAGGAATGAATACAAACGCTTTAGGAGATTCAAGAGCTATTCTATCAGAATCGGCAAGATCTCAAATCCCGCCGCACATATTAGATAAAATTATTGACGCTCTTTCTAGCTCCATTGTTCAAACATTTATGTGGGCATTAGTACCAGCAGGTCTAGCATTCATATTTATTTTCTTTATGGGAAATGAGCGTATGGTAATTAAGAAACAGCAAACGAATAAAAAGAGTGAAACATCAAAAGCGTAATGAAAAAGCTCCTTTCCAATTGGAAAGGAGCTTTTTCGTATGTACGGATTTAGATTAGCCTTCGATAATTTCGTATTCTTCGTCTGCTAATAATAAAATTTGTGTTTTCTTACCTTTGTTTTGAACTTCGATTACATCGTATGCACCTAAGTCTCTTAGTTTGTTTTGAGAAGCGTTAACCATAACTTCCATAGAATCAATTAAGATATCTTCTTCAATGTATGATTCAGGCAATGCCATATCTTCTGTTTCTAATACACATGCATATAGATTTTGTAAGTTTTCAGTAGTTGGGTTTTGTTCCTCAACATCAATGATGTTCTTTACTGTATCCATATTTTCTTCTTTTGCTTGGTACACTTTAATTTTAGCCATTGTTTTATTCTCCTTTATAACGTAATCGTAGAGGCTACACCTTATTATAACGTTTTTTTCATGAAAGATGAAATTGTTATATGTATTTATAGGGAAATTTATGTGCTATTACTCATTATTGGCGTAATTTCATTATTAATGTGATAAGTAAGTACCTATATTCCTGAGTTAAAGTTATATTGTCCAAGCTTTTTTATACTCCGTTCATAGTATATGTATTAGATAAAACATATAGGGAAGGGATGGAGTGTAAGTGGGTTGTGAGCCGAAACGAAATTATCAATGCTGCCAAAATAGTATTTGTGAATTTTTGCGAAGTCTAGAGCCTTTTACAAAAGTTGAGAGTATTGTAATCGCCGGAAACGAAATTGTTGTATCTTATTTTCTTTCATTTAATAAGAGGAATGGTATCGTATCCTTCGTACAAGAGGACAATGAGGTTATTTTTGTAGATTGCTCTAGGATTGATGCAATTCGAATAGGAAAAGTTTGTAGTTGTAAAACGAAAGTTAAATTTATTGAAGAGGATTTTAGTTTACTTGGGAATGTTTGTCCGCAATGTTTAACAGAGGGTAGTACACTCTTTTTTGACTTTCATAATCCAGAATTGAATTTATCACTACAAGCAAAAACAATTGATGCACCTAGTTGTACTGAATTTATAGATGAACTGGGGAATGTCGTAAAGCAAATTACTATAATAGGTGAAGCGATAGTTTCTAAAGATTTTGTTCAAGTGCCGGAACTATTAAACTTTCGACTAGTTTTATCTGATACGGCTGCGAATCCTTTAAAGTTTGGAATACTGTTCATAAATTTCCCTGATTTTACGTTTATTATTCTTTTCGCATCGAGTGGATACCTCAACATTTCGAACTGTTTGAAAATCGAGAGTGGAACTGGTAATGCTGAGATAGAAGAGATGAAAAAGATGATAATGAATGACAATAATACGTACAAGTCAGTTGTTAAATTGACTAAAGTATATAAAAATGGAGAAACAGAATCATATATTTATAAGAATGAGTTATAACAAATGTATTTAAATGAACCCTCAAACCATTGTTGAGGGTTGTTACATAATAAAAGATTATAGATTGTAAATTACTATTAAGTATATTTACTGTTAACCTTTATACTGGGCAGTCATTTACTATTCATTAGATGTTATAATAATTTTATATTTATGAATAATTTATAATTATATGGAGTTTAGTAGCCGTTTGCTTATATGTAGAATAAAAGGACTTATGAAAGAAGTAGAAGTACATTGAGTCTAACGAAAGAAGGAATTTGAATGATATATGAAGCGAGTATACATACGAGAGAAAAATTAGTTACTATGTTCGAGGATTTCAATAACGTTGTTTTACTTTCTTATTTACAAGGACATATGGGTACTGCTTGGGTAAATGATCTTGAAAACCCAACAGTAGCGCAAGTTACGGTAGGGATTTTCACATTTTATGCTGGGGATCCAAATAGGAAAGAAACAGAAGAATTACTACGTAACATTCCTGATAGAATGTTAGTAATCGTAAATAGTGAAGAGTGGAAAAAGCGTTTAGAAACATTTTACGAAAGAAAAATAGATAAGTTTTTACGCTATAAATTCAAACGTAATGCGGAAGTTTTTAATCGTTCAAAATTACAATCTTTTATATCAGCGCTTCCAAAAGGATACGAGTTACGAAGAATAGATGAACATATCGTAAATATCCCTACACTACATAAGGTCTCTGAAGATTTTACAAGTCAATTTCAATCAGTAGAAGATTATTTAAAACGAGGTATAGGGTATAGTATTTTGTACCAAGGTGAAGTTGTATGCGGTGCATCATCGTATAGCATTTATGATAATGGGATTGAAATTGAAGTGGCGACTGATCACAATCATAGAAGAAAACGGTTGGCGACTATAGTTAGTGCAGCGCTAATCTTGGCCTGCTTAGAAAAAGAGATATATCCAAACTGGGATGCTGCGAATACTACGTCTGCTAAACTGGCAGAAAAACTAGGATATGTTTTTGATAAGGCATATGATACGTATTTTGTGGATAATAGATGAAATCATTTTTAAATAAAAGAGCAGCTAGCAAAAGCTAACTGCTCCTCTCCAAAGCAGAATGGAGAAATACAATCATGTTACTTACATTATTGACAGAACAGTAATTTTTAATCCAATAACTATAAAAGTTTAGATAAAATATCTTTGATTAAACCTGAGGCACCGATAAAGAGTACTGATAAAAAAACGATTGAGAATATACTTTTTTTAGGTTTTTTAAATTCTAGGTAAATGTTAAAAATAGCACCAATTGCAACTACAATAAAGATAACGAGTCTTATTACATCTATCATGAATAACGCTCCTTTTAATTACTTAATTGTATTATATAGGAATTCACCTTCAGATTAGTTTATTGGAATACGAATTAAGGTAATTTTAAACAAAATAATCTTTTATACAAAAGTAAGGTTAGTGGAAAAAGGAAACGTATGTAGTAATTGTATAACTTGTAGAAGCTGATGGTGACCAAATAAAGTACGGTTATTATTTGAGTGGTCTAGTAATTTATATTTTTGTATACGCTCTCTTTAGGCATACTTACAACTTAAATAATAAAACATGCTTATCATAATGATCTAAACACCAATTATATTTTTTTAGAATAATTGGATGAACTACTTCTTTCGTAGTATCAACCTCAGTATAGCCATATTTCTTATAAAAGTTTTGTAATTCCTCAAAAGGAAGACAGTATACATGTTGTACTTGTAATTTCTTCGCAGTTTCTACTAAAAATGAAACAAGTTCCCCAGCTAATTGTAGGCCTCTAAATTTAGTGAGAATAAAAATCCCGCCCATTTCCATCGTATCTTCATCTATTTGGACTAATCGGCCAACACCTGCATACTCGTTGTTGTAAGTAATAATTGCAACTTTATCCCTTTTTAAATCACTTCTTACAAAACCTATTGAGTCATATTGATTATTAATCCATTCTAAATCATTAGATGTGGCTAGTTGAATACTCATATACGCCCTCCTTCAGAATACTAGCTCTATCTTCAGTATATAGAACGTAAGATGCTATATCAAAAAAAACTAGCTATAGCACATTTGTTTAAGTTATTAGTTGAAGGTGTGGGTTTGTTGGTATTGAAATGATAGCTTCATCAAACAGAGGATAATAACCTTGTGAATTTAGTGTTACATAGTCAAAATGAAAATTAGTTCATGCGTTCGGTAACGCATTATTGTTTAAGCGTATAGAGTTTATAGGGTTAGTAGCTACTGTATTAATTGAAACTATTAAGGAAAAGTGGTAATCATCAGTCTGAGTGATAAAAATCCTCCAGAAAAAGAAAAGGGATATAAATATAAGAGCACTTCGAAAAGTGCCCTTCAGTAACGACTACTCATTCTAAAAAGAAAGGATGCAATATATCATATGAAGTTAAGTGTATTTAATTATGGGCCTTTATATAAAAGTTTTATTTTGTTTTAAATAAATAGGCGGTTGTTTCCTCAACTACCTTTCAGTAAAACAAAGCACTTTTTCTGAAATAAATTATGGATGGTTCCTCAAAAAGGCTATAGGATATACTCATATTTTTATAACTAAAGTGACGAGCTTAGGTTATAAGAAAGGAAAAATTATATTGTATGAAATCTATTCTAGAATAGTCACAAACAAAGCTGTCTTCCTATTAGAAGGCAGCTTTTTGTTATTAGAAAAAAGAATTAGAAATAAAATAAAAATTCAAGTTACTTGTCCAAACAATATTTTTTAAAATACATAAAATGCTAGTAGTTAGCCAATATTGTCATATTGCTAATTTTTTAGACTACAAGGGGTGATTTTATGTGTGATTGTGAAGTTTGTAGAAGAAAGAAAAACCGAGATCCATTAAATCGGGAGTTTGAGCCGAAAAAACGAGTTTCTGAGCCAATAAAACAGGATTCCGAAACATTAAATTCTTATTCATTTAGTAAAAATTCGAATTTTTTAGAAGAAGCTATACAAGCAGATGAAATCGATCAAGTTTCTGAGGAATATATTGAAATAGTTGATTCAGCAGATGTACAAGTTACTACTACAGATACAAAAGCTGCGCTATCTATTCAAGCGGCATTACAAGCAGCTATTGTGGTTGTAGTAAGTATTTCTATAGCAGATAGTGAAAAGGCAGATAAAATAACACAAGAATTATTTCAAAAATCATCTATTAAACAAATTAATAGACAAAAAACATTTATTAAAAATTCCAGAAACGTAACTGTAACAACTACTGATACAGATATTGCAGTGAATGTTCAAATTCTCCTTCAAATTTTATTAGCTTTATTAGTTAAACTAAATATTTTATAATGTTTCTAATCTGTTTATATTTAGCTATAGGGGTTCACTCTAAGCAAATATTTTTTGTTGTAATATGTGGTACAAGCTTGGAATTCTTATTATGACTGAATTAATATTCAAGATTAATGGGAAAGTAAGTGTGGAAAACTGCAAAATAGTAAAATTTAAATACATTATTTAACAATAAATGAAACTTATGTTTATGTGAAGGAAAGCTGTCTTCTTATTAGAAGACAGCTTTTTGATTTTATTAGTAAAAATAAGTAGAAATAGAAGATTGAGTTAATTGTCCAAGCAATTTTTATTAAATTACATATAATGCTGGTAGTTATTTGAAATTTTTATAGAAAATTGATTGGAGTGAATATTGTAAATGGATGATTTAAACAAATTTTCTTCCTTTAAGTTTGATAAGGATCAAAAGAATATAATCATAGACCTTTTACTCTCAGATATTTTTAATAGGCATGGGATAAATGAAGAAAGGTTAAAAAATTTATCGCCAGAAAAAAAACAGCAAATTAAAAGTATTGTTTCTGAAATACAATCACAGGTTAATAATTATTTAGATTGAAAGGGGGTGAACTTATGGACAAAGCATGCCATACAGATGAAAATAAAAAGTGGAGTGCATTAGATTCTTCAAATCCTCATCCATCTTTTAAAAATGCCAATGTTTCAGAAGCAGCTGCACAAGAAAGCAAAACTTACCAAATTTCTGAAGAATCTATTACAATTGTTGATTCAGCAGATGTAGAAGTTACTACTACAGATACAAAAGCTGCGTTATCTATTCAAGCAGCATTACAAGCGGCTATCGTGGTTATAATAAGTATTTCTATAGCAGATAGTGAAAAAGCTGACCGTGTAGCACAAGAATTGTTTCAAAAATCATCTATTAAACAAGTTAATAAACAAGAAACTGTCATTAGAAATTCTAGAAATGTTACAGTTACGACTACGGATACAGACATAGCAGTAAATGTTCAAATTCTTCTCCAAATTTTATTAGCTTTACTAGTAAAATTAAATATTCTATAAAATATTTGACCTGTTTTTTAAATATGGTGCTTCTTAGGGATAAGTATTCACTTTTTTAATTATAGTACAGGCTAAAATATTAATCATAATTGGACTAATATTTAACATTGCATGAATAATAAGGTTAACAAACAATGTGATGGAAAATAAAGTTTGGTTATTTTTTTAAAAATTAAAAAGCCGTTTCCTTTATTGGATTTGGCTTTTTAATTTTAAACAGTATAAATTTGAAAAGACCACATTAAATTAAAAAATTTAAATATAATAATGAAAAATCCCTAAAATTATTCGTGGTATAGAAAAAATAACAATAAACAATTGGTTAAATTGGAATGATTTTTATTAACAGTTCAACATTTGAAGAATAGTGCATACAATATAAAGTCTTTTCCTTTCTTCATTTAAGTTTTACGTATATAATTTAAAAGTACTATTTTTATTTTATATTTTTTATATTTATAACAGAATAGAGGTTTAAAAATGGGTGTTAAAATCATTACGGATAGTGCGGCGGATTTACCGGTAGAATTGCTGCAAGCATATGATATTGATTTAATTCCACTCCGTGTTTATGATGAAGCAGAAACAGAGTATTTAGATGGAGTTACATTAGAGTCAGTTACATTATTGCAAAACATGAGAGAAGGCGCTGTTTATAGAACGTCATTGCCTTCACTTGAAACTTTCCAAGAAAAATTTGTTTCTTATGCAAAAGAAGGTAATCCTTGTATATATTTAGCTTTTTCATCTGAACTGTCTGGTACATATCAATCGTCAGTTGTTATTAAAGAAGAAGTGAAAGAAACATATGCTGATTTAGATTTAGAAATTATTGATACGAAATGTGCTTCGCTTGGTCAAGGGCTTGTCGTATTAGAAGCTGCTAAAATGGCGAAAGACGGCGCATCAAAAGAAGATATTTTAAAACGTGTTGATTTTCTAATGAACCATATAGAACATATCTTCACAGTAGCTGACTTGCAGTACTTAGTGAGAGGTGGGCGTTTAAGTAAAGTAGCTGGTTTTATCGGTGGTTTACTAAACATTAAACCGATCTTAAACGTGCAAGAAGGAAAACTTGTACCACTTGAAAAGGTAAGAGGGAAAAAGAAAGTACTAAGCCGAATTGTAGATATTATGGAAGAGCGTGGAAAAGACCTTAAAGGTCAAACAATCGCTATGACTCACGGTGATGATTTAGAAACTGCCGAAGCATTAAAGGCATTAATTACTGAAAGATTCGGCTGTGAAGTATTTATCGTAAATACAATTGGAGCTGCAATCGGAGCGCATACAGGACCTGGTGCGTTAACATTGTTCTTCTTAAATGAAGTAGAGTAAAGGATTGATCTTTTGATCAATCCTTTTTTTCTTATTAATCAGTAATAATCGGTCGATAAGGTATCGGTGAAGATAAAATCATCGAAGTTTTTACTGTACCAAATGGTATAACGATATCAATTAATTCCTCTAATTCTTTCATTGAGTGAACCGCTACTCTTAAGTAATAGCTACTTTCACCTGTCACCCGGTGACATTCAAGTATTCTATATTCTGTGTATATTTTCTCCTCAAATTTTTTGCATGGAATCTTTAAATTTTCGATTCTTAAAAATGCTTGAATTGATTTTCCAACTGCATCTAATGATATCCGTGCGGTATATTTTTCAATTATTCAAGTAACTATATTGTTTATCTGTTTATGTTATGTACGTTTCAGTAGCAGAAGAAAAGTGTATAAATAAAACTGCGTCTATAGAAATCTAAATATTAAAAGATATTAAAATTTTCTCGTTTCATATATAATTGTGTAGGGAGAAATATCTGTAACTATTTGTAAAAATAGGAGGCGGCTATAAAAATGCATGAAATTGCTAGGTGGGATTTAGATCGATTGTATCCAATTGAGGATATTGTAACTCCAATATTGAGGTTGAAAGAACAATATTATGCGACAAAAGATGTAGAGATTCTTTCAAAACTTATACAATCTATTGAAAAAGCAGAATACTATTTGTATTGCCGATCTGCTGAAGAAAGTATTTCATCTGACCTTACTATATCGACTATGACAGTAAAAGATTTGAAAAAAGAAGTACAGCAAGTAATACAGAAAAGTGAAATGGAAACTTCCAATAATATTAATACTAATTTAATAAAAGATGAACTTGGTGCATGGGAAAATATGTACATACAATTAAGAAATAAGATAGAAATAGAGCACAATAATAAGCAAATATCATTTGGACAAGCAAATAATATTGCAATGAATAGTGATAATGAAAAGGAAAGAGTAGAAGTATTCGAGTTATTAACAAATGCCTTACATAAGGAAAAAGAAATTTTTGCTACTGTATTAAATCAAATAGGGAGATTACGTAATACAAAGAGTAATGAATTAGAAGATAGAGAGATTTTAACGCAATCTCTACATGCTAATGGTATTACTGAAACTGTATTATTACAAATGTGGAATGCGACAGAAGAAAATCTTGATAAATTAGTAAGTGTTTTAAACGTGTATAAGAAGGGGGAAGCTTCGATTACATGGCATGAACTTATGACCGTAAAGGAAAATAATGAGATTCATATCCCTTTTTCAGTAGCAGTTCAAAACATATACGATGCGTTTGAAAATATAGATAAAGAATTAGCAGAATTTGCATGGAATACAATAGAGAGTGGATGGGTGGATGCGGAACCGAGAGATAATAAACCACCTGGTGGATTTTGTGCTCCTTTTTTCAGTGAAAAAGAATCACGAATCTCTATGCGTTATGACGGAAGTATCGATAGTGTAAGAGTACTTGCGCACGAACTAGGACATGCTTGGCATTTTTATAATATGAGTTTTGAGCAATCTACTTCTTTTTTAGATGATTATTTGCCAATGAGTACGGCTGAATCGGCGTCTATTTGCTTTGAAACGGTACTCTTAAACTATCTAATTCAAACAACAGATAGTATAGATATGAAAAAGTCATTGCTTAGTTGGAAAATAAGAAACTGTTTTAATTATGTAATGGCAATTCGAGCATCATTTGAATTTGAGAAGAATTTTTATGAAAAGTGTAAAGAAGGTCCATTAAGTGCTGATGAAATCGAGAAATTATCTATTGTATCGCAAGAACAAGCATACGGGAATGCATTATTAGAATATCAGCCATTTGTTTGGATGAAATATGTTCAGTTTTATATAGCAGATGTTCCTTTTTATAATTATCCATACACATTTGGGTATTTAGCTAGTTTTAGTTTATTAGAAATAGCTAATGAAAGTAAAAGTACTTTTCATTTGAAATATAAAAAGTTTTTACGAGAAACAGGAAAAGCTCCGGTGGAAGAACTGATGAAAAAACATTTTGAAATCGATATAACAAGTTATGCATTCTGGGATAAAGCTTTTAGACAAATTTCGAAAGATGTTGATGACTATTTGAGGCTTAATTAGAGTGAAAAAGGGGACGACATACATGAACAGAATTGGGATTATCGGAGCAATGCAAATCGAAATAGACTTACTTTTAGAAAAACTAGCTATACAAGAAGAACAGACGATTGCGGGAATGCCTTTTTACATTGGCGAATTCATGGGAACAAAAGTAATTATTACACGTTCTGGTGTAGGGAAAGTAAATGCAGCCGCATGTACGCAAACATTAATTCATAAATTTCATGTAGATGCTATCATCAATACAGGTGTTGCTGGAGGGTTACACCGAGATGTAAAAGTTGGTGATATCGTTATTTCAACGAATGTTACCCACCATGATGTAAGTAAAACTCAAATGAAAAACTTATTCCCGTTCCAAGAAGAATTTGTCGCAAGTATGGAATTAGTTGAGTTAGCACGTACAGCATGCAATAGTAGTAGTTTACATATGGAGGTTCATGAAGGAAGAATCGTCAGTGGTGAATGTTTTGTTGAAGATTCAAAACTAAAAGCGAGATTAATAGACGAATATGCGCCGCAGTGTACTGAAATGGAAGGTGCAGCAATTGGCCATGTTGCTTACATAAATGAAGTACCATTTCTCGTTATAAGATGTATTTCTGACAGCGCAGATGATGAAGCACAAATTTCTTATGACGACTTCGCGAAAACTGCCGCAAATTATTGTTCAGAAATTATCGTTGAGATGCTGAAAAATATATCGAGTAAAACTTATAGTTCAAAAGGGGAGAATGACATGTTACAAGCATTAATTTTTGATATGGACGGAACGTTATTTCAAACTGATAAAATTTTAGAATTATCGTTAGATGATACTTTTGATTACCTAAGATCACTACAATTATGGGATACGGTAACACCTATTGAAAAATACCGTAAAATTATGGGTGTGCCTTTGCCGAAAGTCTGGGAAGCTTTATTACCGAATCATTCTATTGAAGTAAGAGAACAAACAGATGCATATTTTTTAGAAAGATTAATTGAAAACATTAAGAGCGGAAAAGGTGCTTTATATCCGAACGTAAAAGAAGTTTTTACATACATAAAAGAAAATGATTGTTCAATATATATTGCTAGTAATGGTTTAACTGAATATTTACGAGCAATCGTATCTTATTATGATTTAGACCAATGGGTTACTGAAACATTTAGTATTGAACAAATAAACTCACTTAATAAAAGCGACTTAGTAAAAAATATTTTAAACAAATATGATATAAAAGAAGCAGCTGTAGTTGGGGACCGGTTATCTGATATAAACGCAGCTAAAGATAATGGCTTGATTGCGATTGGATGCAATTTTGATTTTGCACAAGAAGATGAACTTGCTCAGGCGGATATAGTAATAGATGATTTATTGGAGTTGAAGGGGATATTGCATGAAGTAAAGAATACGCACACTACGAATTAAATAAAATAACAACCATAAAAATGCTCAGAATAAATAATTCTTGAGCATTTTTACGTATTTTTATATTAAGGGGGAATTTACTTGAAAGATATACATATTCAACAAATTGAAGATTTAATGAAATACGAGCACGATTATCTTGTTCAAGAAAGCAAAGAAGAAGGATTTAATTTCTTAATAAAACTAATAAGTGAATATGAAAATACAATAAACATATTTAATAAAACTGGAGAATGTTTATATGGTATTTTTCAAGGGGAAAAGTTAATTGGAATAGGAGGGTTAAATGAGGACCCATATACAGAAAACAATAGGATTGGTAGGATAAGGAGATTTTATATTGCAAAAGAATACCGAAGGAAAGGATTAGGGAGGTTACTGTTAGTGCGAATTTTAGGCGAAGCGAAAAAATATTTTAATATTGTTGTCTTACATACAGATACAGAACAGGGTGACAAATTTTATACTTCGAGTGGATTTGTGAAAGGGATAAAATATGTGGGAGCAAGCCATTATTTGAACTTACATAAAAGGATGTAGTGAATTAATATTTATCTCTCTAACAGAACTTTTGTTCGTTTTTGTATAGATTGATGGTATAATTTATTCGAATCTATTATTAGAATGGGGAATTACATAATGGGAGAGAATAAAATTATTAATGATTTTAATGAATATTCAATTTGGTTAAATACATTGAAAGGTATGAAAGAGGAATTGTGGGTGGCTCCAATATCAGAAGGGAAATGGACTATTAGCGAGATCATATCACATATTATGAACTGGGATGACTATCTTTTATGTGAGACATTATCATCAGTGAGAAATGGACAGGGAATGGAGTTCCCTGATTTTGATACATATAATAAACTAGCATCTAATTATGCTAAATCAGGTATATCTAAGGTGAAACTTCTTGAAGAAGCAAAAGCTAAAAGAGAATTACTCGTAAAAGAACTTAGATTACTACCAGATGAAAATCTAAAGACACCTTTAACAGCCAATGGGGTATCACACTGTCCTCATACTGGAACGCCGTATTCTCTTATATATATTATTAAAGAATTTATAGATCATGATAATCATCATAAAAGACAGGTTATTCATTTTTTAAATGAAAATGTAGTTGCTAACTGATAAATAAAAGATCCCGCAAATGATATTTGTGGGATCTTTCTTACATTATAATTTAACATTCATTTGTTTCAATAATCCCTTCGGATTACCTTTCACATAATAAAAATGCGGATTGTTTTCATCATCGTAAAGCATAATATAAGGTTTTTGATTAAGCGGGAGGAGAATAAGTACTTCATCAATTGTTGTATGTAACCATTGATTTGTAATAGAAATTGGTTTAGATAATGGGATTTTTATCATGTGACCATCTTTTGGAACGACGTTTAAGTTTTTGAACGGGCCAGTAATGGATTTAGCGTATTGAACAGCTTCTTTTTGAATAGCTGGATCTAAAGATTGTTTTTGAACGACCATTTCTTTTTGACAATCAAACACTTCAATTTGTTGATTTGTATTTGCGAACACATTTGTTGATAATAAGAAACAAAGAAGAGTAATGACCCCGATTTTTTTAATCATAATACAACACCTCGTTTTTACTATACCCTTAAAACGTTCAAATATTTTTCTGTCACATTGATGTAACAAAGAAGTTGTATAATACAATTGGTTTTTGTTTAATAGCAATGGAGGATAATGTATGAGAGTATTAATAGCAGATGATGAACAAGATATGTTAAGGATTTTAAAGGCTTATTTCGAGAAAGAAGGCTTCGAAGTTTTATTAGCAAAAGATGGAGAAGAAGCACTTCAAATATTTTATGATGGAAAAGTTGATTTAGCTGTTTTAGATTGGATGATGCCGAAACATAGTGGTATTACTGTCTGTCAGGAAATAAAAAAGAATTCAAGCGTAAAAGTGTTAATGCTTACAGCGAAAAGTGAAAGTGAAGATGAATTAGCAGCACTTCAAAGTGGCGCAGATGAATATGTAAAAAAACCATTTCATCCAGGCGTATTAATAACTAGAGCGAAAAAACTTATACAGCATGATGATGTCATTCAAGTTCAAGATTTGAAAATAGATTTCACTAAAAATAAAGTTTATAAAAATGACAAAGAGTTAGATATTACAAAAACAGAGTTAGAATTGATAAAGTGTTTTTTAAATCATAAAGGTATGATTTTAACTCGAAAAAAATTGTTAGATATCGTATGGGGATTTGACTATTTCGGAGAAGAGCGAACTGTTGATACACATGTAAGAAGATTACGTAAAAAAGTAGGAGAAAATATTATAAAGACGCATCGTGGTTTAGGATATAGTTTGGAGGAGCAGAGTGAATAAACTTGGAAAAAAGCTATTTCTCAGCATTTCTTTAACTGTTATTCTTATTTTTACAATCTCTTTATTATTAATTAACTATCTTTTACCGAAATATAATATTTACAAAACGCGAGAAAGTTTAGAAGGTATTACAGCACAAATACAGTCCATACCGAGCAAACAACTGGATGAAGCAATTACTAGCATTGAAAATAAAGGAAATGTTACGATTGCGTATACATCAATTAACAATTCGGAAGATCGAATTAATGATGAGTTACGTATGCAACTTACAAGGAAAAGGGTTGCCCTTAATAAACTTTGGATTACAAAAGAAGAAGTAATGAAAGTAAAGAACTTCGGGCAAGCGAATAAAATATATGATCAAGAAAAGATTAAATCTAGTTTTTTTGTGAAATACATTGCGAAAGACGATATGTTAATTTTAGTAGGAGTTTCGATCGCACATTCTAATGAAATAATAAAAGCGTTAAATTCATTTTATTTTTACATTTTTGGCATTACGATTTTTCTTATTATCGTACTTGTATGGATACTTTCAACGACAATCACCAGACCATTGAAAGAATTAAGTAATGTTGCAGAAGATATTTCAAATTTGAAATTTGAACGAGCGAAAGTGAAAACAAATGATGAAATAGGGGACTTAGCTAATAGTATTAATATCATGAGTGAAAAACTAAATGAAGCGCATGAAGATTTAACAGATCGAAATGAACATTTAAAACGATTTATGGGTGATGTGACGCATGAATTAAAGACTCCAATCGCATTAGTGAAAGCATATTCTATGGGAATAAAAGATGGTTTAGATGATGGTACATACATAGATACAATCATTAAACAAACTGATCACATTTCAAACCTAATTGAAGAGTTATTACGATTTTCTAAACTAGAAAGAGATGTTTTACAAAAAGAAGAATTCGATATTAAATCACTAGTCCAAAGTATATTAGATAAGCATAAGATTGAACTGGAATCGAAAGAAATCAATTTGCAAGTGAACTATAATGTTAGCGATGCAGTTGTTAATGCTGATGTAAATAAAATGAAAATGGTCTTTCAAAATTTAATATCTAATGCGATAAAATATACAGCAAATCAAAATATAAAAATTACTTTAGAAGATAGAAATGAAAATATATATTTTCAAATTCAAAATGGTATGAATGCTGAACAAATGAAAGATATCGATAAAATTTGGGAACCTTTTTACGTCTTAGAATCTTCTCGTAGTAAAGACCATTCTGGTACAGGACTAGGTTTAGCGATAGTGAAAAGTATTTTAGAAAGACATGGTTTTGATTATGGAGTCTCTACAATAGAGGGAGATATAAGATTTTATATTAATATGAAGAATGACTAATTCGAAACTATAAAAAGCATCGTCTATTATTAGGCGATGTTTTTTTTGATTATATGAGAGTAGTAAATCAGAATGTATAACCTCGAAAGCTCGTTTGAAGAGTGTTCTACAAATTTTTCAAGTTGTTGCATGAAATATAAACTGAATTTTCTGTTATTTTGTTGTATAGTAAAAGGAGACATATATGGGGAGGAAAAAGTATGGGGAAAAAGAAAATAGCAATTACATTATCAACAATCTTATCTTTATCAGTCACATCAGGAGTTTCTAGTATGACTGCGTATGCAGACAAGAAAGAAACAAACTACATAAATGAGAATGGCGTGAAGTTAAATGGGAAAGGTGCAGAAGGACTACAATCAAATACGAAGATTGAATTAGAAAATGGGATGACAAAGCCGATCTACTCGCTTGATGAAGCAATTATCGAAAATTTATTTGTAGAGACGGAAGTTGATAGTGATCGAGATGGAAAAAAGGATCGTGTATCAGTAAAAGTTATGCGTCCAAAAACTGATTCGAATGTGAAAGTTCCCGTTATATATGAAATGAGTCCATATCGATCTGGCTTAAAAGATGTTCCTGTATATAATGTAGATGAAGAATTGTATGCGTATGAAGGGAAACCGTATGGAGCTGTTAATCTTGGTTCATATGGAAATTATTATGTGCCAAGAGGCTATGCAGTCATTTTAGGTGAAAGTATAGGAACTGGAAAGTCAGACGGATGTCCAACTACTGGGGATGAGCAAGAAATATTAGGGACGAAATCTGTCATTGATTGGGTAAATGGGCGTGCGAAAGCATATACAGAAAATGGTGATGAAGTTAAGGCTGATTGGTCAACAGGAAATGTAGGTATGACAGGCGTTTCTTATAATGGTACGTTACCAAATGCAGTTGCGACGACTGGCGTGGAAGGGTTAAAAACAATTATTCCAATCGCAGCGATTAGTAGTTGGTATGATTATTATCGTGCAAACGGTGCAGTCATTGCGCCTGGTGGATACCAAGGAGAAGATACAGATAATATGGCAGAAGCAGTACTAACAAGAGAAAATCCTGAAGTTTGCGGACAAGTAATAAAAGAGCTAACAACTGGACAGGACCGGAAAACTGGTAATTATAATGATTTTTGGGATAAACGTAATTATGTAAAAGATGCTAAAAACGTAAAAGCGAGTGTATTTGTTGTTCATGGTTTAAATGATTGGAATGTAAAGACGAAGCAGTTTGCGCAGTGGTGGGAAGCACTTGGAGAAAATGATGTCCCTCGTAAAATGTGGTTACATCAAGGTGGACACGGTGGAACATCAACAAATGATTGGCAAAGAACACAAAATAAATGGTTCGATTACTGGTTGTATGGAATTGAAAATGGGATTATGAATGAACCGATGGTGGATGTACAACGTGAAAATAAAACTTGGGATAAAATAAAAAATTGGCCGGATCCAGCAGCTGTAACGTCAAAAGTTCGTATGTATTTAAGTAACAAAGCAGTTAATTTGCCATTAAGTATGGGCTCTGCAAATAAAGTTTTCTCATTCGTGGATGATGCAAAAATGAAATCAAATCAATTAATAGAAAACCCAGAATTAGAAGTAGCCAATCGATTAGTGTATACAATGCCTGTACTTCAAAAAGATACGCGTATAAGCGGTACACCAAAGATTTCAATTACAGGAAATATTGATCGATCTGTATCAAATTTAACTGCTTTACTTGTTGACTATGGTGGAGAAAAGCCGGAAATTGTAACGAGAGGCTGGATGGATCCACAAAACTTAAAGAGGATAGAAAATTCAACAGCGATTCAACCGGGCAAAGATTATACATTCACATGGGATATGCAGCCTGATGATCATGTATTTAAAGCGGGGCATCAAATAGGGGTCATTTTAATCGCTAGTGACTATGATTATACGATTAGACCGAAAGCGGGCACGAAGCTTACAGTAAAATTAAGTGAAGTAACATTGCCGATTGTGAAATAAATAGTTATGAATAAAGAGCTTACTGCATAGTAAGCTCTTTAAACTTTGAAATGGGGAGTTTAATGTGAATGTTTATTAGTAGATACAAAAATACTTACAACAAATAAAAAAATAGCATTCATGATCAATAGACCACTAAAGGTAAGCCCAGCAAAACCTCCAGCGAATCCATCTCCTACTTTTTCACCAATTACGTGCAAGGTGGCGAAGAAAACAACGGGAGAAGAAAGTATGAAAATACCACTGGCTATTTTCCATATTCGTTGATATTTCTTTGCTATAAAGAAAATGAGTGTATTAAAAGTGATAAGAAGAAAAATAAATCCAATTAATGAATTCATCATATCCTCCTTTCAATATAATTCTGAATTTTCATATGTTCATTTTGAATGGAATATTATACAATATAATTATATTGTATGGAAAGCGAGTGATATATTATGACAGTCAGCTCTTTCGAATTTTTATTAAAAATAAAGGTACAGGAAGATTAATTGAATGAAAATCTTCCGTACGTATAAAACGGAGGAGAAAATAAATGTTTAGTTTTTATAGTACACTTTGCACGGAACTTTATGATTTCACTAAGCCTGTCGGTTATTCTTTAAATGGTGATATTGAGTATTACGAAGAACGTTTAAAAAATGGTAGAGGAAGAATTCTTGAAGCGGCAGTAGGATCAGGGCGTGTTATCATCCCACTTCTTGAAGCTGGTTTTAAAGTGGATGGGATTGACTATTCACCTGAAATGCTAGAATCGTGCCGCGTGCGATGTAAAGAGAGAAACTTACATCCTAATTTATATCAAGGAAGCTTACAACAATTTTCACTGCCACATAAATACGAGGCAATAATCATTCCAACTGGATCTTTTTGTTTAATTGAAAATCGTACAGATTCTATAAACGCATTGAAATGTTTTTATGAACATCTTAATCCAGGCGGGCGATTAATCGTAGATATTATGCTTCCGCATGACTGGAAAACAGGAGAGATTCATACATCGACTTTTTCTTTGCCGAGTGGAGACGGAATTACATTAGAAAATAAATCAATTGAAATAGATTGGCTGAACCAAGTTACTCTATCATATTTAAAATATGAAAAATGGAGTAAAGGGCAGTTAGTACAAACAGAACTACAACGCTTTGCGATACGCTGGTATGGAATAGAAGAGTTTAAACTTCTGCTAGAAAGTATAGGTTTCTCTAACATTACTTACTCCGCTGACTATGTTTATGAAAAAGAACCGTCAAATGCAAGTCAAATGTTTACTTTTGAAGCTGTGCGAAACGAAAAATAAAGAACTATGTATGAAAATAAGGCAATCGATATAATATCGGCTGCCTTATTTCAATTGTATATTACTTACACGGTATTACGTTCCGGTTGTCCAAGCATTCTTCTACTAACTACATATACTACTTATATTAAAGGCAGTTACTATTTCAAATAGAAATGTTATTTTTCTATAAATGATATTTTAGAGAAGTAGGGGATAAATTTGGAAAACGTAGAACAAGACAGAATTGAAAATCAAGTGTATTCCAATCGTGTAGTAAGATCAGAATTTGATGCGAATTGGGAAACATGTATATCAAAAAGTGGCTATGTAATTTATGTAGCAACAAGTAATAATGCTGAAGTAATAGTACTTCTTGCAGATGGTTCAAGTAAACTATTAATTTTTGAAAAAGGCGGTAAAGTAGTAGTAGGCGGTGGTGGTACAAGTCATTACAGTAAGCCGCATATTGCAAGAAATATTTAAGGTAGTACATGTATTTGAGTAGAAGCTGGAAAACGGTTATTCATTTATGTTTAGAGTATGATAGACTAACCGTTTTTATTTGTTTATATTATTTTAGAAGAACTCGATTGATTACAAATACATCGGTATGACCAGCAAAAATTAGGAGGAAATTGTACGGATAAGAATTCGAAATATAATGTAAGTTTGGAAGAAACATATAAGCGATTTTAAAAAGTATTTCCTATTTCGGGAAATGCTTTTTCTATGTTATAGTATAATAGTGTTTCGAAACGATGTTATTTTAATATACTTCAAATCTTGTTGTGTATTATTTTTATATTAAATTAGTTGTGCAAGTATTTTTTTATATAAGGAGTAACAATTAGAGAAATGAAAAATATAGACTTTATACTAGAAAGTGATGAGGCATTAAAACCGTCGGAACGATTAGTACTATTATTATTAGAGAAGCATAGAATGTTATATACGAACGATCTATTAGCATTATCTAATTTATCATATAAAACATTAACAGATTCATTAACAGCGCTTGTTTTAAAATCATATGTGTTAAAGGAAACAGGTAAGGGAAGAAGACAGAATTGTTATAGATTGGTATGATAAGGTTGCTGATTTTAGAGAGTTCACATTAATGTTTTTCAAATGTAAGGAGAAATTTTATTTTTGTTTTCAAATGAAAAAACGAATCACAATGCATACTTAAATATTTGGATTTCATTTTTGTTAATGCTGATTTTATAATTATTGAAAATAGAAAAATAAAAAAACTACTTAAAAAAGAAATAAAAAAACAATCCGTTTTAAAAATGGATTGTTTTTTTATTGGAATAATATTATTTGATATGTTGAAAGTATGAATGATTATTCTACTTCACTTGTGTACTTTTCAGGTAATAATTCCATTACGTTACATTTTACAAGTTCACCATTATATGAAAGTATAACGTTCGTATTTATTCCGTAATCACTTATTAATTCTCGACACATACCACATGGAGCAACAACCCAACATTTTTCTATATCTTCATGAGGGTGTGGGTGAGCAACTGCGACAATGGTATCAAATTCATGATCACCTTCTGAAATAGATTTTCCGATCGCCATAGCTTCACCGCATACTGTTATTCTTCCAACATTCGCTTCAACATGCACTGCTGCATAAATATTACCTGTTTTAGTTCTTACAGCTGATCCGATATGATGACGACCATATTTATAGTTTTTTTCGATTACTTTTTCAGCAGCTGTAATTAAATCATAGTCTTCACTATTTAAAGGCATTACTTTTAACATAATTTCTCCTCCGTATTAAACATGATTAGTGTTATTTTAACGAAAAAATTCAATATTTAAAATAACAGATAATTATTGGAGAGATAATATTATTATGTAAACTGTAGTTTTAACAGGAAAATATCATAATCAATAGAACATATAGAAGAAGGGGAAACTTAAATATTTTGAAAGATGGGAGAACAGCATATTATATTGCATTAGAAAAAGAACATGATCACCTTTTACATTATTTAAAACAGGAAGTGAACGTATGATAAATAAATGGAGTGTGGGCATATTTTTATTTAACGAGGTAGAAGTGTTAGACTTTGCTGGGCCATTTGAAGTTTTTTCTGTAACCGAAGAGGATGAAGAAAAACCATTTACTGTGTATACAGTTAGCCAAAATGGAGAAATGATTACAGCAAGAAACGGATTAAAGGTAAAGCCAGATTATAGTATTGAAGATTTACCGCCAGTTGATATTTTAATCATTCCAGGTGGTAAAGGTGTTCGGGAAAATGAAGTGCAAAATGATATTATAATAAATTGGGTTCGTCAGCAAATGAAAGAAGTAAAGCTAATGACTTCAGTTTGTACGGGTGCGCTATTACTTGCGAAAGCCGGTTTACTGGAAGGCTTAAAAGCAACAACGCATTGGGCTAGTATTCAAACCTTCAAAAAAGATTTTCCGAATGTAGAAGTAATGGAGAATGTGAAATTTGTAGATGAAGGACACATTATTACATCTGCAGGTATTTCAGCTGGTTTTAACATGTCATTTCATATTGTAAAAAATTTGTTAGGTGTGGAGATTGCTGAGGAAACAGCTAAAAGTATGGAATATGATATTGATTTACAAAATTAAAAAGCCCAGGCCGGGCTTTTTTATATTGATTGAATATAGCTAATCTCCTCATCACTCAAAATAGGGCGAACAGACGCATTTGCATTTTCTTGTGCTTGTTTTTCTGTTTTTGCACCTGGGATTACAACACTCACTGCTGGATGAGTGAGTATATAGCGAAGTGCAAGTTGCCCTAAGGTCTGATTTTTATTTGAGAGCAACCGAAGTTTCTCTACCTTTTGTAAGTCTTCTTGAAACCAATTTTCATTTGGCCAATCTTTGCGTAAATCTCCATTTGGAAAAGTTGTTTTATTTGTGAATTTTCCAGTTAAAATACCCATTTTTAACGGCCCACGAATAACAGCTCCTAGATTTTTTTCTTGTAAGAATGGCAAAATATCATTTTCTGGTTTTCGATTCAATATATTGTAATCAAGTTGTACGATGTCAATTTCATTGTTTTTATTGAAATGTCGAATGTATTGTAAATCATGTGTCGAAACACCGACTGCTCTTACTTTTCCATCACGTTTTAATACTTCAAATGCACGTAAAAATGCTTCTGTTTCTCTACGGTTATGCCACCAAATATGACAAAAATAAAGATCAATGTAATCTGTTTGAAGACGTTGTAAACTTGTTTCAAATACGGCGATGATTTTTTCGGGAGTATCATATACAGGTTCTCCATTCGGATCGTAGTGATGTCCGATTAAACCGCCTTTCGTTGATAGGATAATATCATTACGATATCCTTTAATTGCGGTAGACACTAACTTTTCACTATGTCCTAAACCATACACATCTGCAGTATCAATAAAATTCACACCACACTCAATTGCTTTTTTTATAGCGGTTATAGATTGTTTATCGTTAACAGGTCCCCATTCATCACCACCGATTGCCCATGCCCCAAAACCTATTTCAGAGACAGTTATTCCAGTTTTACCTAATGTACGGTAATGCATATTTTTCCTCCTTGTAAGCATGTTATAACATCGATATGTAGGGAAGGTATTTTGTGTGTAAAAAAACTCTTCTACAATAATAGAAAAAGAATAACAGAAACTACTATTTTATGGCAGCATACATAAAAAATTTCAAAGTAAATATGGAAATGTCGTCGAATGCTATCTTTAATTGGTTGATTTGTAAGATATTTTTGTGAAGGAGCTTATTTTATAAGAATAGAATTATAGTTAGTAAGGGATTATGCCGAGGGTAGTGAAAATATATGTGTTAGGGGGATTTCATAATGAGGAAACTCAAGCGAATAAATGTTCCTAATATAGAAGAGCAACTATCACAGCCTAATGAGAAGCGAGCAATTAATAAGAAAAAACTAAGACGATTTATATTCATGTTTATATTTATTGCGGCGGCTACTTTGTACCTTCAATTTATTTTAACGAAACAACAAGAAATAATCGTAGAAAAAAAAGATACAATAACGAATCAAAAAAAACAATTGGTCTCTTTAAAGAAAGACCAGGATTCTTTAAAGACTAACATAGAAAATTTAACAGACGATGAGGAAGAAATTTTGAAGTTTGCGAGAAAAGAATATCAATTTTCAAAGTCAAATGAAACTATATTTGTGTTGCCGAAGTAGTGTAATAGAACAGTTAGCGATTGCTAGCTGTTTTTTTATGTATGAATGGCATGGTACAAGTAACAATCACATATTGTAAAAATGAAGAGTTTGAGCTGTTTTTATACTTATGGAATATACACTGAAATAAATGTTGTTAAAATTCTGTCAATTGTATTATAATAAAAGGTAAGCGGATACATTTCTTAATCAACGTTGAGTTTATCACTCATACGACTATTAAGAAAACCGTTATCCCGTATTAGAAAGGAAGATAGCTGTGTACGCTTCAAATACAATTTATATCGTAGGGGATGCGAAAGCACCTCAAAATAATCCTATTACCGAAAAGTTCAAAAGTTATTTTGTAGCGTTTGTACTTGTTAAGGAGACAGGGGAAATTGTAGATGCAGATTGCTCAGCGACAATTGCATTAACATCTCAATTCGTTAAATATTTGTTTCTACATAAAAATATTAATGATCCACTATTGGTAACAGAAATAAAAAATAGATACTTCGGTTCGTCTCAAAAGGCACTACTTGTAGCGTTAAAAGATGCGCAGAAAAAATATAATCAAATTGCTGCTTTGTCTACCTATTCCTAGACAAAATCCAGCCATAAGAATCTTCTTATGGCTGGATTTTTTTTATTTCACATTAATCTCCTATATGAAAAGTAAGCGAAAGAGGAGATTAATTGTTCGTAAAAAACTAATTTATTTTGTGGATTAAGGTTCCACTTTGTCAGACAATGAAAGGATGAACAATATGAAAATTACGGATGTAAAAGTAAAGCGTAGACGTGTAAATCTTCATACACCGTTTAAAACGGCGCTTCGTACCGTAACTGAAATAGAAAGTATAGATGTATATATTCATACAGACGAAGGAGTTATTGGCAAGGGGGCTGCAGCCGCAACACCAGTTATTACAGGTGATTTCGCTAACGGGATTGAAGAAGCAATTTTAGGACCGATGCGTTCCTGTTTAATTGGTCAAGATATCATTCAATTTCAGCAGTTACTGCAGCACATTCAAATGAGTTGTATTGGAAACCCAAGTGCGAAAGCCGCGGTAGATATTGCTTTATATGATGTGTATTGTCAACACCAAAACGTTCCACTTTACGCATTATTAGGCGGAAAGAAAGAAATTCATACAGATATTACGGTGAGTGTAGATGAGCCTTTTATTATGGCGAAAGAGGCAAAGCAACATGTAGAAAAAGGATTTCAAACTTTAAAAATTAAAGTGGGAAAATCTGCTCATTTAGATTTAGAACGTATTGAAGCAATTCGAAATAGTGTACCAAAAAATACGACGTTACGATTAGATGCAAATCAAGGGTGGAATCCAAAAGAAGCGGTTACGATCATTAAAGAGATGGAAAATCGTAATTTAAATATCGAGTTTATTGAACAACCTGTTCATGCGAAAGATTGGGATGGGTTAAAGTATGTCAAAGATCATGTACAAACGCCCATTATGGCAGATGAAAGCATATTTTCAGCGAGTGATGCATTGAAAATTGTTCAAGGAGGATATGCAGACTTAATTAATATTAAATTAATGAAATGTGGCGGCATACGTGAAGCGTGGCGTATTGCCGATATTGCCGAAACAGCTGGTGTAAAATGTATGGTCGGAAGTATGATGGAATCTTCACTTTCTGTTAGCGCTGTAGCCCATTTAGCTGCTGCACATCCTAATATTCATTACTTCGATTTGGATGCACCGCTTTGGTTAATGGAAGAACCGGAAGGAATGACTTATTCTGGATCAAAGGTAAACCTTCAAACGACAGTGAATAGTAAATCTTAGGAGAAGAGACTAGTAAACTATCTTTTAAGGGGGATATGTATGAAAAAAGTAGGAACTGCATTTTTAACAACTTTATTTATATTTTCATCGTTTACATCAGCAAATGCTGAAGAGAAGAAAGATAGTAAAGCGTTTATCGATGTATCTGCTGCAACACTTTGGACTGCGCCTGATTCATTACGGCCAATTGATGCACCGAGCGCTACAAACCCAGTTGATTTGTGGAAGTGGACGAAATCAATGACGCTTGACGAGAAACTTTGGTTAACAAATGCAAATAAATTAGAAACGCAAGCGTTATTAGGTCAAGAAGTAACGGTTGTTGATAAAAAAGGGGACTGGGTTAAAGTGTTAGTCCATGGTCAGCCAACACCTCGAAATGAAGAGGGCTACCCAGGGTGGATGCCCGAAAAACAGTTAACATATAATCAAGAATTTGCTGATAAAACAAATGAACCTTTCGTATTAGTAACGAAACCGACAGCCATTTTATATATAAATCCTTCTGAACAACATAAATCACTTGAAGTGAGCTATAATACGCGACTGCCACTACTTAGTGAAGATACGATTTCATACCGCGTGTTGTTACCAAACGGACAGAAAGCTTGGCTACGAAAAAATGATGGGACAGTTTACCGTTCGCAAAATGATATTCCAACTCCGACAGCTGATGATTTAATAAACACTGGAAAAATGTTTTTAGGATTACCGTATATATGGGCTGGAACAAGTGGTTTCGGATTTGATTGCTCTGGATTTACACATACGATTTATAAATCACACGGTATTACAATTCCGCGGGATTCAGGTCCGCAATCGAGAAATGGAGTTGCAGTTGATAAAGAAAATTTACAAAAAGGAGATTTAATCTTCTTTGCACATGATCAAGGAAAAGGTAGTGTTCACCATGTTGCTATGTATATTGGTGACGGAAATATGATTCACTCACCGAGAGCTGAAAGATCAGTAGAGATTATATCGCTAAATACACCAGGATATATAGAAGAATACGCTGGTGCTCGTCGTTACTTACCTTAAAAAATAGAGGGGGTTTTCAAATGAAAAAAGTTGTTCGTTACTCATTAGTTAGTACTCTATTAGTTTCTTCATTTTTAGTAGGATGCGCAAAAGAAAAAACAACGACAAAGCCGAAAGATGAGAAGAAAGTATTACAGTTACTAGAAACGGGTGAAATTCCGTCATTAAATTCAGGGAAAGTAACAGATGCGGTATCGTTTAACGTTTTAAATAACGTAATGGAAGGATTATTCCGTTTATCGAAAAATGATGAAGTGATTGAGGCTGGAGCACAAAAATATGAAGTAAGTAAAGATGGAAAAACATATACATTCCACTTGCGTGAAGCGAAATGGTCTAACGGAGATCCAGTAACAGCACAAGATTACGTATACGCTTGGAAGCAGCTGATTAATCCGGATACTGCTTCTCAATATGCATACATTGCTTACGATGTGAAAAATGCGGAGAAAATAAATAAGAAACAATTAGGTTTAGATGAATTAGGAGTAAAAGCGACGGATGATAAAACATTCGTTGTAGAACTAGAACATCCTGTACCGTATTTTACGAAACTACTAATTTTACCGTCCTTCTATCCAATTAATGAAAAATATGCGAAAGAGCAGGGCGATAAGTACGGATTAGAAGCAAATAAAGCGGTGTATAACGGGCCATTTACATTATCAGAGTGGAAGCATGAAGCTAGTTTTACACTGAAAAAAAACGATAAGTATTGGGATAAGAAAGAAGTGAAGCTAGATGAAGTAAACTATCAAATTGTTAAAGAAATTTCAACTGCGGTAAATTTATATGAAACAGATAAAGTTGATAGAGCTGTCATTTCTACAGAATTCGTCGATAAATATAAAAGTAATAAAGAGCTAAAACAATATACAGATCCGGTTATGTACTTCTTCCGATTCAATGAAAATGTACCGATTCTTAAAAATAAAAACGCAAGGCTTGCGCTAAGTACAGTGTTTGATAAGAAAGGACTTGCGACTTCATTTTTAAATGATGGTTCGGTTGCGGCGAACTATTACGTACCAAAAGGATTTTTAAAAGGTCCAGATAAAAAAGATTTTCGAAGTACAGCAGGTGAGTTTAATAAAACTGATGTAAAACAGGCGAAAGAATATTGGGAAAAGGCGAAGCAAGAGATCGGTACAAATGAAGTGACGCTTGAATTATTAAACTATGACTTAGAAAACTTCAAAAAAGTAGGAGAATACATTAAAGAAGAGCTAGAGAAAAACTTACCAGGCTTAAAGGTAAATGTAAAATTACAACCACACACGCAAAAACTAGCGTTAGAGAAGAAGAAAGAATATGAAATGTCACTATCACGCTGGTTACCGGATTATCCAGATCCAATGACTTACTTAGAAGTATTCCTTTCTGGAAGTAGTGTGAACAATACAGAATATGCAAACCCAGAATATGATGCGTTAATTAAGAAGATTAAAACAGAATTAGGTAATGATGAAAAAGCTCGTTGGAAAGCAATGCAAGATGCTGAGAAAATGTTACTGGATGATGCAGTAATTGCACCGGTATTCCAGCGCGGATTATCATACTTACAAAAGCCGCATGTGAAAGATTTATATGTACATCAATTCGGTCCAGCTACAAGTTTAAAATGGGCAGATGTGCAGAAATAAAATTATGGAGAAACAGACTTCACGTATGTGATAGTCTGTTTTTTTGTACAGTTTCAAATGTATAGACATTTTATATATTTTTTCATGTCTTAAAAATAAAATTATTAGTAAAATTCCAGTGTGAAATTTATGTAGAATCTTGTATAATTAACGTGTTTCTATGGAAACATTTTCTTGCGATATTTGTATAGAACTTAATAGAACAAGGAAAGAAATACATACATGTATATAATAGATAAATAGAATGGGACATGTATAGAGAAAAAGGAGAGAAATGATGGCGTGTCAAAAACAAGGGTTACAATTTAATAGCGATAGAAAGAGGAAGAGACGATGAAAATGAAGCATGCTTTTGGTCCCATAATTTTAGCGTGTGTGCTTTTTTTCATTATCATATTAATCCCATCGAAAAGTTTAGTATCACTTATTAGTGATAAGAAGGTAGAAGATGCGGCAACTTCCTTACAAAAAGAAAAACTACAAAGTGTTTTCTTACAGCAAAAAATGTTAGAGAATTCGCAGTATTTACCGATGTATGGTTCATCTGAATTTTTACGAATGGATGCATATCACCCATCTAATTACTTTAAAGTAAATCCTGCAGGTTTTACACCATATTTAATGGGGATTGGCGGTACACAAAGTTTAGCTCATATATTAAATATGACGTCTACAATGGATGAGTTAGAAGGTAAAAAAGTAGTCTTTGTTCTATCACCACAATGGTTTACTAAAACGGGTGTATCACAAGGGGATTTTACTAACAATTTCTCCAAACAACAAGCATATCATTTTATTTTTAACGATACAATAAATGTTGAAATGAAGAAGCAAATTGCGAAACGATTATTAGACTATAAAGTTGTTCAAAAAGATGATATATTAAAAAATTCATTAGAAGGTATTGTATATAATGATACGAAACATAACATAAAAGCAGGTTTAGTTAAACCACTTGCTTATATGCATCGAAATATTTTAGATCATAGAGATGTATTTAACTCCTTATTTAAGATTGAACCGATGAAAGAAAAAACAAATATGGGACTACGTTCAATTTCTTGGGTAGATGCACGTAAACATGCGGAGGAAGAAGGAAAAACGGAATCTACTACAAACACATTCGGAATTGAAAATCCGTATTACTATAAACATAATTTAAAGAAAAAATTAAAAGGTTTAAAAAACTTTAGAGCAAATGAATCATATGAAGAATCACCAGAATATGATGACTTACAAATTGTTTTAAATATATTTAAAGAGAAAAATGTTAAGCCACTATTCATTTCTGTACCTGTAAACGGACCGTGGTATGATTACGCTGGTTTCCCTAAAGAACGCCGTGAAGTGTATTATAAAAAAGTTCGGGAACAAGTTGAGAAAGCAGGATACCCAGTAGTTGATTTTTCTGGCCATGAATATGATAAGTATTTCTTAAAAGATACAATTCATTTAGGTTGGAAAGGTTGGATTTACTTTGATGAAGCAGTACAAAAATTTTATACTGAAAAATAAGAGTGGAGAAGAAGGAACGGCTATAAGCTGTTCCTTTTTTAGTATAGAGTATTTTGATGTGGGCAATTCGGAAAGGCATGTATATCTTGAATTTGTCTAAAATCATAATGCTTCATTGCGAACTGCGCTTGATAAAGGTATTCATACACATATAATTGACCATCATGTGCTGAACATAATACACCAGAAGTTCCCTGCCCATTTATGAAGGAAATACCGATAGGGCGTCCGATTAAGTATTGTATTTTTTGTTGCCAATGCATAGGGAAATCACTCCTTTTTGATATAATATACGAAAGGAATGAATGAATTGTTGCTTATCCATGTAAATGTTAAACTGAAGGATTTGCTTGTGATTTTGAAAGATTAGTCAATTTTAATATAAAAAACCGCTATAGTTCGTAATGAATGTATAGCGGTTTTTATATTATCTTAAGCAAGATTTTTACGTTTTTTTGTCCATTTTTTAAGGATGAAGTATAGTAGGATAAGTATGACGCCGCCAATTGCGAAAGACTTCACATACGGTCCCGCAATATCGTTTATATTCTCCCAATTTTGACCTAGTTTTTCACCTAAATAAATAAAAATGATAGACCAAGGAATGATTGCAAGTGCTGTTAATGTAGTGAAACGTAATAATGGCATTTTTGTAATACCAGCAGGAATTGAAATCGCATGACGTACTACTGGAATAAAGCGTGCAGTGAAAATTACACCAGTCCCGTAACGGTTAAACCAATCTTCAGCTGCATCTATATGTTTTTTATGAATGAAAATATATTTTCCGTATCGTTCTAATATAGGTCGTCCACCGTATCGTCCAAGCCAATAAATAAAGATTTGAGCAATAACGCCGCCAATTGTACCGAATACAACGGCGCCTACAAATGAGATACTACCATTGAATACTAAGAATCCCGCATAAGCAAGGACGATTTCACTTGGAATAATCTCAATCATTAGACCAAGCATAATGCCCCAATAACCTAATCCTTCAAAAAACGTTAATACTGAATGAATAAAACTACTTACCATTGTTGCACCTTCTAATTTATGTATTTTTGAATAGGTGAACCTAATACTTAATAACATAAAAGATTCACCATGTGTAGATTATACCTTATTTGTATAGAGGATTGCTATTTCAATTCTTTTATGTCTCTCATAAGTAGTATAGTACAGGATATGAGCTTAGTTTTCATGAAGAGATAATGAAAAGATTATTAAAAATTTCTTATATATAAATGATAATGTTATAGGCTTTTAATTTCCAAAGTGAGAAGAGTAATGTATGCATAATAAGAATTAAAATTATGGACTATTTTCTATTTGGGATAGAGATATGATTCGGCTGATAAAAACAAAAGTATTTCAAAGGGTGGCTTATAGGTTTGAAAATTAAAAAATAATTCAAGGAGAATAAAAATATAAATATTCTCTTATCACCTAGACAGGTACTTCACTTTCTAATAACGAATTATAATGTTAATAAAATTTTATAGAAAATTAACGTGATGAAGGTGAAAATATGAAAAAAGCATTATTAGAAAAGGCCTTATATCTACATAAAGCAGAAATCGAACAATTACATAAAGCTATATTAGTTTCTGAGAAAGCACATGAAGGACAATTTCGCGTTTCCGGTGAGCCGTATATTACTCATCCATTTGCAGTTACAGAAATTTTGTTAGATTGTAAGGCAGATATAATAACTTTAGTTGCAGCATTACTACATGATGTGGTGGAGGATACAGATTATACAATTGAGTATATACGTGATATATTCGGTAAAAAAGTGGCTGATATTGTAGAAGGGTTAACTAAAATTGATAAAAAACAAATCTCTAATAAAGAAGAGTATGAAGCAATAAATTTAAAGAAATTATTGTTAGCTACGCAAGGAGATATAAGAGTAGCTATTATAAAAGTGATAGATCGTCTACATAATATGAGAACTTTACAGGTGAAAGCTGTAAAGAAACAAGTTCCTTATGCAAATGAAACACTCAAAATTTTTGCTCCGATTTGTAAAAGATTAGGGCTATTACATGTTCAACACGAGTTAGAAGATTTAGGTTTTTATTATCTTAACCATTCTAAATATAAGGGAATGAGTATTCTTTTACAAAATTATGTTAAGTTATTAGAGGATTTGTCTCAAAATATTATGTTAGATATAAATAATTTTCTGAATACATCTTTAATATTTGAAGTCGACTATGAAGTAAGCCCTATTTATACAGCTTATTCTCGTCTCCAAGATATTCAAGACATTACAGCAGTGTCAAAAATAATTATCACGGCCTCAAATAATTTAGAGTGTTATAAAATATTAGGAATTATACATCAGCTATACAAACCAATTCCATATCAATTTGAAGATAATATAGCAATTGAAAGTGATGTATTAAACAGATACTTAAAGACCAAAGTGGTGATCAATAACCATGAAATAGTGATATGTATTGAAACAAAAATAAATCAAGAGATACGAGATAAAGGAGTATTTCATGTACTTACAAAAAGTATAACTGATAAGGAGATGCAAAATATAATTCATAAATTAATGGATCATTTTATTAAGACAAATGATCTAGTAACTCAAGATGCGGTTGAATTTTATGATTTAGTATCATATGAACTATTCCAAGATAATATTGTTGTATTTACTCCTAAGTTAGATTCCGTGAACTTACCGCAAGGTGCTACTGTAATTGATTTTGCTTTCGCATTAAACCCTAAGATCGCTAAGTATATGTCAGGTGCTAAAGTTAATGGTATAAACAAAACGATAACAACGAATGTTTCACATTTAGATATTGTTGAACTTGTGGTAACTGAAAATATTAGTAATGTAAGACAGGATTGGCTAAATTTTGCTAATAGCTCAAAAGCTCAAATTGAAATTTATAAAGAGCTACAATGATGAAGGAATGAAATTTATCGAGAAAGCCTGTTTGAAATTTAATAGAATGAGATGAGCATTTTTGAATTAATAATAGGCGATTATGGTTTTTTATAATTAATACCTAGAGAAAAAAGCATCAACCTGTTCTAAGTATGTAACAGATTGATGCTTGTTTTCGTTATAAAAAAATAGAAGCATTTCTGCTCCTATTTTTTACGGTTTCACTTCTAAATTTTGTAAAAATAAAGTTGCTGTTACGTAACGTTTCGCTAACATTTGTACATAAGCGGTATGTACAGAAAGGGTCGCAATAATAATAGCGTTACGAATTGCTTCACGTTGTTCGTTGTTAACCTGATCGAACTTGCTTGCAATTTTATCAGCTCTTTCTTTTACGATGTTTTCAATTGTATGGATTGTATCTGTTGCATTTAGTTGTAAGCAATTCCCTTGATTGAGTTCTTCAAATAGAGAAGAGTATGCTCCATATAAATGAACAGGATTGATTAAGTCATCACTTCGATCGGCTGGGTCATTTACGATAAGGCGTAATAGCTTACGAATGGATTCAAAATCAAGTGCTGTTTTTAAATCTTCAACAATGAATAGTAAGGCTGCTTGTTCAATTGAATATTTTTTTCCTTTTTGAGGAGAGCCAATCATTTCTTTTATATCTCGTTTCACCCAGTTTTGCATGGCCGTTACTGAGAAACTTGTATTTTCAATTTGATTTCCAAGCGCAACTATTTCATTTAATGAAAAACCAACGTCTGTATCTTCAATTTTAATTAGTTTTTCAAAAATAGGTGAAAGTGCGGTAGTAATAAAAGCAGTTACGCTTTGTCCGCTTTCAATATCTTTTTTATGTGACTTTGCCCACGCTTCTTGTAAAATACCGAGAGGCTTTTTCGTATTCCATCCTCTTAATGATAGAAGAAGGGTAGCCATTTCGTTTCGTGTGAGATGAAATGTTTCCATCTTTTCACCTCCAAAAATAATAAAAAGTTCTTATGAACCTATAATATGTTTTGTTTCATTTAAAGTCAATTCTGTTTTGCTTAATTTTTCCTTTGTCACCAAACTGTCGGAAGTAAATAATACTTGCATATTTCGACAAAAGTTCATATAATAAGTTCATAAGAACCTTTAAAATGTTTTTAAAAATAAATCTATCATTCTGAATTTACTAGAAAGGTAGATTTCACATATATCTATATAAAAGGAGAATGGATATAATATGTTGAAAAAACTTGTAGCAGTCATGACAGCATTCATGGTTATCTTTGGAGCTAGTAGCTTCATGTTTGTAGATCACGCAGCAGCGAAGAGTTACAAATCTGGTAAAAAATCATACACACCAAGTTCTGGTCAAAAGTCAAAAGTTGATTTAAACAAAAAAGATAGTAACGTGAATTCACAAAAAACAACAACAGATTCAAAAACAAAAGCAACAAACACAGCACCAAAAAGTAATAAAGGAAGCTTTATGAAAGGTTTATTACTAGGTGGTCTTGGTGGTTTACTAATGGGTAGCTTATTTGCAAATATGGGAGCTCTTGGTTCTGTATTAGCGTTTATGGTAAACATGTTAGTAATGGCTGGTATCGTAATGTTAGCAGTTCGTGCATTTAAATACTTCAAAGATCAACGTAAGAAAAAGGAAGATGAAGTAGCATGGAAACAATAAAAATTTCTGAACAAGAACTTATCAATGCACTTTGCGTATATATCGCTGAAAAAAGACAAGTCGGTCCAGAAGAAGTT
Source organism: Bacillus sp. EE-W1 (assembly GCF_009760835.1). Taxonomy (NCBI): domain Bacteria; kingdom Bacillati; phylum Bacillota; class Bacilli; order Caryophanales; family Bacillaceae; genus Bacillus; species Bacillus sp. EE-W1. Next base: position 20,132 of record NZ_WIPE01000064.1, on the reverse strand, counting down.
TTAGTTGAACTCATGTATGACGATGACTATGGTTTCTCTGCTGAAGTAGAGGTAAATGGTCGCAAACAAATTTTAATTCAAGCGAACTTAATTGAAGCATTGCGCTTATTACTTGACAGAGAATATAATGTCAATTCATTTGCAGCAAGATTACAACTTGAATTAGACGATGAAGAAGGCATTTACGCATTAGCGAAATTTAATAACTCGGAAGAGTAGAAAAAAGAGCTGTTGAGAGTAATCTCAGCAGCTCTTTTTAGTATGTGCATATGCCAGGGAATAATCACGCCAAATTTCATTCATTTTCCGTCTACCAACATCAATCATCGGGTTAAATTGAATGGCAGCTTGTTGACGTACGGCGTGTACATGTTGGATCGCTTGTTGTATGTGTTGTTCAATAGTATGAGCTTTTTTATTTGCTTGTTTTACGATAGAATACCCAGCAACATTCCCTTGTGCCATTGCGATTTTCCCGCTTTCAATGCCAGTTATATTGCCGGCGACAAATAAACCGGGAAGAGGGGTTTCCATTGTTTCGGAATGCAGTGGAACATGTCCGCCTAATTCCGGAATGTAACGGAAAGGACAGCCAGCTACAGCAGCAAGCTCAGCAAGAGGGTATAAGCCACCGGCAATACAAACGAAGTCTGCCTCATATATTTGTTCCGATCCAGTTATGATGTTTCCTTTCGTATCAATATTGACAACGCGTACACCTTCAACTTGATCTGTTCCGATAATTTCAAGAGCTGCTTTTCGAAGGTGAAGAGGTGTGCCGTTTATTTTCATACCTTTATTTGGATAGAAGTTTAATCCAACTTGTTTCGCCCAATTATATTTCATCAATCGACTACCTATACGTAATAAAGGTGATGGGGCAAGGTGGGCAGCATGTAAGAGAGAATTTAATACTTCTTCTGGTTCACTAGCCTTTTGACTTAATTCACTTTTTTCAGGAAGTACGATATGTTCCACTTTAATTCCTGCTAATTGTAATTCATTTAAAATGGCGAATGACAAAATGTTAGCACCAATAATGATTCCTTTTTTCCCAACTTGAACGCGATGTACATTTGTCATTACTTGGGCGGCCCCGATTGACATAACTCCTGGAATTGTCCAACCAGGAAGGGGAATGGAGTACTCAGCAGCTCCAGTAGCAAGTAAAACGAAAGGTGCTTCTAACGTACCGATATTCGTATGTACGAGCCAAGAACTTCCATCTTTATCTAAATTATAGACGGAAATGCCACATCGAATATGAACTGAAAGAGATTGTGCTTCTTCGTAAAGGCGTTTTGATTCTTCTATCCCGTTCCACCATTCTCCAGTAGGTTCTTGATGTAATTGACCGAGCAATCTTCCGCCAGGCTTCATAAATTCATCAATAACAAGTACATTCAGTCCAAATCGAGCGCAAGAGATGGAGGCTGATAAACCTGCGGGTCCAGCTCCAATAATAATGACATCGTTCATCGCTTTTTCACCATCTCTCTCACGATATTTGGATGCTGTTTTCCGCTGTCAACAATCATATCTTTTTCTACAACAGTTAAGCATGCTCGTACGTTCGTTTGATTATTTACTGTGACGCGGCACTCAGAGCAATGTCCAATATTACAGTAAATACCTCGCGGCGTCCCACTATCCTCATGCACTCTTAAAGTTCTTATTCCGTTTGCGAGTAAAGCGGCCGCAATCGTTTCATATTCATAGGCTTCATATTGTTGCCCGTTAAATTGGAAAGTGATGCGTTTACTATTATTTAAACTCCCTAAAATAGGGTGATGGGTAATTCTATTCATTGATTTTCACCTACCGCTCCAAAGGTAACTGCGCGCACAGGTGGTTGATATTTTAATGGGATTTCATTAGTAGTTACGTCAGGATTTGCACTTTCAATCATTCGATCTATCATCATTCTGCATGTGCGGCCACCGCAAAATCCCATGCCAGCACGTGTTCTTAGTTTTAATTCTCTTGCCGAGCATTTATATTCAGCAATTGTCGATTGAAGTTGACCGTATGTAACTTCTTCACATCGACAAACAATTAAGTGATCTTTATTCGTCATATGTATTCCTCCTCTAGTTCGGTTTGCACAAATTATATAATGCAAAAACTATGCCAATATAGAGGAGGAAGATTTATTGTAACCCAAGTTTTTTTAATCGGTTATATAAGGTAGCCCTCGTAACACCAAGTTGTTTCGCGCACTCTAATTTATTCCCATTTAAAATGCGTAAAGCCCTCTCAATGACTTTCTTCTCATGTTCATCCATTTCTTCTTGCAAAGAGAGGATTGTATTATTGTTGCTGAGTAATAGAGAATGAGCCGTAGTATTTTCTACCGTTTCAGTTGTATGGAATGGTAAATATTCTTGTTTTATAATACCGTCAGTCGCAAATACGACAAGTCTTTCAACAACGTTACGAAGCTCGCGAATATTACCTGGCCAATTGTAATGAAGTAGCTCATGCATAATGCTGGAAGGTAAGTCACGAATTGGTCTGTTGTAATTGATTGAAAAATCGTTTAAGAAAGAATAGGTTAATTCAATAATATCCTCGCGTCTTTCTCGTAGCGGTGGAATATGCAAGCTAACTACATTTAGGCGATAGTATAAATCTTCTCTGAACGTGCCTTTTCTCATTTCCTCTTGTAAATCACGATTTGTAGCGGCGATAATGCGGAAATTAATATGAATTTCTTTTTCTCCACCAACACGGTAATATTTTCGTTCTTGTAGTACACGCAAAAGCTTTACTTGCATGTCGAGTGGCATTTCTCCTATTTCATCAAGGAATAGTGTGCCGCCTTGCGCAAGCTCTATTTTACCTTTCTTACCTTTACTATTTGCACCAGAAAACGCCCCGCGTTCATACCCGAATAATTCACTTTCAAATAACGCTTCTGGAATGGCGCCGCAGTTAATTGAAATGAAAGGTGCTTTAGCCGCCTCGCTTGCTTCATGAATCGCTTTCGCAAACACTTCTTTTCCAACACCACTTTCGCCGAGAATTAAAACAGTTGATTTCACCGAACAAACCTTTCTAGCTAATTGAATCGTTCTTTGTATAACAGGGCTCTTTCCATTCATCGCAAGGAACGGGTCTGATTCATCTTTATATTTTGCGACCTCTTGTTCTAATCGGTGCATTTCATGTGACATATTAAATAGCTTTTCATTTAAAGCGACTTGATTTGTAACATCAGTTTCTGAAACGACAGCTCCGATAATTTCATCGTTACAATATACTGGATTTGAATTAATTAATACGAACAAATCGGGACGAGGCTGATGGAACTGAGCGATTATGCTTTTTCCGTCATGTAATGATTGTAGGATCTCCAAATCTTTATAGTCAAAAAAGCGAGTGATAGGTTGTCCAATAATTTCATTATGATTGACTGAAAAAATCTTTTCGGCGCCATCTGTCCAAGTTCGAACGCATTCTTTATCATCGATGACTGTAACGGAAGAATCAGTTGTTTGTATTACGGTATTATAGAAAGATTGTAGTTCATTGTAAGACTTAACAAGAAACGGAATGATTTGCTGAGCCGTTATACAGCATATAGGCTCTTTATTTTCGTTTATTACGATAACGGTCATTTCATGAGAAAACGCGTCAATTAAAGTGTTGAATGAATCATCTTCATCTATAACTGCACAGTTGTATTTTTCTGTAGTAGAAGGGCTGTAATAAAACTTTTCGTTAACTTGCTCAATATGTCGCAAATTGTTTGTGTGATTAATTAATAAAGTTTTTAGAAATTCTTGTATTGTGGGAAATGAGAATGCCATATTGTCCTCCTATTATGTATAAAAATTTTGACAGTGATAAAAAAATAATACACCTATTTGTGATAAATTCAAAATATTTTTACAAATAAAAATATTATTTGTAAAAAGTATATATATGTAGAGTTGGCACATCAATTGCATAAAAGAAAGTGAGGGATTAAAAAGAAGGGAGGAATGCTACGTGAGGCACTGTGACGTTTTAATAATAGGTGGTGGAATTATAGGATGTTCAATCGCTTATTACACTTCAAAATACGGAAGAGACGTAACAATCATTGAAAAAGGAGAATTTGTCAGTGGGACTTCTTCACGGTGTGACGGAAATATTTTGGCTATTGATAAAGACCCAGGGTTTGATAGTCAAATGTCATTAGTAAGTCAAAAATTAGTAACTGATTTAAGTGAAGAGTTAGAGCACTCATTTGAATATAGGGCGCCAGGAAGTATTCTCGTATGTGAGTCGGACGAAGAAATGGAAGCAGCACAGCAATGGGTGAACAGTCAAAAGGAAGCTGGTTTACCATTTCGAATGCTTGATAGACAAGATATAAGAGAAGAATCGCCATTTTTCGCAGATGATTTATTAGGCGGATTGGAATGCGCAACAGATTCGACTGTAAATCCATATCTTCTTGCTTTTTCACTTCTTGCAGAATCGAAGAAGTTTGGTACGAAAGTTTTTAATCATACGGAAGTAAAAGAAATGAGAAGAGATATAGACGGTTCCTTTATTGTAGAAACGACAAATGGGACATTTACTGCGAAGCAAGTAGTGAACGCAGCTGGTGTGTGGGCTCCGAAAATCGGAGAAATGTTGGATGTAAATATTCCAATTGAACCGAGAAAAGGACATATTATTGTAGCATCAAGGCAACAACACGTTGGTTGCCGTAAAGTAATGGAATTTGGTTATTTAATTTCTAAATTTGGTGGGAAACGAAAAGTGGATGCTTTAACTGAAAAATATGGGGTAGCTCTTGTATTTGAGCCGACAGAAAGCCAAAATTTTTTAATTGGTAGTAGTAGAGAGTTTGTAGGATTTCATACGAGGATAAATAACGAGGTTATTAAATGTATTGCGAACAGAGCAATTCGTTTTTATCCGAAAATGGCGGATATGATGGTGGTTCGTTCATACGCTGGATTACGTCCGTGGACAGAAGACCATTTGCCAATCATTTCACGTGTGGAACATATCCCGAACTACTTTATAGCAGCAGGGCATGAAGGGGACGGCATTAGTCTTGCTGCAGTTACTGGGAAAGTGATTGAAGAGTTATTAAATGAAAAAGAAACAATCATTCCAATTGAACCACTTCGTTTGAGTCGTTTTACAGAAAGGGTGTTAAACGGATGAGGTCACAAAGAGTCTTTACGACAATTGATACACATACGGGCGGGAATCCAACGAGAACATTGATTAGCGGACTGCCAAAGTTAATTGGAGAGACGATGGCAGAGAAGATGTTACATATGAAAAAGGAGTATGACTGGATTCGCAAATTGTTAATGAATGAACCGCGTGGTCACGATGTAATGTCAGGAGCATTATTAACAGATCCATGTCATCCTGAAGCAGATATTGGTGTTATTTACATAGAAACAGGTGGATATTTACCGATGTGTGGTCACGATACAATTGGTGTTTGTACAGCTTTAATTGAATCAGGTTTAATACCGGTAGTTGAACCAATTACTTCGTTAAAGTTAGACACGCCAGCCGGCTTAGTTGAAGTGGATGTCTTTGTTCAAGATGGAAAAGCGAAAGAAGTTTCTTTCTGTAACATACCAGCTTTTTTACTGAAACATATTACCATACAAGTCGAAGGAATTGGAACTGTTAAAGCAGATATTGCGTATGGAGGAAATTTCTATGCCATTATTGATGCGAAGTCAGTAGGTTTAGAGTTAGTACCGGAAAATGCATCTACAATTATCGATAAGGCAATTCATATTAGAAATATCATAAATGAGAAATTTGAAATCATACATCCGCAGCATTCGTTTATTAGAGGATTAACTCATGTTGAATTTTATACAGATCCTACTCATGAAAGCGATCATGTAAAAAATACAGTTGTCGTTCCGCCAGGAGGAATTGATCGTTCTCCATGTGGTACAGGAACATCAGCAAAGTTAGCTGTATTATTCGCAAATCAAAAAATTGAGATGAATGAAGAGTTTATTCATGAGAGTATCGTGGGCTCTCTATTTAAAGGCTGTGTCATAAATACGACATTTGTAAAAAATATTGAAGCTGTCGTAACGAAAATTACCGGTTCAGCTTGGCTTATGGGGATGCACAGATTTTTTTACAATGAAAAGGACCCACTTAAAGAAGGCTTTTTGCTAATTCCGCCGATGGAACATGAAACGGAGGATGTAAAATGAACATTCAAAAAATGTATACGGCAGTAGACGTACATGTAAATGGTGAAGCATTTCGTGTAATGAAAGATGTACCATGCAAATACTACTCCAGTTTGGAACAATTAAACGAGCAATTTTCAGGTGAATTAGCAGAAGAAATGAAGCTCTTATTAAATGAACCACGTGGTTTTATCGGTTTAAATGGATGTATTGTCGTTCCTTCTATTCATACGGAAGTCGATGCAGCTGTATTATTTTTTAATCATGAAGGATCCATTCCCCTTCATTATGGAGGCATTGTCGCAGTAATAACGATGTTACTAGAAAGCGGGTATTTAAAAAAGAGAGAGACGAATCAATACAAAATAGAAACGTTATCTGGCATATTTGTAGTCCATGCGTATGTAGAGAATGATGAAGTTGTATCTGTTTCTTTTGAAAGTAAACTATGTTATGTGATTGAGCAAAATTTACAAACTGATAATATAAGTTACTCTCTCATTCAGGCAGATAAAGTATATGCAGTTGTAGAAAAGGATACGTATTCGCCAGAAATTCGTATTGAAAACATTTCTGAATTGAAAAAATGGGGAGAAGCTACACTTCAAACTATACAAAAACAATCACTTATAAAAAGGCTTATTTTAGTAGATTCTTCGCAGAAAGAAAAGAACCATATAAAGTCGATTACATTTCATGAAGATAACTTCATCGTACGTTCGCCAGGGTTTGTCTCTACTATTGTGTCTTTTGTTCATACATTATTTAAAAATGATTATATAGCGGATAAACCTTTTAAAAATGAAAGTATATTTAATAGCTTTATAACAGTGGAACAAGTGAAGAAAGAAGAACAAGGATACATTTTTCGCTTTGAAAGTAGAGGGTTTATTACAGGAATGCAGACGTTTCTATTAGACCCTACAGATCCGTTTCCGACAGGATTTTTATTAAAATAAAATAGTAAAGGGAGAGATAAATATGAAAAAAATTAAAGGGGCATTTCCAGTATTGATCACACCGATGGATGAGTTTCAAGAAATTAATTGGAACGGTGTAAAACAAAACGTAAACTATTTTATCGATCAAAAGGTAGCTGGCATTATTATTAATGGAAGTACAGGTGAGTTTGTTAGTTTATCAAAAGAAGAACGATTAAAAATGGTAGAAACAGTATTAAAAGAAGTTGATGGCCGTATTCCAGTCATTGTTGGAACTGCAGCAGAAACGACGAAAGAGACGATTGAATATACGAAACATGCAGAAGCACACGGAGCGGACTGCGCATTAATTATTAACTCATACTATTGTAAGCCGAAAGAAGAGGAAATTTATTTTCATTTTAAAGAAATCTCAAACGCTGTAAATATACCAATTATGTTATACAATAATCCGTTTACATCTGGTGTTGATATGAGTACAGAGCTCATGCTACGTATTGGAAAAGAATGTGAAAATGTTACACATATTAAAGAATCTAGCGGAGATATTCGTAAAGCAAGAGATTTAGTACGACAAGGCGAAGGTGCTTTTCAAGTCTTCTGTGGATCTGAAGATTTAGTTATGGAATCTTATTTAGTAGGTGCAACGGGATGGGTTTCAGTAGCAGGAAATATCTTGCCGGGACTTGTTACGAAAATGTATGAGCATTTCCAAAATGGTAAATTAGAAAAAGCTTGGGAAATAAACGATGCTATTTTACCTCTTTGCGAGTTTCTTGAAGGATCAGGAAAATATGTACAAATCGTTAAACGCTCAATGGAATTACACGGGCAGGCAGGGGGACCTTCTCGTTATCCGAGACTCGGATTAACTGAAGAAGAAGATCAAAAACTTCAAACGATTATTTCAAAAATTGCAGCTCATGCAGCTGTTTAAATAAGGAGGAGAGCATATATGTTAACGACAAACATTGAGCTGAGACCAAAAGTGAAAGCGTTTTTAAATGAAGAAATTAAAATGTTTATTAATGGTGAATTTGTACCTTCCATTAGCGGGAAGACATTTGAGACATACAATCCAGCAACAGAAGATGTTTTAGCTGTTGTATGCGAAGCGCGAGAAGAGGATATTGATGTAGCGGTAAAAGCTGCAAGATCTGCATTTGAATCAGGACCTTGGGTAGAAATGACTACCGCTGAAAGAGCGCACCTTATTTATAAATTAGCAGACTTAATTGAAGAGCATGGAGAAGAATTAGCACAGTTAGAAGCTTTAGATAATGGAAAACCATATCAAGTAGCACTGGATGATGATATTGCAGCGACTGTAGAAAATTATCGTTATTATGCGGGATGGGCTACGAAAATTATCGGGCAAACAATTCCGATTTCAAAAGATTACTTAAATTACACACGCCATGAACCTGTTGGCGTTGTAGGTCAAATTATTCCTTGGAATTTTCCACTCGTTATGTCTTCTTGGAAAATGGGAGCTGCACTAGCAACAGGTTGTACAATCGTATTAAAACCAGCAGAGCAAACGCCTTTATCGTTATTATATACAGCGAAGCTCTTTAAAGAAGCAGGTTTTCCAAATGGTGTTGTAAACTTTGTTCCAGGTTTTGGCCCTGAAGCAGGAGCTGCAATCGTAAACCATCATGATATTGATAAAGTAGCCTTCACGGGTTCAACAGTTACAGGGAAATATATTATGCGTCAATCTGCAGAAACAATTAAACATGTAACGTTAGAACTTGGTGGTAAATCACCAAATATCATTTTAGAAGATGCTGATTTAGAAGAAGCGATTAACGGTGCATTCCAAGGCATTATGTATAATCACGGCCAAAATTGTAGTGCTGGATCTCGCGTGTTCGTTCACCGAAAACATTACGAAACAGTCGTAAATGAACTAGTGAAAATGGCGAATAACGTGAAACTTGGAGCAGGTATGGAGAAGGAAACGGAAATGGGTCCACTTGTATCTAAAAAGCAACAAGAGCGTGTGCTACATTACATTGAACAAGGAAAAGCAGAAGGTGCTACTGTTGCTGCTGGTGGTGAACGGGCATTTGAAAAAGGATATTTTGTACAGCCAACAGTTTTCACAAATGTTACTGATGATATGACAATTGTGAAAGAAGAAATTTTTGGACCAGTTGTCGTTGTACTTCCATTTGATTCAACAGAAGAGGTTATCGAAAGAGCAAATCGCTCTTCATACGGACTCGCTGCGGGCGTATGGACACAAAATATTAAAACAGGACATCAAGTTGCCAATAAATTAAAGGCAGGAACAGTATGGATTAATGATTATAACTTAGAAAATGCAGCTGCACCATTTGGTGGGTTTAAACAATCTGGTATCGGTCGTGAGTTAGGTTCATACGCGCTTGATAATTACACAGAAGTGAAAAGTGTTTGGGTAAATATAAAGTAATAGAGAATCTAACTGTTAATAAATAGAGGGATGGAATAATAAGAGATGCGGACAACTGTAAGGTTTAATAATAGTTGTCCGTTTTCTTATATATAAAATAGTTTTCAAAAGAATGTTAAGGGGGATTTGGATGGAGCAATTAGTAGAGTGGTTAGTAGGGCAAGTATGGAGTATTGGGTTAGTTGTTTTTGCATTAGGGGCAGGTGTGTATTTTACAATTGCCACTCGTTTTCTGCAAATTCGTTATTTTAAAGAGATGATTAAACTATTATTTGAAGGGAAGAGCTCGGAGACGGGAATTTCATCCTTTCAAGCATTTTGTTTAGCCTTATCAGGTAGGGTTGGAATAGGTAATATCGCAGGGGTCGCGACAGCTATCGCTTTTGGCGGACCAGGAGCTGTGTTTTGGATGTGGGTAATGGCTCTTTTAGGAGCAGCGAGTGCATTTGTTGAATCAACATTATCTCAAGTGTATAAAAGTAAAGTTGGGAATGAATACCGAGGTGGTACACCATATTTCATTGAAAAAGGCTTGAAAATGAAATGGTTTGCAGTCATTGTAGCGGTTGTTGTAACACTTTCATATGGCGTTTTATTACCAGGTATTCAGTCTAGTAGTATCGCAGTTGGATTTGAAAACTCTAATGGCATTAGCAAATATATAACTGGAATATTATTAGTTATATTATTAGCATCAATCATTTTTGGTGGCGTAAAGAGAATTGCGGGCGTTTCGCAAATGCTTGTTCCATTTATGGCAATAGGTTATGTAATTGTTACATGTATCGTATTAATTGCGAATGTAACAGAAATTCCAAGTATGTTCGCTTTAATTTTCTCTAGTGCTTTTGGTGTAAATGAAATGTTTGGCGGAATCGTCGGTGCAGCAATCGCATGGGGCGTAAAGCGTGCTGTATTTTCAAATGTTGCTGGTGTTGGAGAAGCGACGTATAGCTCCGCTGCTGCTGAAGTATCCCATCCTGCAAAACAAGGGTTAGTTCAAGCGTTTTCTGTATATATCGATACAATTGTTGTATGTACAGCGACAGCTCTTATGATTTTAATAACAGGTATGTATAATGTTATACCTGAAGGGAAAAGCGCTATAGTAAAGAATATAGGGAATGTTGATGCAGGTCCAATCTATACACAACAAGCAGTTGAAACTGTTATGACAGGGTTTGGTCCATTATTTATTTCAATCGCAATATTTTTCTTCGCATTTACAACTTTACTCGCATACTACTATATCGCTGAAACGACACTTACTTATTTAGATCGTGAGCTTAAACATAGCTGGTTAAAACCAGTTTTAAAAATTGTATTTTTAATTATGGTTTACATCGGTAGCGTAGAATCAGCGTCGCTTTTATGGAATCTTGGAGATTTAGGAATCGGTAGTATGGCATGGTTAAACTTAATTGCGATTCTACTATTAAGTAAAATTGCAATAAAAGTGTTAAAAGATTATGAAGCACAGAAAAAAGAAGGGAAAGATCCAGTATTTGATCCTAAAAATGTGGGAATTGAAGGTTTAACGTTTTGGGAAGAAAGAAGTAAAGAAATTGAAAGGGAAAATTATAAAGAACAAACAGTAGAGGATGATAGTCTGAAATTATAGTTAAAATAAACTGAATATTCATTCTTTTATAGCGTTGTATATTGCCTTCTTTTCATCACATACTACAATAGGTACACATAATTGGAATGGAGGTAATAATAAAATGGAACACGAACAACATAGTTCAGTAAATGACGTTCTACATCATTATAAAGAAGGAATCGGTAGTTTTACAAACCAAATTCCTGAAATTGCGGAAACATATAATGCATTCACGCAAGCTTGTTTTCAAGAGGGTTCTTTAACGAAAAGAGAAAAACAACTTATTGCATTAGGAATTAGTCTAGCAACGCAAGATGAATATTGTACCGTTTATCATACAAAAGGTTGTCTTGATCAAGGGTGTTCAGATAAAGAGATTCTGGAAGCATGTGGTGTATCAGCAGCATTTGCTGGCGGAGCTGCAATGAGTCAAGCGGTAACATTAGTACAAGAGTGTTTAAGTGAACTGAAAAATCAGAAGCATTGAATGTAAAAGAACGTTTTAAACTTTATGTTTAAAACGTTCTTTTACTTGAGATTAAATTTGAGTATAAAAATTATCTAGTATGTGATGTATTAAAGTAAGAATTTTAAATGTAGTCGGAATGAGAAATCACAACTATTTATTTAGTTTTAAGATTTTCTAAAAAGTTTCAATTGTTTCATATAATCAATAGCTTTTGTTTTGTTCTTTTGTTTACATACATATTCAAATTCGTTCTTATCTCGATAATAACAATTCATTATTTCTTCTGTAAGAAATCCATCGGAAATAGCTTTTTTAATTGCGCAATGTGGTTCATTTGTATGAGTGCAGTTAGAGAATTTACAGCTCATAGATATCTCTTCGATATCTTCATAGCCAAGATTAAAGTTGTCCTCATGTTTTATTAAGTCAAAACCTGTTTTACTAATGGTTAATCCCTCCACCTTTAATACATTTTACAATGTATGTTTTCGATTTCCAGTCAAGTAATGCTTTTGCGTATGTTCTATCTAAATATATATTTCCTTTTTGTATTTAGTTATTCCTTCCTTAAAACTTGGTACAATGAAACAAAAGGGGGATTAGTAATGCAAAATGTAGTAATTGAAGAAATTAAGCAAATAAAAGATGATATGGAAGAGCTTTCTAAACTTTTGAAAACGGTTGTAGATGATGGGGCGTCAATTGGTTTTTTACCTCCACTGGAACAAATAGAATCAAAAAAGTATTGGGAAACTGTTTTAGCACCAGAAGTGATCTTGTATGTTGCTAAAATAAATAATGAAGTGGCAGGGAGTATTCAATTACATTTAGTTACAAAGCCTAATGGGATTCATAGAGCTGAAATTTGCAAGTTAATGACTCACCCGAACTTTAGACGTAACGGTATTGGACGTTCGCTTATGCAAAAAGCAGAGGAAAGAGCAAAGCAAGAAAATAGGTCTCTTATAGTGCTAGATACGAGAGAAGGAGACCCTTCTAATAGATTGTATAAATCATTAGACTATAAAGAAGTTGGAAAAATACCAGAATACGCAATATCTCCAAATGGTAATTTAGATGCAACGGTTATTTATTATAAAATGATTTAGTATTTTTATTTGAAAAGAGGGATATTTTTAAACGAAAAATCTGTTATTAGGTCTGAGTATTGATTTGTAAAAAGATTGATAACCCCCTGTATAATAGGGGTTTTCTTTTCATTCATTAACTTCATATTGAATGTTCAATTTGAGGGCCAATTTGTATAAGGTTTTAACAGTTGTATAAGAGGTATTACTTAAATAGGAATTTTGAAGTCTTTTGGTGAATATTAAATGTTAATCTAAAAGATGGAGGTTGCTGTGATGTTGAAACTGTTTCAATATAACTGGCAAGTTCGTGATGATTGGTTTACATGGTGCGAAGACATATCGGCCGAAGAACTGGTAAAGAAACGGGTCGGTGGATTCGGCAGTATACTACATACCCTATTTCATATTGTAGATGTGGAATATATGTGGATCTTAGGTTTGCGTGGTGAATCAGTGCCTGAGGAGCCATTGTTTGAAGAGTATGCCAGCTTACAAAAAGTGAAAAATCTTTCAGCTCAATACCACGGGAAAGTGAAGCCATTTGTGACCTCTTGGACAAATGAAATGGATTCTCGGAAACTTTCAAAAGCTGACTTCAATGAAGAGCCGATTAGCTCAAGAGACGCACCAATTAGGCGTCGAGTCATTGAATGTACACACGGAGAGTTAATACGTCATGTCATTGTCCACGAAATCCATCATATCGGCCAGTTATCTATATGGGCACGTGAAATCGGAAAGGAGCCAGTTTCCGCAAATCTGAGAGGGAGAGGGCTATTTGATAACTAGACTAACTTTGCCAATTTCGTAATTTATTTATAAACGAATAGTTTAATTGAGTATATTTAACACCGTCTATATTTCTCTAGCGGTGTTATTTGAATGTATCAATAAAATTTATATAATGTACTAAATGAATTTGAGAAAGTTTTTAGAGGGTTCTTTTCGTTATACTCCTTGACTTATAATGGATGTAGAGAAGATGACTAGCCGACTATAGTTATTTTCGCTTTATTATGGGAAAGGGGATGACGGGATGAGAACGAAAGGTTTACAGAAGGTGAAGAAAGTTATATTAAGTGGTGGTATATTACTTACGGGATTGTTAACTTTCGGTTTTTCAGAAAAAGCTTCAGCTCATGGATATGTTGAATCACCAGCAAGCCGTTCTTATTTATGTAAGCAAGGGGTAAATGTAAATTGCGGACCGATTCAATACGAGCCGCAAAGTGTAGAAGGAATAGGTGGATTCCCGCAATTAGGACCTTCTGATGGACAAATCGCAGGAGCAGGCCATTTTCCTGCTTTAGACGTTCAATCAGTTGATAGGTGGAAGAAAGTTACGTTAAACGGTGGGACGAATACATTCAAGTGGAAACTAACCGCACCTCATAGTACGAAAGAATGGAAATACTATATTACGAAAAAAGATTGGAATCCAAATAAGCCGTTAACAAGGTCTGATTTAGATTTAGTGCCATTCTATGTGAAAAATGATGGGGGAACAAGACCAGGAACTTCAGTAACTCATGAAGCGAATGTACCTACTGATCGAAATGGATATCACCTTATTTTAGCTGTTTGGGAAATTGCGGATACTGGGAATGCATTTTATCAAGTTATAGATGTTAACCTTGTAAATAACGGTTTAGCATCAAATTTTCCGCTAAATCATGTAGTGCAAGCTCCTAGCTTATTTTAAATAAAATATACATTTTGATCATCTAATTCATTTTAGATGATCTTTTTTTACGAAAAACGATGAAAAATATAGAAGAAAGTGCAATTATTTATAAAAAATTATGCTTTAAATATTGTCATATTTGCTTCTTTAAGATATCCTTTTCATGAAGAGGTGGAAAACATGGAAAAAGTACTAGTTTTCGGGCATAAAAACCCAGATACAGATGCAATTTGTTCTGCAATTGCTTATGCAGAATTGAAAAAAGAATTAGGAATGAATGCTGAGCCTGTACGTTTAGGCGAAATCAGCGGTGAAACTCAATTTGCGTTAGACCATTTTAAAGTAGAAGGACCGCGTTTTGTTGAGACAGTTGCAAGCGAAGTGGACAACGTGATTTTAGTTGATCATAACGAGCGTCAACAAAGTGCTAACGATATCGAGTCTGTTCGTGTGTTAGAAGTTATTGACCATCACCGTATTGCTAACTTTGAAACAAGCGATCCTATTTACTATCGTTGTGAGCCAGTTGGTTGTACAGCTACAATCTTAAACAAAATGTACAAAGAAAATGGCGTTACAATTCGTAAAGAAGTTGCAGGTTTAATGTTATCTGCAATCATTTCAGATTCTTTACTATTCAAATCTCCAACTTGCACAGAGCAAGACGTAGCAGCAGCTCGTGAATTAGCGGAAATTGCTGGTGTAGATGCTGATAACTACGGCTTAGAAATGTTAAAAGCTGGTGCTGACTTAAGCGGAAAAACAATGGAGCAATTAATCTCTCTTGACGCTAAAGAATTCCAAATGGGTAATGCGAAAGTTGAAATCGCACAAGTAAACGCTGTTGATACAAACGACGTTCTTGTACACCAAGCGGAACTTGAAAAAGTTATCTCTGCAGTAGTAGAAGAAAAAGGTTTAGACCTATTCTTATTCGTTGTAACTGATATCTTAACTAACGATTCTGTCGGTCTTGCGATCGGTAAAGCAGCAAACGTTGTTGAGAAAGCATACAACGTATCTCTAGAAAACAACACTGCTACTTTAAAAGGTGTTGTATCTCGTAAAAAACAAATCGTACCAGTATTAACAGAAGCATTCCAAGCTTAATTTTATTGAGTACAGATACACAGCAAGGACAAGTAGTCGGATTGGCTACTTGTCCTTTTCTATCTCTAAAAAACAGAAAATTAAAATTTTAAAACAGGAGGATTGTGTATGCTTAATGATTTGGAGAGTAAATTACAGTCACTTTTAGAGCGAAATATTACTTCTGTTTCAGAATTAGAGAGTTGGCTTTTGGATGAACTGAGTGTAACCGCTGAAATAGAAGAGGAGATAATAAGTAGTTTAATTGCCACGTATAGAGATACAAATGACAGAAATAAACGTAATTTACATATGTATAATCAAAATACAATTCAACCACTTTTAAAAAGATACAATGCGAAATTTGACCAGAAATTTAGAAAGTCTCCGTTTTCCGACTTATTAAATGAGCAGAAATACGGTTTTATGAAAAAAGCAAGATTGGTAAAAAGTAAAATGTTTAATGACAAGAACATTGCTCTTTCCATTAAAGAGCAAAAGCTTATTACGAAATATAGAGAAATAATGTCTAACATATCTATTAATTGGGAAGGAGAGCAAAAGACGTATGCATACGTAAAAGCAAAACTAGATAACCCCAATAGAGCTATTCGTGAAAAAGCTTGGTACGCTTTATGTGAAGCAAGAAGTATAGTGAAAATAGAAATAGATTGTATTATGAATGAACTCATACAATTGCGGAATGAGATCGCTTTACATGCAGGATTTAATAATTATAGTGAGTATGCTTTTAAACAAAAAAATAGAGATTATAGTATTAAAGAGTGTTATAAGCTTCATGAATCTATAGAAAAGTATGTTGTACCAATATGGGAACAGTTGGGGATTCTTTCTAAAAACAATCTCGGTGTAAAAAAATATCGCCCTTGGGACCTTACTCCATGTAAATTACCAAAAGCTCCATTCCAAAATGCTATTGATTTATTGAATGGGGTGGAAGAAATATTTCGGAAGACAGATTTATATTTTTATGAGAAATTTATTCATATACGAAAAACGGGATTAATTGACGTAGAAGAGCGTGAAAATAAAGCACCGGGAGCTGCTTGTTTTACCTTTCCTCATAGTAAAGAGGTTTTTGTGTATTCTAATTTTAGTCCATCATTTTATACAATTAACGCGCTAATACATGAAATGGGGCATGCATTTCATTTTTATAAACAATTTAACAATGATAGTAGCATGCAAGAAAGATATCTTCGTGAAGAGGTAGCTGAGCTTTATTCCCTAGGTCTTGAGTTGCTAGTAATGGATAAGCTCAATATCTTTTATAAGCAAGAGGATGAATATAAAGAAGTGCAGCGCGTACAATTATATCGTGCTTTGTCTTTATTAATGTCGTCAATCGCAGGAGATGTATTCCAGCACTGGATCTATACAAATCCAAACCATACATCAGAAGAACGTGATAAGAAATACGCTGAAGTATGTAAAAGGTATCAATATTCACCAGTCAATATTGTAGGATTAGAAGATGAAATCGGTGCAAGCTGGTTAGAGTCATTTCATTATGTTCAGTTTCCTTTCTATAAAATTGAATACGCAATTGCGCAAATAGGAGCAATGCAATTGTTTCAAATTTATCGAGAGGATCCAAAAAAAGCGATTGCTTTCTTGAAAGAGGGAGCGAATGCAGATTGGAATTTACCTATACAAGAAATATATGAAAAAACAGGTGTTACGTTTGACTTTTCGGAAGAAAGGATAGAAAGTACTGCAAGTGTAATTTTTGATCTAATAAATGAATTAAAATAAGGATAGCATTTGCTATCCTTATAACTGTTTGTTCGTAGATTTTTTCTTGTTTATATAAAATGTAATAATTGCAGTAATGAGGAAAATAGGTATAGCATATGCTTGCCCAACAAACAATTTCCAGCCAACATGATTATAGCCTTCAGATGCTGGAGCAATCATAGCGATTACGCAAACGATAATATAGAGTACTAGCGCAGGGATTATATTTTTCATTTGTTCACCTCCTTTTCATAAAATCATCACATGTATATTTGTATAATACATTATGGTTTGAGAAAAGATATATGTTTTTCTAACATTTATGTAAATAAAAGGGTTGTTATTAAGTGGAATAGAATAGGTGTATGTAGAATGATATAGGGGTGTTACATATAATGAACAATATATTAAATCGAATAAAGAAAGATGTAAGTATAGAATTATTGAATACGCTTTGGCCTGGTTTTAATAGGGCTGCATTTGCATTATATAATGATGAGCATGTGTATGTATTTCATCATCCATTATTTTTGAAAGGTGATGGTGAGTATGCCGTTTTAAAGCGAGATGACCAATTTAAGGCTGATACATGTATCTTATTAAAAGATTATCCAACTGCCATCGTGAATATGAATAGGCATAAAGATTATGAAAGTTTACTTGCGATTGTGGTGCATGAACTTTTTCATTGCTATCAATATTTGAATAAAGAAAGTAGATTTCCAAATGAATCTCTAGGATTTCTATATCCTATATTAGAAGAAAATATACAATTGCGAAATAATGAACGAATGTGTTTATATGATGCTGTGCATTGTAAGTCACAAGCTGAGAAATATAATTATATTAAGCAATTTATTGAACTAAGAGAGCAAAGAACTAGTTTTATGAAAGAAGAGTTTATAACATATGAGTGTATGGTTGAAAGTATAGAGGGGCCTGCTTGGTATGTAGAAATGAACGCTTACAATGCAATATGTGAAAAGGATGAAAGCGAAACATTACGAAAATATAGCGGATTTATTTTAGATGCATATGAAGCTAATTATAACATTAGGAAGAGCTGCTATAGCTCAGGAATGCTTTTATGTTTATTATTAGATGAAATCCTTCCTAACTGGAAAGCGAGCTTTTTTAATAGTGATAAATCGTTATATGCCTTTTTAAAACAAAATATAAATGTGGATTTGAGTTTTAATAATGAAATTGCAATAAGTAAAGAAACGAAGCAAATCCTTCATTTTGTTCAAAACGAAAGAGACAAGGATTTTAAACAATTCTATAAAGAAAAAGGGTATCATCTGTATATTGTAGGTAATATGAAATTAAACATGTTTAATCCAATGAATGTAAATTTAAACGGAAATAAAGCATTACATAAAACCTTTTTAAGTGTGAGTATACATAATAAAACATATATGATAGATCAACCTGT
Organism: Bacillus sp. EE-W1; assembly: GCF_009760835.1. NCBI lineage: Bacteria > Bacillati > Bacillota > Bacilli > Caryophanales > Bacillaceae > Bacillus > Bacillus sp. EE-W1. The sequence goes on along the minus strand of NZ_WIPE01000064.1, from coordinate 1,440 downwards.
TTTAGCATCTTTTGAAGAAGATTTTAAAAATATGAAACAAGTTCATATTATAATGAATGAAAAACCGATAGAAACAAATAATGGATGGAACGTAGTGGGGATTGGAGATATAGAAGGTGAGTATGAAGAAGTAGAGAATTCTATATTTTTATATTTAAAAAGTTAGAAGAGAGGTAAGAAATTTAAATGAAAAGGTTATGCATAATTCCATGCGGGAAAAAGAAGATTTGGGATAAGTATCCAGATTACGGATCGATGGAGGCAAAAGATGTATATATTAGTCCATTCGGAAAAGCATGTCAGGCATATGCAACTATGTTTTTCGAGAATTGGGTTATCTTATCGGCGAAGCATGGATTTTTAAGACCAAATGATATTGTTCTAGAAAACTATGACCTTGCCTTTGATTCAAAGAGCGATGAGATTATTAGCGTGGAACAATTAAAACAACAGATGATTGAAAAAGACTTGCTTCAGTTTGATGAAATCGTTTTACTTGCAGGCAAGAAGCATAAGAAAGTAGTGACACAATTATATGCAGAAGAAATTATTACGTATCCGTTAGCAGGATGTAAAGGGATTGGGTATATGTTGCAGAGGTTGAAAGGGGCTGTTGGGGAAGGGAAGGAACTATAGTAGAAAAGTAATTGGTGTTTCAATGGTAAATAATAAAATCGACTCAAAAAAGAGTCGATTTTATTATTTAAAACTTAATTTTATAGTTAAATGGTTCAAGAGTTATATCATAATTTTCACTCGAACCTTCTAGTATTAATTGCAATTCACCTTGCTCAATTGGGAGTTTAGGGAATGTTAAAACAGCATCACTAGTTACGCCAGGCATCATGCCTTGTGGGATTTTAGGATATTTTGCTTCATAGTTGTCTTGGTATTCTAGTTGTTGACCATTTACGATTAATTTGGAGTTAAAATCGTAGAAATTAAACGCTGCAGTTGCATCATTTTTAGCCGTGAAATATACTAGTGTTTCTTTATCAGCAATTTCAATTTTTTTAACAATCATTTTATAACCATTATGGTCTTGCTCTTGATTTACTTCAATAAGAGGGGGATTTTGGTATAACAATGAAAGTAGATAATAATCTTGTAGTGTTCAGGTTGTGTGATCACCGTCATAGCTTATGGAAAATGAAGCGGAAAATGAGGTGAATGGATATGCTAAAGCAGAATAAGGCGTATAAATTTCGTCTGTACCCAACAGAAGAACAAGCACATCTCATACGAAAAACATTCGGGTGTGTACGTTTTGTGTATAACAAAATGCTGGCTGAACGAATAGAAGTATATGAAAAATATAAAGAGAATAAGGAAGAACTGAAGAAACAAAAATTCCCTACTCCTGCGAAATACAAGGCGCAGTATGAATGGTTGAAAAAAGTCGATTCCTTAGCTTTGGCCAACGCGCAATTAAACTTGCAA